>JAGREN010000042.1 GCA_020446505.1 Novosphingobium sp. | reverse complement strand
GCGCAGCTGCCAACACGGCCGGCAAGCACGCGGGTTGCAGGGCTCAGCTGGCCTGATTCAGGAATGTTCGCGAAAAAGCCGGACTGGATCGAGGTGCCGGGGTGATAGGCATGCACCAGAGTAATCGGTCGTTATTCTTCCGACGCGCCGTCCTGCGATGCCGCGAGCAGGTCCATGAAATTGCGCGCCGCTTCCCGGTCTCCTGGATCTTCGAACGCCACGTCAAGATCGGGAGCTGATCCAAGCATGTGAAGCAAGGCCCAGAGGGCAAAGCGCTTGCCGCGATCCTGTTCGAGGCCAAGGTCGACAAGGCAATGTTCGATGCCCGAAGCGAGTGCCTCGGGGCTGACATCGCCGAGCTGGGCGGACGAGAAGTAGCGAAGCATGAGGCTGTCGAGATCCATCGCGAAGAGATAGGACATGCACTTCGAGCCGGAAAGGTTCGGCCAGCAAAATTGCCTCGTGCATCGACGGCAGATTGCGTTTCCAAAAAGGGAATGGCCCGGGTCCGGGCGTCGCACCGACGAGGACCTGGCAGCGCGCCATACAAGCCCCATCTAGCTGCGGCATTCTACAAGACATGGGGCAAGTTCGACCATTCGAATGCAGGCCAATGGACGCCTGACAGGCTCTGATGGACGATCCAAACGGGTCGCCCATAATGGAACGGGTAGGTCTGGTCGCTATGCGCTGACCGGACCGCCAGGTTTGGTACCGACCGGACCGCGGCGATCGACTACCGTGATGCGGCGCGCCTTGGCATCGATGACGAGGCGTTCGAGCACGCCGTTTCCGGGAAAGGCGATAAGGTAGCGCGGATCGAGCGAGAGCATGCGCTCGTTGCGCTTGAACCCGGCGCGTGCGCCAAGCCGCATATCGAGACCGAAGGTGACCTGCGCGATTTCGCGCCGTTCGGCCCAGGAAGCAGCGAGGCGGTCGGCACCTTTGGTGTCGCCGCCATGCACGAGCAGCATGTCGGGAACGCGTTCGCTGACCTTGTCGAGCGTCGCCCAGACATTCTCGGCAAATGCCTTGGCCTCTGCATCAGTGGTGAACCGGTTGCGCCCGCCTGCGAAGATGACCGGTGTGCCTTCGGGCATCGCGGCGCGGCGCTTCGATGCACTCCTTGCGCGCAGGAATTCGCGGCCCTCGACCAGCGCCGAGGTCAGCATCGCGCCGTGATTGAAGCGCGAACTGGAGACCGGTTTCCAGGACGAGCCGAACTCGTCGAGATAGAGGCTAGCAGCGATTTCGCGCATCTCTTCGAAGGCGAGCATGGCGGATTCAGCGCATTGTGCGCGTTCGATCTGGTCTTCGAGGTTGCTCGTCTGCACCTCCGAGCCATCGGCGGTCGCAACCAGCGCGCGGACCTCGTCGCTGGCCCGGTCGAGCGCGCTCGATTTGCGCTGCGCGGCGCGGTGGAAGAGATTGACGAAGGCCCATCCGAGATCCTCGGCATCGACCTCGAGCGCGGTGCCTGTAAACATGGCGAAGAGTTCGGACCAGACGGCGCCGAGCGTCTGGCAGGCTTCCGCGCTGGTCGGAAAATCGGCTGGTCCTACTGGAGCGGGGCCGATCGAAAAGCCGGACAGGACGAGGCCGGCGAGCTGATCGTGAAAATGCGAGTTCATGGTTCAAGTTCCTCCTGACTGGTTCAGGCCGATGGACATCCGAACGGATGCCTCGGCGAGAGCCCGTCAGGGCCGGGAACAGGCGATGGCCGCACCGCGAAGGCGGGGAACCCCCTAGCGGCTGGCTGGCGCGGGCAGGCCGGCCAGGCCGTCAATCGCAGTGAGCAGATGATCGCGTTGGTGTGCAGGGAATGGACGCTGCAGTCATTACACGCAGCCGGCCAACACGGGCCTGCCGCAAGGGGGTTGCGGCCAGTGCCGACCGGTCCAGGGCCTTTCTCGCCCGAAGCATCGTATCGGACACCGGCGTTACCTGGACGCAGACTTGCCGGACGCGCCTTTGTGTCAGCTCAAAGCCCGAAGTCTTCCGGGGCGAACGCATGCCGTTCGCGCGAAGGAAAAGCCGCCATTGCG
>JAGREN010000041.1 GCA_020446505.1 Novosphingobium sp. | reverse complement strand
TCCCCTACACGATCCGCGTGGTCTCCGAGGTCACCGAATCGAACGGCTCGAGCTCGATGGCGACGGTCTGCGGCGGCTCGCTGGCGATGATGGACGCGGGCGTGCCGCTCACGCGGCCCGTTTCGGGCATCGCCATGGGCCTGATCCTCGAAGGCGACGAGTTCACCGTGCTGTCCGACATCCTGGGTGACGAAGATCACCTGGGCGACATGGACTTCAAGGTGGCTGGCACCTCCGAAGGCATCACCACGATGCAGATGGACATCAAGGTGGCCGGCATCACGAAGGAAATCTTCGCTGCCGCGCTCAACCAGGCGAAGGATGGCCGCGCGCACATCCTTGGCGAGATGACCAAGGCGCTGGGCACTGCCCGCACCGAGCTTTCCGCTCATGCTCCGCGTATCGAGACGATGCAGATCGACAAGTCGAAGATCCGCGACGTCATCGGCACTGGCGGCAAGGTGATCCGCGAGATCGTTGCCGAAACCGGCGCAAAGGTGGACATCGACGACGAGGGCGTCATCAAGATCTCCTCGTCCGACCTCGCCCAGATCGAAGCCGCTCGCAAGTGGATCGAGGGCATTGTCGAGGAAGCGGAAGTCGGCAAGATCTACACCGGCAAGGTCGTCAACATCGTTGACTTCGGTGCTTTCGTGAATTTCATGGGTGGCAAGGACGGCCTCGTCCACGTCTCCGAAATGAAGAACGAACGCGTCGAGAAGCCGACCGACGTCGTGTCCGAAGGACAGGAAGTGAAGGTCAAGGTGCTCGAGATCGACAATCGCGGCAAGGTCCGCCTGTCGATGCGGGTCGTCGATCAGGAAACCGGCGAAGAGCTGGAAGACACCCGCCCGCCGCGGGAACCGCGCGAGCCGAGGGGTGATCGCGGCGACCGTGGTGACCGGCGCGGACCGCGCGGCGACCGTGGCGGTCGCGGCGGTGGCCGAGATCGTGACCGTGGACCCCGCGGTGATCGCGGCGGCGAAGGTGGCGGCAACCCCGACCACGTCCCGGCGTTCTTGAAAGATGACTGATCGCGGAGCGATCAGCGGCCTCAAGGACGATTGATTTCGGCGCGCAGCGATGCTGACGCATCGCGCGCCGGGTTTGCTCAAGCGCCGCACGGGCTTTTTGGTTCTGACCAGCGTTCGAGCAGCAACACCGATAGAGAAGGGCCGCAGGAGCAATCCTCGCGGCCCTTTTTCGTTTGGTTGCCAGTGAAGCCGCGCTAGTGTCATGAGACTGCTTCTAGGGAGAGAGACCGATGCGCGCCGCCGTATTCACCAGCAACAGCGAACCGCTTGCCATCCGCGACATCGAGCGTCCGCGCCCCGGTAGGGGCGAAGTTGGCTTGCAGGTCGCTCGCGTCGGTATCTGCGGCTCGGACCTTCACGTGAAGGAATATGGCGGGATGCCCGAGGGCATCGTCTTCGGTCACGAATTCGCTGGCGTGATCTCGGAACTGGGCGAAGGCACGCAAGGCTGGCAGGTGGGCGACCGCGTCGTTTCGCTGCCGATCCATCACTGCGGCAAGTGCGAGGCCTGCCTGCAGGACAAGATCGGGCTGTGCGAGCAGATCATCTTCACGGGCTACTCGCTCGATCACTCGGGCGGCTATGCCGAATATTCGGTCGTTCCCACCCACTCGCTGCACAAGGTTCCCGAAGGCGTCAGTTTCGATTCCGCTGCCATGGTCGAGCCTCTCTCGGTCTCGCGCCGTGCCGTGACCCGCACGCCGATCAACAACGACAGCGTGGTGCTGGTGATCGGCACCGGCCCGATTGGCGCGGGCGTGGTCCAGTTCGCCAGGCTGGCGGGCGCTGCCAAGGTCATCGTCTCGGAAATGACCGAGGAGCGGCGAGAGCTTGCTCTCGCTCTGGGTGCCGATGCGGCCATCGATCCGTCTTCTGCGCCAGTGGCCGACCAGATCGTGGAGATCGCCGGGCGCCGCTCGGATGTGATATTCGAATGCGTCGGTGTGCCCAATCTCATCCAGCAGGCGATCGAAGTCGCGGCCTACGAGGCGACGATCATGGTCGTGGGCGTCTGTTTTCAGGAAGACCGCTTCCAGCCGAGCATGGCCGTGAAGCGGGAACTGACGATCAAGTTCTCGAACTGCTACGCGCATGAGGATTTCGCAGCCGTGCTCGATGCGCTCGAAACCGGCGGCCTTGATCCCTCGGCCATGCATACCGCGACCATCGGGCTGGATGCATTGCCGAAAGTGTTCGAGGATCTGATTACGACCAAATCGGGCTGCAAGACCCTGATCGACCCGTCGGGCGGGGTGCTCTGAAGATCTAAACCACGAGCCGAGGCTGGGCTTCTTCCTTGCCGGCGCGCCGTTCGGAGCTTGCGATCCGGTTCTTGCCGGCCTGCTTGGCGGCATAGAGCGCAGCGTCGGCCAGCGGGATCACGTCGACGGGGCTGGTCGCCGTTTCCGGAACCGTCGCAATGCCGATCGAGGCGGTAATCTCGATGCCGTGCGCCTCGGTGAGCGATTCGATGCGCTGGCGCAGGATCTCTGCCTTGAGTTCGGCATCGGTAAGGCCGCAGCTCGGAAGAATTACCACCAGTTCCTCGCCGCCGTAACGGCTGACGACGTCGGATGGCCGAAGCGAGGCCACAAGCTGGGCCGCAACGTCGCGCAGCACGGCATCGCCCTTGGCATGGCCGTTCTCGTCATTCAGGCGCTTGAAATTGTCGAGGTCGATCATCAGCACCGAGGTCGCGCTGCCCGTCCGTTCGGCAAGGCTGACAAGACGCTCCAGCGCGTCTTCCATGTAGCGGCGGTTGTAGAGCCCGGTCAGCGGATCGCGCAGGGACTGGGTGCGCAGCTTTTCGCGCAATGCGATGTTGGACAGCGCCAGCGACATGGAGTCGGCAAGCGCGCGGGCGACCCGGCGCACGTTCTTCAGCGCCTCGAAAGCATCGGGCGCGTTGAGCGACAGCATGATGAGGCCGTGGACCTGCCCGCGCGCCATCATCGGCACTTCGACCGTGGCCGACTCTCCAACGTGGTGCATGCAGCACAGCGTATCGGCGTTGCGAGCGTTGACATGGGGCTTGCCGCGCTTCAGCGCCCAGCAATTGCCGGGCAGAAGGGTCTCGCTGGGATCAAAGGTTTCGCCAGTATTCCACTTCTTGGCGAGGTCGAGCCGGTCGCGTGAATTGTTGAAGACGTAGAGCGCGCCGCCATAGCGCGGCAGCAGGCGAAGCGCGGTGGATTCGAGGATCGCGCCGGCATCCTCGTGATCTTCCGCTGCCTGAAGCATGTCCGTCATGGCGAACAGCTCTTCGATCTGGGTGCGGTTGTCCTGCGAAGCGAGGAAGATGGCCCGGCTTTCGAGCCACTGGTCGCGGGCGATCCTCGCGTAATAGGCCATCATCATCAGGTTGGCGACGAACAGCAGGAAGGCGGCAAGGTGCAGCGCCCAGTCATACTGACCTTGCGCAAAGAAGCTCGCAACGATCACGCCGCCGAAAGCCAGCTGCACGATCCCGAACGAGATCGACCGCCAGTTCCTCAGATTGACCAGTGACGATAGAAGGTCGTTGTTGGACATGTTCCGCTTTGCGCCGAATTCGAACGCGAATGGCTAGTCCAATATCGTTAATTTCGTCTTTACAGGCCTGCCGGAATTGGCCGCGATGAATCCGGCAATTCCGTTTGCCTGTCAGCCCTTGGTGCGCATTTTGCCGAGGTAGTCCGTCTTGCCGACCTGAATGCCGCTCATGCGCAGGATATTGTAGGCGGTGGTGACGTGGAAATAGAAGTTTGGCAGGCTGAACGACAGCAGGAATTCCGACGCGTCGAACAGCATCTCGAACTTGCCGACCTTGAACAGGACTTCGTTATTGGCAAGCGAGTCCAGTTCGTCGGGCCTGATGGCGTCGATGGCGGCCTGCGCGTCGGCGATTTCCTTGTGCATGGCCGCGAATTCGTGCGGGAATTCTCCCGGCTGCGGGGAAAAGCTGCCTGCCCGCACTGCCTCTATCGCGCCCATCGAGTGGTGGGCGATCTGCTGGAACTGCTTTGAAAACGGCCACATATCCGGGGCCAGACAGGTCTTCGCGAGATCGTCCGGCTTCGTCCCTGTCTCGTTGCAGTAGGCTTCGGCCTTGTCGATCAGCCGCGCGGCCTGGGGCAGAAACTGCTTGTAGGCGCCAACCACCACGGTGTGCAGCGAAACGGCCATCTTCTCTCTCCTGTTCTTCCGGATATGCGAGACGTTAGGGTTCGAAAAGAGCTAGCGCAATGCCGTTGCGACACCCCTTCGGCTGCCGGTCTGCCATTGCCAGCAGCAGCATTTCGTGAAAGGACCGGCCCGAGGCAGGGGAGAGAGGCCACCGATGCGATCGAGTTACTGGATAATCATCGGTGCGCTGCTGATTGCCGAGATTGGGGCAATCTTCGAAACGACGATGATCTATGTGGCTCTGCCCACGCTGATCCGCGAATTCGGCGATCCGGTGACGGCTACCTGGCTGGTCACCGCGCATGGCCTGATCGGCACGTCCGTGGCTCTGATGGCCGGTCGTCTGGGTGACATCTACGGGCGCAAGCGGGTGCTGCTGGTCATGCTGGCCGTCGCTGTTGCCGGATCGGTGCTGAGTGCGATCACTTCCGACTATCTGCTGGTCCTGCTCGGCCGCTCGCTGCAGGGCTGCGCGACCGCCCTGATCCCTCTCTCCATCGGGATCATCCGAGAGGTTTTGCCGAGGGAGCGGGTTCCTGTCGCCATCGGCCTGATGACGACGGGACAGGGCATGGGCACGGCCACCGGCCTGTTGCTCGGCGGCTGGATCATCGACAATTTTCCTTGGCACACGCTGTTCGTGGTCAGCGCGGTCATGCTCGTGGTGGCATGGATCGTCATCAAGGTCGCAATTCCCGGCAGTCCGGGCTCTCCGACGCGAACGCGAATCGACTGGTTCGAAGGCGTGCTGCCCGTTCCGGGCATCACCGCAATGTTGCTGGGCATCAGTTTCTCGAACACGATGGGCTGGCTGAACCTCACGGTGATCGGCCTGATCGTGCTCGGCATGGCGATCCTCGCCTACTGGGCGCGTCGCAGTCTCGCGGCGGCCGAGCCGTTCATCAACCTGCGCCTGCTGGGGAGCCGCAACGTGGCTCTCGCCAATGTCATCGCGATCCTGATGTCGCTTGGCACGATGCAGATAACGCTGGTGTTCTCCGCCTATTCGCAGAACCCTCTGTGGACCGCAGCAGGCCTTGGCCTGAGCGCAACCGTGACGGGCCTCATCAAGCTGCCTTCGAACGTTCTCTCGTTCTTTGCCGGGCCGTTTTCCGGCTGGTTGCAACAGAAGCGCGGAGTGCGCCTGCCGATCCTGTCGGCAGGTCTGCTTGGCACGGCGGGGTGGCTGGCCGCGCTCGCCTTTCCGACCAACGTTGCCCAGGTCATCGTGCTGCTGTGCGTGATTTCGTTCGGCACGACCATGCTCAATGCCGCAATTCCAAACGTCATCGTCGCTTCGGTTCCCTACGACCGCACCAGCGAAGCCATCGGGGCATTGCAGGTCCTGCGCGGCATGGCGCAATCGATCGGATCGCAGGTCATTGCAGTGATGCTGGCGGTCGGCGCGCTTGTCACACCCGATGGAGGAGCTCAAATCCCCTCGCCAACCGGCTTTACCATCACCATGGCCGCGATCGCCGGGCTGACCTTCGCGGCTGCGCTGGTATCGTTCCTGCTGCGTCCCGGTGCTGTTGCGGAGGCGCAGCAAACGGCCCCGGCTGCGGCCTAGCGGACGCGCGGCCCGCCGAACGGCAGCGGCGGAGGCGGACGGCGCGCGCCGCGCGGCAGCTGCGCCTGATAGGCCCGGCCGCAATGATCGACGCAGTACGGGAAGCCGGGGTTCACCTTTTCGCCGCAGAAGTGGAAATCCGGCTCGCCCGGATGGCCCATCGGCCAGCGGCAGATGCGGTCGCTGAGATCCAGCAGGCTGGTCTTGTCGGCGATTTCCGGGCTGGGCTTTGCCGGAACCAGCCTGCGCGGCGGCGCGGGCGGGATCGGCGCCTGCTGATCGCCCGGACCCTGGCGCAGGAAGCCGCCCGGACCGACCGAGACGATACGCGGACGCTCAGGCGCGGCTGGCGCAGGTGCGTCGCTGGCTGCCTCGGCTGACGGCGGCGGCGGAGCGGCTGGCTCTGGTGCCGCCGGTGCAGGTTCGGGCTCGACTCTCGCAGGCGTGTCGACCGGCTTCGCTTCCCTCGCGGCGGGGGCGACAGCGGGAGCCTTGGCCTTCTTTACCGGACGTGCCTTCGCTTCTTTCTCGACCGGCTTCACCGGGGACGGGCGCGCCTTGAGCCCGAGCCGGTGCGCCTTGCCGATGACGGCATTGCGGCTAACTGCACCGAGTTCGTCGGCGATCTGGCTGGCGGTTGCGCCGCTTTCCCACATCTTGGTCAGCTTTTCGATCCGCTCGTCAGTCCAGCTCATTCGTATTCCATTCCTCGTGGGACGCGTGCGAAGATCAGCAGGCGCTTGCGTCAGGGCATGCCAGCCGATAGTGGCGCAGGATGGCCGATCAACCCGCTTTGACCGAATCTCCCGGTACGTCCCGAAACGCGCCGTCCGATGGCGGATTTCCGGTCAAGGGCGTGCCGGTGATCCACTCGGTCAACTGGATCGGCCTCAAGACCCTATATATGAAGGAGGTGCGCCGCTTCTTCAAGGTGCAGACCCAGACGATCTGGGCGCCGGCGATCACAACCCTGCTGTTTCTCGTGATCTTCTCGGTGGCGCTCGGGCGCGGCGGGCGCGAGGTGCTGGGCGTCAACTTCGCGACATTCGTAGCGCCCGGACTGATCGTCATGGGCATGATGCAGAACGCCTTCGCCAATGCCAGCTTTTCGTTCCTGTCGGGCAAGATGCAGGGAACCATCGTCGATTTCCTGATGCCGCCGATTTCGGAAGGCGAACTGATGCTGGCAATGGTCGGCGCGGCGATAACGCGCGCGGTGCTGGTGGGCCTCGCTCTCTATGGCGCCATGCTGCTGTGGCCGGGCGTGGACCTGTCGCTCGCGCATCCCTGGGCCGTGGTGTGGTTCGGCCTGATGGGGGCGATGTTCCTCTCGACCCTCGGCCTGCTATCCTCGATCTGGGCCGACAAGTTCGATCACAATGCGGCGATCACCAATTTCATCATCGCACCGCTCTCGCTGCTTTCCGGCACGTTCTATGTGATCGACAACCTCGCCCCGGCGTTCCAGTCGATCAGCCGCGCCAACCCGTTCTTCTACATCATTTCGGGTTTCCGCTTCGGCTTCCTAGGCCAGAGCGATATCGGCGATACCAACATGGCGGTATTCCATTCGGCAGTCGGACTGGGCGCAGTCAATCTCGGACTCGCGATCATCACCTATCTGGTGCTGCGGTCCGGATGGAAGCTGAAGAGCTGAGCGAGCCGGTGGTCCGGCAGCATCGAGAGGAGAGCATGTCATGGACGACATCGAGGAAATCAGGAAGCTGAAGGCGCGCTATTTCCGCGCGCTCGATGCGCAGGACTGGGATCTGTACGCCTCTGTATTCGCGCCTGACGTGGTCGTGGACACGACCCGTGGCGGTGGCGAGAAAATCGAAGGGCGCGAACCCTTCGTGAATTATGTCCGCCAGCTCGGCATCGTCCAGAGCGTCCATCAGGGCCACATGCCAGAGATCGAACTGACCGGCGAGACGACGGCCACCGGTATCTGGGCGCTCGAAGACTACAACATCTACACCGACGGCAGCCAGACGCATGGCTGGGGCCACTATCTCGAAACCTACCAGAAGATCGATGGCCGCTGGCACATCAAGACGTCATCGCTCTCCTACCTGCGGTTCGAGCGCAGCATCGGCTTGCCGCCGATCATCGCCGGGGCAGAGGGCACGGAGCATCTTAGCGGGATCAATCCGGCGGCCTAGCCGCCAGCGGGCGTCAGTGCGCGAGGCCCTGCCGCAGGCGGTAGCGGCCCTCGGCATAGTCCTCGAACATTTCGGCGAGCGAGGGGTGGTCGACCGGGCCACCGTCCATGTCGCGCATCAGGTTCTGCTGGCTGACATAGGCGACGTAGCTGGCGTCTTCGTTCTCGGCGAGGAGGTGATAATAGGGCTGTTCGCGCTTGGGCCGGACCTCGGCAGGGATCGACTGATACCATTCCTCGCTGTTGGCGAAGACCGGATCGATGTCGAAAACGACCCCGCGAAAATCGAAATGCCGGTGTTTGACGACATCGCCGATGGCGAAGCTGGCCCTGGTCTGGCGAGGAGCGTCGATAAGACGTCCGGCCTGCGGCGAATAGAATGTCGCACGGTTCATGGCAGCGAATATAGGATTTGTGCGAATGCGAAACAAGCGCGGCCTTCGCTTGTTCCCCGATCATGCGACAAACGGGGCTTGGCAAAGCCGCTTTGGTCCGCTAACCGCCGCGCTTCCTCGACCACACAGCGCTTTTCGCGCGATCGGGCACCCCTTGCGG
>JAGREN010000040.1 GCA_020446505.1 Novosphingobium sp. | reverse complement strand
GACGCGCGAAGATCGAGATCAGCGAAGCGCCGAAGGCGAGGCCGACGAGGCCATCGACCACGGTGCGGTCTTCACCGCCGACCGAGAAGCCGCCCGGACCGGTCAGGTACCAGTAGAACACGGCGATCGCGAGCAGCGCGAGGCCAGCCACCAGCATGCCGGTGATGGCGCCGGCGCGGAAAGCCAGCGTGAGGCCATCCTGCAGGCCCTTCTGGGCAGCAGCAGCGGTACGCACGTTCGAGCGGACCGAAATGTTCATGCCGATGAAGCCGGCAACGCCCGAAAGGACCGCGCCGATCACGAAGCCCGTTGCCGGGATCGCGCCGAGGAAAACCGCGACGATGACGGCCACGACGACGCCAACGATGGCGATGGTGGTGTACTGACGCTTCAGATAGGCTTGCGCGCCTTCCTGGATTGCGCCTGCGATTTCCTGCATTTTCTCGTTGCCGGCAGATGCACCGAGCACCTGGCGACTGGTGACGAAGCCGTAGAGAACGGCCAGAAGCCCCAAAATGATTGCGATCGTGACAAGATCCACGGAACGCCCCTCCTGCTAATATACCTAATGCCCGGACGCCTGTTGGCATTCCGGTAAGCCGTGCGGCGCTAAAGCCTGTCTGCGGGGCGTGCAACCCCAAATCGCCGGGTTTTCCCGGAAAAGCTGGCCTTAGTGCCTGTAGCCGAGGTGTTCAGGTCCGGGCATGCTGTTACCGTCGAGGATCAAGGCAGCCTCGCCCTGTGGCAACACCGATCCGATCCGGGTCGCATCGACGGGCGGTGTCGTGCCGACGGGGAGAGTGAAAAGCAGTTCGTAGTCGTCGCCCCAGCGCAGACATTCATTACGGCGGGCCGTATCGGCGACAGGGACGGCGGCGCTGTCCAGACCGATGCTGACGCCACTAGCCGCGGCCATCCGCCAGGCATCCAGAAGCAACCCGTCGGACACGTCCATCATCGCGGTGACATGCGGGGCGAGTGCCTTGCCTTCTGCAAGGAGAGGGCAAGGTCGATGGAAAGCCTTCGCATAGGCGTCCTGCCCCTCGAACCCGAGCATCGCCCGGCCGAGGGTACCTGTTACCCATAATTCGTCACCCGCGCGCGCGCCGCGCCGGTCTGGAACCGGCACATGACTGGCGCGGCCAATTGCGGTCAGCGAGAAACTGCGTCCGGCCTCGGCGCGCACGGTATCGCCGCCGAGCAGCGGGACGTCGTAGGTATCGAGTACCTCGTGCAGACCCGCCAGAAACCGCGCATCATCGGTGCCGAGTTGATAGGAAAGCAGCACGCCCAGTGGCTCTGCTCCCTTCGCGGCAAGATCGGAAAGATTGGCGGCGACGAGTTTCCACGCAACGTCGGCCAGATCGGCTCCTGCACGGAAATGGGTGCCCTCGGCCATGGTATCGAGCGTGAGGACCAGCGCTTCGCCGCCCATTTCGAGCACTGCGCAGTCATCGTCGAGATTGCGGGCGGCAGGGTCGCGCGCCATTGCGCGCAGGGCATCGATGAAGGCCAGTTCGCCGCTCAGCGCAGGCCCTTTGCCAGCGCATCGAGCACGCCGTTCACGAACTTCGCCTCGCGCGCGTCGAAAAAGGCATGGGCGACATCGACATATTCGCTGATGACCGCGCCGGTCGGCACGTCGTTGCGGGCGAGCAGTTCGTAGGTGCCAGCGCGCAGGATCTGAACCATGGTCTTGTCGAGCCTCGCAAGCGTCCAGCCTTCGGCAAGGCGGCCTGCCACGAGCGAGTCGATCTCGTCGCGGCGGGCCAGCGTGCCCTTCACGACATCGTCGAAGAAGGCGGTTTCCGCCTTGGCATACTGATCGTCATCGATTTCCGCACCGAGACGGTGCTGGTGGAACTCGTCGAGAAGCTGGACTTCAGGCGTGCCTTCCATCTCGTGCTGGTAGAGCGCCTGAACTGCCGCGAGGCGGGCGGCGGCGCGGGCCTGCGAACGTGCCTTCATATGCCGAGCCTCGCTTCGATGGATCGCGCATGGGCCGGGAGCCCTTCGGCCTCGGCCAGCGCGATGGCGGCAGGACCGACTGCTTTCAGGGCGTCCTCGCCAAGCTGGATGAAACTGGTGCGCTTCATGAAATCGAGCACCGACAGGCCCGAGGCAAAGCGCGCGCGGCGCCCGGTCGGCAGGACATGGTTCGGCCCGGCAACGTAGTCTCCGACGGCTTCGGGTGTGTAGCGGCCAAGGAAGACCGATCCGGCATGGCGGATCTGTGAAAATAGCGTTTCCGGATCGTCGGTAGCGATCTCGACGTGCTCGGCAGCAAGGGCATTGGCGAGGGCAGGGGCCTCATCGAGACTGGAAACCTCGATGATGACGCCGTGCGTTGACCAGCTCTCGCTCGCGACCTTCGCCGATGGCAGCATGGCGAGTTCAACGCCTACCCTGTCGGCAACCGAATCGGCCAGGACGGGATCGTCGGTGATGAGGATCGACTGCGACTGCGGATCGTGCTCGGCTTGACTGAGCAGGTCGGCGGCAATCCATTCGGCATCGTTGCGCCCATCGGCAATGACGAGAATCTCGCTGGGGCCAGCGACCATGTCGATCCCGACCACGCCGTAAAGCTGGCGCTTGGCCTCGGCCACCCAGGCATTGCCGGGACCGGTGATGACATCGACCGGGCGGATCTTCTGCGTGCCATAGGCGAGCGCGGCCACGGCATGAGCGCCGCCGATCCGCCAGACCTCGTCCACACCGGCCAGATGCGCGGCGGCCAGTACCAGCGGGTTGGTCTTGCCGTTGGGTGTCGGCGTGACGACCACGAGACGTTCGACTCCCGCAACCTTGGCGGGAATGGCGTTCATCAACAGCGAGGAAGGATAGGCCGCGCGCCCGCCCGGCACATAGAGCCCGGCGGCATCGACCGCGCGCCACTTCGCGCCGAGCCGAATACCTGCCTCGTCGGTATAGTCGCGGTCCTCGGGAAGCTGCGCCTCGTGATAGGCGGCGATGCGCTGGGCCGCGAGTTCGAGCGCGGCGCGCAGGTCAGGTTTCAGGTCGTCGAAGGCGGCGCGGCACGCATCGGGCGAAATCGTCCATTCGTCCGGCTCGTTCAGCGAATGATTGTCGAAACGGTTGGAATATTCGAGCAGCGCCGCGTCGCCGCGCGTGCGCACGTCCTCGATGATCCGGGTTACCTGATGCGCGACATCCTCGCCGCTCTCGCGCCGGTCGCGAACAAGCCGCGCGAAGGTCTTGTCGAAATCGGGCTGGTCGGTCCGAAGACGGAGCATCAGGCCATCTCTGCCCTGGCGGCATGGGCAGCCGCGCGGAACCGCTCGACCAGATCGGCAACGCGCTCGTCGGTCTTGAGCGCGGCGCGATTGACGATGAGGCGGGCCGAAATCTGGAGGATGACGCTGGTCTCGACGAGACCGTTCTCGACCAGCGTCCGGCCGGTCGAGACAAGATCGACGATCCGGCTCGCCAGCCCGAGGCTGGGCGCTAGTTCCATCGCACCGTTCAGCTTCACCACTTCGGCCTGTACGCCGAGCGATTCGAAATGGCGTCGGGTGAGGTTGGGATACTTGCTGGCAACGCGCGTGTGGCTGCCGTCAGTGGAACCCTGTGCCCCTTCCGGCTCTGCCACCGACAAGCGGCAATGCCCGATATCGAGATCGACGGGGGCATAGAGGTCCGAATAGGCAAATTCCTCGACCACGTCGGAGCCGACGATCCCCATCTGCGCCGCGCCATGCGCAACAAAGGTTGCAACGTCGAACGCGCGCACGCGGATGATCCGCATGTCGCTGCCTTCGCAGCCAAAAGCGAGCGCGCGCGATTTCTTGTCGTGGAACTCGGCATCGGGCACCACTCCGGCAGCGGCCATCATCGGCAGCGCCTCGTCGAGCAGGCGGCCCTTGGGCACGGCGAAGGTGAGTGGTCTGGCTTGGTCGCTGGACATGGTGCGCGGCCTTACGGCCCGGAACGGCAAAGGGCAATGCGCGAAGCGCGCGGATTAGGCATCGGTCAAGTCCGCGTGAGAGGTTTGTCTGGCAGAGGGATGCGTTCCTCCTCGTCACCGGGGACGAGCGGGAAGCGGTGATCGATCCAGTCCTGCTTCGCCTGCTCGATCCGGTCGCGCGAGGAACTGACGAAATTCCACCAGACGTATCGGCGGGTCCGGAATGCTTCTCCGCCCAGCAGCATGATCCTTCCGCCTGACTCGCTCGCCAGCGTCATGGCTGCGCCGGGGGCAAGGACGGTCAGTTCGTAAAGCCCGAGCGGGGTGCTGTCGATGCTCGCCGATCCGCCGACCAGCATCACCGCACGCTCGTCGGCATCAGCGTCGATAGGCAGGCTTGCACCCGCATCGAGCACCAAATCGGCATAGATCGTCGCCGCGTACTGGGTGGTCGGCGCGGTCTGGCCCCACAGGCTGCCCATGATGACGGTGGCCTTCGCGCCCTGGCCGTCAATCACGGGCAGATCCTTGCGGCACTCGAAGGCCGGAGCGATTTCTTCGCTGCCATCGGGAAGCGCCAGCCAGGTCTGCATGCCATAGAAGCCCGGCCCTTTGACGCGCTCGTCCTGCGGGCTGCGCTCGGAATGGACGATTCCGCGGCCTGCAGTCATCAGGTTTACCTGACCGGGCCGGATCGTGGAAAAGCTGCCGAGGCTGTCACGGTGATCGATGGCTCCGGCATGGTCGCCGTCGAACAGCCACGTTACGGTCGCCAGATTGATATGCGGGTGTGGGCGCACGTCCATGCCCGTGCCCGGATCGAGCCTCGCGGGGCCGAACTGGTCGACGAAGATGAACGGCCCGACCATGCGGCACTCGGGTGAGGGGATGGCGCGTCGGACCTGGAACTGCCCCAGATCGTGAGTCGTCGGCGTTACTGTCTTGAGAATGGTCATGCTGGTCGTTTCCTCATTCACCCGGCGCTCGCGCCTTGATGGCAAGTGCGTGGACTCGCTGGCCGGGAATGTCGCCCAGCGCGGCATTGACCATGCGCTGGCGCTGGAGCCGCGAGACCCCCGCGAATGCGCCGCTTTCGATCTCGACGGTGAAGTGCGATTCGCCGCTGCCGTCGTCACCCATGTGGCCCGAGTGGCTGGCGCTGTCGTTGACGACGGCAAGGTGGCTTGGCGCGAAGGCCTCGACGAGCAATTTCTCGATTTCCTGTGCGAGCGGTCCGGTCATGTGATCTCCTTGGCCTTCCAATTTAGGGACACACGCGCCATCTTGCACCTGGTGAGGTCAGATCGTTTTCATGGACGTTTCGAAGCAGGCGGCAAGGAATGCGCCTGGCCGGGGTGCGACGAGGCTGGCGAGTTCCGTGCGCCGGGCGCGCGCGCGTCGGGTTTCGACGGACCGGGCGAATGGCGCTGGATGTGCCTCGACCATGTTCGGCAATTCAACGCCGGATACGACTATTTCGAAGGCATGAGCGCCGAGGAAATTTTCCGCGCGCAGTCCCCCATCCATGGCTGGGAGCGCGAAAGTCGCGCCTTCAATCCTTCTGCCGGGGTGGACGGCATGCCGCGCTGGGCCGATTTCTCCGATCCGCTCGACGCCATCGGCGAACGCGCGCGGGCCTTCAGGCAAAGGGCCGAGCAGGCCAACCGCCCGCAGCAGCGCAGCGACGGCAGGCCGGTTAGCTGGGAGGAGCGCCGTGCATTCGAGGCCCTTGGCCTGTCGCTCGATGCCGACAAACAGACCGTCCGCCGCCGCTATACTGAGATGCTGCGCAAGTATCACCCCGACCACAACGGCGGCGACCGGCGATACGAATCCCGCCTGCAAGGTGTGGTCGAAGCCTGGCAGGTCCTTAGAAATGCGGCGGTGTTCGGCTAACGTCTCACTATTGCACAAATGTCGGAATAATGGGACATTTCAAGGTGGTCAGCCACTTTGCGGGAATGGCGCCAAATGCCGAATTCAGCGTTCGATCCGGATCGACAGCACGATCTGGCGGATAATTTCCGTCGAGACGGATATCTCGTGCTCCCGGATATGCTCGAATCAGAGCGGGCAGCCAGCCTTCTTCAACATCTGTACGACCTGTATCCCGGCTACGTCGGTGGCGACTTGCCTTACGACATCAAGTCAGTTGGCGACCGACGGTTCAACGCGCCCATCCGGTTCGAGCCACCCTTCGAGTGTCCCGATTTCCTAACCAATCCACTTCTCGATGCTTTGCTGAGCGAAATTCTCGGCGACGATTACGTTGTTGAAGCGTTCGGCGTCATTTCCGCCTTGCCCGGTGCCGAGTTGCAGCGCGTACACCGCGATGGCGGACCGCTCTTTCCCGAAGCAGGATTCGATGGAATCCTGCCCCCAAGCGCAATCACGGTCATCCTGCCGCTCGGCGATATGGACGAGCACACCGGTTGCACCCGGTTCTGGGCGGGTAGCCAGCGAAACGAGTTCATTGACGAGACAAGGCCGAGCGTCACGCCCGAGATTGGCGCCGGTTCGTTCGCGCTCTGGGATTTCCGCACTTATCACCGAGGGCTTGCCAATACGTCAGACCATGCGCGGCCACTGCTATACTTCACAGCCTGCAGGCCGTTCTGGATGGATCATCGCAACTTCGAGAAAGGCAGGAACGCCAGATTGCTGGCATCGCGTGCCAGCATCGGAAGGCTTGAAGAAAAAGCGGCTGCGCGCTTCGTGAGAGCGGAATTTATCGACTGAGCGCGAGGCTGGCGCATGAATGCCATCAACACTCGCGCTCGCAGATTTCCGCAAGCTGGGCCGCGCAGGCCTGCCAGCCTTCGATGAAGCCCATCTCCCTGTGCTGTTCGCGGTCTTCGTCGCGCCAGTGGCGCGCGGTCGCAGTGTATCGGGTGCCGTCGCCTTCGGGCGCGATTTCCCAGATGCCGATCATGAACGGACCCGAGGGCTGAAGGTCGCCGACTATGGCATCGGTGACGGCAAAGCGTTTGCCTTCGTCATAGGCGAGGCAAGTGCCGTTCTGCGGCACCACCTCGCCTTCGGGGCCGTACATGGTCATTTCTGCCCTGCCGCCTGGCCGACGATCCTGATGGTCCACTTCAGCCCGCCACGGGACCGGGCACCACCACTCATCCTGCCGGTCGGTCATGACGGCCCAGACCTTTTCGGGTGGAGCCGCGATGTACCGCATTACGGAAAGTTCCTTGGTATCGGGCATCATATTCTCCTTAGTCGCGGTCTGGCGCGCCCAGCGGGAAATTGGGGCGGAAGGGGCGTGCGTCCTCGACGCATTGGGAAACCGCAGGCAGGGCAAGCAGGTGCGCGCGCCAATCCCTGAGGCGGGACCACTGGTCGGTAATCTGGTGGACCCAGTCGGCATAGAACAGCGAGGGAGCCGCGGCGCATTCGATCAGGGTGACGCCTTCCGGGCGGTCGTAGCTTTCAAGCCAGCCATCCAGCCATGCATAGACCCGCTCGAGGCGTTCATTGACCCCGGCTAGAACCGCGGAATCGGGCTTGCCGCCTTTCAGGATCGCTTCGGTCACGCTCTCCTGCATCAGGTTCATGACATAATTGTCGAACACACGGTCCATCTGGCGCGTTACCACGGCCTTGTCGGGATCGGCAGGAATCAGGCCCGCGTCGGGCAGGTGGTGAACGACCAAATGCTCGATGATCGCCGTTGCCTCGAAGACAATGTGGCCGCCGTCCGACAGGACCGGAAACTTGCCGAGCGGAGAGGCTTCGCGGACGAATTCCCAAGCCGTGCCTCCGCCATCAACCGAAAGCTCCTCGAACACGAAGGGCACTTCGTTGGCATAGAGCGGGATGAGCGCCTTCCAGGTGTAGGAAGAGAACGGATGACCGTAGAGAATCGGTGTCACCAGGTGCCTCCAGCAATCTTGCTGCGCCTTTCGCGCTCGCGTTCGTTCAATGCGGGAACCGGAAAGCTCGATCTACCGACCTCGCCAGCCGGTTCGAGCGTGGAAATGACCGTTCCGTTCGGAGAAACGCGCGTTTCGACCGGCTTGAACTGCCTGCCCGGCGTGCCATCGCCAAACATCGTGCGTCCCTGCCCGATGACAACCGGCAGTCTTATCAGGATCAGGCGGTCGATCAGGTCGCGCGCGAGCAATTGCGGATAGAGCGTCGTGCTGCCCTGAATGATGATGTCGGGGCCATCGCCTGCCTTCAGGGCCGAGAGAGAGTCGACATCGACCAGCCGTTCGCTGCCTTCCCAGTCGAGCGTCATGTCCGATCCGGTCAGCACATATTTGGTGCAATCCCTGAACTGGCGCGTGATCGGTATTTCGTCCGGCATGTAGGGCCAGTGGGCAGCGAAGATCTCGTAGGTCCGGCGGCCCAGCAGCAGGTCGAATGGCTGGCTGAACAGATTCTCGATCTGTATGCCGATGGCTTCCTCGTCCATGCTTGCCATCCAGCCGCCGTAAGGGAAGCCGTCGCGAGGATCCTCGTCCGGGCCGCCGGGTGCCTGCATCACGTTGTCGAGGGAAAGGAAGGCCGCGCCCACGATCCTGCGTGCCATGTCAGCTTTCTCCCCCGTAGGGGACGGTCAGCGCCTCGTAGAAATGGCCGTCCGGTCCCTCGAAATAGACGCCGCGCCCGCCGTCGTTGCGGTTGATTTCGCCTGGCCTCTTGCGGGCCGGATCGGCCCAGAAGGTCAGGCCGCGTCCTTCGATCCGCGCCATGATGCCGTCGAATTCCTCGTCGCTGACGAGAAAGGCATAGTGCTGAGGCGAAATCGGCCCCTCGCGGTCGGCAAAGTCGATGGAGACGCCGTGGGCGACCTTTACGACCTTGAAATGATAGAGGTCCTGCGGAGCGGGCAAGCCGTAGATATCCGCGAAGAACGCAGCCGCGGCCGCGCGGTCGCTCGACCACACAATGGTATGGTTGAACGCGACGGTCACACGCCTTCACCGATGCGAGCGGCCTGAATTGCGGCGATATCAATCTTCTTCATCGGCATCATTGCCTGCTGCACCCGCGATGCGACTTCGCGATCGGGGTCGGCCAGTCCATCGGTCAGCTGGCGTGGCACGATCTGCCAGGAGACGCCCCACCTGTCCTTGCACCAGCCGCATTGCCCTTCGCTGCCGCCAGAAGCGAGGATCGCGGTCCACAGCCGGTCCGTCTCGGCCTGATCCTCCGTGGAGACCTGAAAGGAGAAGGCCTCTGTCTGCGGGTAATGCGGTCCGCCGTCGAGCAGCATCACGGGGATTCCCATGATCGAAAGGTTGACCACATAGGTCTTGCCCTGGGGCGTGTCCGGAACGCCCTCGGGAGCGGTTTCGCTATCCAGCAACATGGTGTCCGGGAAGGTTCGGCAATAGAAGCGCGCTGCGTCCTCGATCCCGCCGTTGAACCACAGGCAGACCGTCGCCTTGCCGGTCATTTCCTCATGTCCTCGATCAGCGCGGCATCGATCGACTTGGCGGCCTTGTAGGCAGGGCGCTCCTGCAGGCGCTCGGTATAGGCAACGAAGGTCTCGTTCGGGGAGAACACGCCGAAGGTCAGACCCCAGTCGATCTGGCTGCCGACATAGACATCGGCCATGGTGAACGAATTGCCGCAGACGTAGTCACGGTCTTTCAGCCACCATTCGAGTGTCGAGACGGTGCGCTCGAAACTGCCAAAGCCGGCCATGCCTTCCTGCTCGGGCGTTGGCGAGAACCCGAGCGCCCTGGAGGTGATCGCCTGTTCGCCGGGACCGGCGCAGAAGAACATCCAGCGGAAGTAGTCCGCCATCTGGCCGTCGTTGGGCAGCAGGCCAGCTTCGGGATGCATCTCGGCAAGGTAGGCGCAGATCGCCGCGGCCTCGCTCACCACGCGGTCCTTGCCGTCGACGTGATGGACGATCGTCGGAACCTTGCCCATCGGATTTGCCTCGAGCAGCGCCTTGGGCTTGTTCTGCCAATCGACCAGCGCGTCGGCATAGTTCGCGCCTGCTTCGTGCAGCGCCCAGCGAGCGATCTGGCCGCGCGACATCGGGTTGGTGAAGAACGTGTAGTCGGCCATGATTCGTCTCCCGTTGCAGGTGGGACCATGGTGCGAGGGAAAACGCGCCGGTCAAGCCGGATCGCGGTTCAATTGCGCTTCCCGATGAGAGCGAACATCGCGCCTTGCGGATCGATCCCGTTCAGCACGAAATCGCCGCCCGGAATTTCCATCGGTCCGTTGATGACGTGCCCGCCCTTTTCGGCGATGTAGCTCACAGCCTTGTCGATATCCGGCACGCGGAAATAGTAGACCCACAGGCTCACCGGCATCTCGTCAGGCTTCTTCATGAGGGCGCCATAGGCAAAGTCCTGACCGGCATTGGCCATGATCCGGTATTCGCCCATCGGCCCCATATCCATCGAGTCCATCTGGACGAAGCCGAACAGCCTGCCATACCAGTGCTTCGCGGCATCGGGATCGGCCGTGGCCAGTTCGTTCCAGGCGCAGTGGCCTTCGGTCGGCTGATAGGCCGCGAAGGCTTCGCTCGGGCCGGAAGCGCCTTCGGGCGGCTGCGGCTTCATGACGTAGAACGGCGCGCCTTGTGGATCGCTTGCGAATGCGATGCGGCCCACGGTCGGAATGTCCGTAGGCGGCATCAGGATCTGCCCGCCCTCGGCAGCGACGGCGGAAGCTGCCTTGTCGACATCGTCAACCGTGATGTAGCCGGCCCAAAGTGGCCGCGCGCCGCCGTCAGCCATCTCCTTGCTGATCGGCATGAAGCCACCGATGCCTTTGGTTTTGGCCATGAACACATGATAGTCCATGCCGCTGCCGCCGTGCTGCTCGAAGGTCCAGCCAAGCAGCGGGCCATAGAATGACTTTGACGCCTCGACGTCACTGGTCATCAGCTCGTACCAGATGAAGTCGCCGTGCTTCTGGTTCACCTGATCGTTGGTCTTGCCAGTCATAGCGGTTTCCCTCCTTTCATCTTCCGAATGTGAAGACGGGCGCAAATCCGCCAAAGACCATGCGCTTGCCATCGAACGGCATGTCCGCAGGCATTTCCTTGAAGCGTTCGTCGCTCATCATTTTTTCGTGAGCGGTCTCGCAGGTCGCCTTGTCAGGCCAGACCATCCAGCTGAACACGATCTTCTCGTCCGGCTTGGCGTTCACGGCCTTGCGGAAATCCGTGACCTGGCCGTCAGGCACGTCCTCTTCCCACGCTTCCATGATCTCGGTTGCGCCAAATTCCGCAAACATCGGGTCGACGTCGCGAGCGAGCCTGACGTAGTCGTCCTTGCGGCCTTCAGGCACGGCTATGATGAATCCCTGAATGTACATGTGTCAGACTCCCGCTTCTGCATCGGTTTTGAAGTCGGCAAACTGGGCGTCGAGCGCGCGCTGGAATGCAGGGCGGGCGAGGGCCCGGTCGAGATAGGCCGCCAGATTTGGCCAGCGATCCAGCGGCACCATGTCCGGGCCGGACGTATCGCGCAGCACGGTCGCCATGGCGATATCGGCAATCGAGAATTCGCCTGCCAGCCATTCGCGATCACCCATCGCGTCGGCAAGCCGGCCAAGCCGTTGCGCCATGAATTCGAGCATTGCGGGCTTTCGCAGCCTGGCCCATTCCTCGTCGCCTGCAAAGACGATCATCAGCAACTGGAGGTACCATGGCTCGACCGAGTTGAAGGCGGCAAGGAGCCAGCTTTGCACGTCGGCGCGGCCCTGGCCCGATTGCGGCATGAGCTTGCCGGTCTTTTCCGCGAGATGGAGCAGGGTCGCGCCGCTTTCGAAGACGGTAACCTCGCCGTCCCGCAGAAACGGCACCTGACCCCAGGGCTGCTCGGCATAGTACCATTGCGGCCGGTTCATCGCGCTTATCAGGCGGGTCTGGTAGGGCAGGCCCATTTCCTCGCAGGCCCAGCGGGGGCGCAGGTCACGGACATGGCCGCGCGCCATCGGCGGCACCCAGTCGAAAGCGGTGATCTCGATCTGACTGGCCTGCGTCATCTCACGCCTCCGCCTGAGTGGCATGTGCTTCCGAGACGTGCGCGTCGCCATCTGCGACAGCCGGGTCCATCCACATCGCCTCCCAGATGTGTCCATCGGGATCGGTGAAGGCATGGCTCATCATGAAGCCGTGGTCTTGCGCAGCGAATATGTCTGCGGTGCCGCCGTTCTGCCCGGCGAGAGTGCTGAGCTTCTCCACTTCGTCGCGGCTTTCGCAGGAGATGCAGAGCATGACTTCGCTCGAACCGGCGTCGGGGATGGGCCGGTCAGTGAAGGTGCGCCATTTGTCGTGGGTGAGCAGCATGACAAAGATCGTCTCGCTCAGGACCATGCAGGCTGCCGTTTCATCTGTGAAGCGCGGCTCGTTCACGAAGCCGAGAGCGGCATAGAACGCGGTTGCCTTGGGCAGGTCCGAAACCGGGAGGTTGATGAAGATCATTCTCGTCACTGTGGCATTCCTTCATTTTCCGACTCGCGATTGCAAAATCGTGAGGCATGTGGTAACTAAAGGCAACCATGAAGTTACAAAATAAAACCATTTTGTCCCAAGAGGCGCACGGGCGGTGGTACGAGGACGCCTGCGCGGCCGCATTTGCCATGGAACTGATCGGGGAACGCTGGAGCCTGCTGATTGTTCGTGAGCTCATGCTCGGTCCGAGACGGTTTTCGGACATTCGGGCCGAATTGCCCGGACTGAGCGCCAAGGTGCTGACCGAACGCCTTGCCCGGATGGAAGAAATCGGAGTGCTCGTCAGGCGCAAGCTGCCGCCCCCTGCTGCCACGCAGGTCTTCGAGCTGACGGAATGGGGCTACGGCCTCGAAGAAGTGATGCAGGTGCTGGGCCGCTGGTCGGTGCGTTCGCCGCTGCACGATTCGACCCTGCCGCTCACGCCGACCTCGTTCCTGCTCTCATTGCGCACGATGATGGATCCGGCGAGGGCAGAAGGGCTTGAGGTGCGGGTGCTGTTCAGGACAGCAACCGAATTGCTGTTCGCGCATCTTGCCGAGTGTGAATTGCACGTCTCGCGCAATCCCGATCCTGCCCCGGATGCCGATCTGAAACTCGAAGCGGATACCGTGAGCCAGTTCCTCGGAGTCTTCTATGGCAAGCGCCCGGCGGACGAATGCGGTGTCACTTTGACCGGCGATCCGGCACTTGCGGCGCGGTTCACGGACCTGTTCAGCCTGCCGCCCAAGTGCCCCTTGGTGAGGCTCCAGGGCGATCAGGCAGGAGCAGAATAGCGCGGCCGGGTTCTGTCACCCAGCAGGAAGTGCAACGGAATGCCGACCAATATCAGGCAGATGCCAAGAATGCCGGCCTCGAGACCTGTTCCGATCAGAACCCACAGGCAAAACGCCAGGCCAATCGCCGAGAGAGCGCGGAGCAGGCCAAGGCGAAACGCGGCGATGCAGATGCCGACATAGAACCAGACTGCCGAAGCCGTCGTCAGTCGGAGCAGGAAATCGAGAACCTTTTCGCCGAACCCGGTGACGCTGGCGATCATCAGGACGACGGCAAGGGCTACGCCTGAAATCAGAGGCACTGACGCTATTTCATTCGCGTTTTCCGTTGCCATCCAGTCAGGCAACTGACCGTCCCGCACCATTCCCAGCGGTATCTCGCCAAGCAGCAGGACGAGGCAATTGAGGCAGCCGATGGCGGATATCGCGGCAAAAAGCGCGACGGCATCACCAGCCCAGGAGCCCATGTATCGCGAGACGAAGAGAGCAATCGGGGCTGAAGAATTCTCAAGTTCGGCTGCGGGGAGTGCAGCGATGATGCCGGTACTCACGATGATGTAGATCGAGAAGACCAGGAGCAATCCCAGCATCGTCGCGCGCGCGACGTTGCGCTGCGGATCGCGCACGCGCTCTGCCATCAGGCTGGCGTTCTCGAATGCGAGCATGGCGAAGAACGCGACGCCGAGCGCAGGCGTCAGGTTGGCCATGGAAGCGGGCGCGATATGCGTTGCGGAATAGGTTTGCGGCTCTGCTATCGCGAGCCTGACGACTATGCCGATTACCAGTAGTAACGGCACCAGCTTCAGCACCGTCGTAACGATCTGCAGGTTCCCCGCCTCGCGAGCGCCGCGCAGATTGATTGCGGTCAGGATCGCGAGGATGGCCGTACCGCCGAGCGCGCCTTCCCACGGACCACTTGGCAAGCCGGGAGCCAGATGAAACAGGTATGCCATGGCTGCCAGGGCCAGCACAGGTAATGAGACGACCACCGCTATCCAGTAGACCCAGGCCAACAGGCGACCAAAAAGCAGCCCCATGATATCGCCGCACAGGGTTATGATGCTTGGCTCGGCCGGTCTCGATTGCATGAGCTTCGAAAGGACGCTGGCGATCGTCGCGACACCAAGTCCTCCGGCGATCCAGGCAAGAACCGAGGTCCAGCCGAACGGAGCGAGGCTTGCGGGAAGCACGAAGATACCTGCTCCGATCATGCCGCCCACAACCATCGCAGTCGCCGTCCAGAGCCCGAACGGTCTTTCCAGAGTGTCCATGCCCGTTTCCCCCTCTATCGAGAGGTCTCACACACAAGCCATCTGTGACAAAGCGGAATCACGCAATTTCAGTATCGGGGTTGCGGGATTCCGAAAGCGCCATGCAAACGCTGTTGCAGGGCAGCGCCCGCGACTGTAACCGGGCACAGACATGACCGAACAGACAAACATCAAGACCGGCGAGCGCGATGCCACGCTGATGGCCGCTCCCGACACCGAAATCGACGTGCGCGAGACCTTCGGGATCGACATAGACATGAAGGTGCCTGCATTCTCGCAAGCCGATGAGCGCGTGCCCGATATCGACGAGAGCTACGTGTTCGATCCGGATACGACACTCGCGATCCTGGCAGGCTTTGCCTTTAACCGCCGCGTCATG
>JAGREN010000170.1 GCA_020446505.1 Novosphingobium sp. | reverse complement strand
ATATCGACATATTCCTTCACCTCGCCTCCTGGAACTGGCGGTTTTTGTTTCCAGCCGTGACCGCGCGGAATTCGTCCACGCCGCCTAGGTCGCTGGCTGAGACTCCTTGCGCAGTTCGACCGCATCCCAGTCGGGTTCGGCGAACATCTTCTGGAACACCGGGCCGTACCAGGGCGAGTTGACCTGAAGCCGTCCGTGCTCGTTGTTGACGTAGTAGTTCTTCTCGATGCCGCCTTCCTTGGTCATGGCGACGAGGTTCCGTGACTCCACGTCGAGCGCCTTGTTGTAGGCTTCATAGGCTTCGCGCGTCACTTCGATGGTCGAAGCGCCCTCGCGCAGCATCTTCATCAGACAGCGGCCGATGAAGGCGGACCAGATGGTGAACCATGTCGATTGCGCCGGGCCGCTCGAAACCGGCTGCGAGTTCGGGCCGTAGAGCATGAACATGTTGGGAAAGCCAGGCACCATCGCGCCGATCCAGGCACGCGGACCGTCTGCTGCCTCCCACATGTCGTGAACTTCCAGGCCGCCCCTGCCGTAGAACTGCGCGGGCCACAGGTATTTGACCACCTCGAAGCCAGTGGCCGTGACCACCACGTCGAGCGGATGCTCGGTGCCATCAGCGGTGACGATGCCATTTTCGCTGAACCGGGCGATGGGATCGGTGACGAGCTCGCAGTCGTCGCGGGTCAGCGCCCGGTACCAGCCGTTGTCGACCACCGGGCGGCGTGACATCGGCGCATAGTCGGGCAGCACGCGGTCGATGATCGAGCGGTCGCCGCCGGTCTCACGCTCGATATAGGCGGCGAGGTCGCCGCGCATCGCATCGCTCACCGGGTTCACCTTGCCGCCCTTGGCTTGCCACTCGGGATCGGTGCAAACCAACGCGTGGGTGTCGAACAGCGGGGCGCCTGCCATGTAGCGCGCCCAGTTCCAGTAGCCGGGGAAATTGTCCATCAGCCAGTGTACTTCCGGCTCCATCGGCTGGCCGTACTTGTCGCGCGGTGCGATCCATTGCGGGGTGCGCTGGAATACGCAGGTATGCTCGGCCTGCTCGGCGATGGCGCCGACCATCTGGATGCCGGTCGACCCGTTGCCGATCACGGCGACGCGCTTGCCCTTGAGCGAGAGGTCTTCGGGCCAGCGGGCCGGGTGGACGATCTGGCCTCTGAACAGGTCGCGCCCTTCGAACTCGACGATCTTGGGGTTCGCGAACAGCCCGGTCGCTGTGACAAGCACGCTTGCTTCCATGCGCTCCGGCCCGTCAGGTGTATCGACATCGAGCAGCCATTTGCCGCTCGCTTCGTCAAAGCTCGCCCTGGTCAGCGCATGGCCGAAGCGGGTGTTGTCATAGACGCCAAACTTGCGGGAGACGTGATTGAGGTATTCGCGGACTTCCTCGCCCCGCCCGAAATATTCCTTCCAGCGCCAGTCCTTCTCGAAGCTGAGCTCGTACGTCAGCGAGATCGTGTCCACGCGCACGTCGGGATAGCGGTTGATGTTCCAGGTGCCGCCCGGCTCGTCGCCCTTTTCGATCACCACATAGGGGATGCCGAGCAACTGGCACTGCACGGCCATGACAACGCCGGAAAAGCCGCTGCCGACAATGACGACGCGGAAATCGGAGGGAATCTCGGGCTTGTCGCCGTCCCACTGCACGAGAAACGGATAGTCCTTGAACGCCGTCTGCTCGCGCCGGGCCTCGAATTCGAGTTGTCCCAGATCCTCCGCCGTGGCCATGCTCATCAGCTTGCGCAGTTCGGCATCGTCGGGCTCGGGAAGGCGGGTGGTGCTGGCATTGGCTTCAAGCCAGTCGACCGCCTGCTGCTTGAGCGAATTGCGTTGCTCGTCGCTCATATTCTGGGCCTGAGGCAGGGCAGCCAGAGCGGGGTCGCCGGTGTTCTGATAGAGCGCCATGCGTACCGCGTTGAGGTCCGCCGCATCCATCGCCTTGCGAATATAGTCCCGATCCACGCCTGCCTGTCCCATTGCAATCCTCTCTTCCTGTACGGGTGCCTGTTATCGAGCGGCACCGCGCTGGCGCTGTTGTTGACCGGGGATTTGCCCGCGTCAACCGGTCCACGCCATCCAGGTGTTGCGCAGTTCATGCAGTCGATGCATGGCGATCAGATCTGGCGCGGGTGCGGGCCACCGCGAAGGAACCGCCCGGATCGCGCCGAAGGTCACCGATTGCATTCGGCCGCGCTACCGAACGGGAGAAAACGACAATGCAGATCGCCTTTATCGGGCTGGGCAACATGGGCGGCGGGATGGCTGCCAACCTCGTCAAGGCAGGGCATTCGGTTCGCGCATTCGACCTGTCCGCCGAGGCGCTGGCGCGTGCGGCGGAGAGCGGCTGTATGCCCTGCAAGACCGTTGCCGAGGCTGTCGAAGGTGCTGAGGCAGTCGTCTCGATGCTGCCCAACGGCGCGATCGTGAGCGACGTCTATTCGAACGATGTTCTCGGCAAGGCACCGGCAGGCGCGCTGCTGCTCGATTGCTCGACCATCGACGTGGCGACGGCCCGCAAGGTTGCCGGGGCTGCCAGGCAGGCTGGCTATGCCATGGTCGATGCGCCGGTTTCAGGCGGCATCGCGGCAGCTTCGGCAGGCACACTGACGTTCATGGTCGGCGGCAGCAAGGATGCCTTTGCTCGTGCGGAACCGATCCTTGCCGCGATGGGCAAGACCGTGATCCACGCGGGCGACAGCGGGGCAGGGCAGGCTGCCAAACTGTGCAACAACATGCTGCTCGGCATCCACATGATCGGCACCTGCGAAGCCTTTGCCATGGCGCAGAAGTTGGGCCTCGATCCGCAGACCTTCTACGACATAAGTTCCGTATCGTCCGGCCAGAACTGGTCGATGACGAGCTATTGCCCCTTGCCGGGCGTCGGCCCGCAAAGCCCGGCGGACAACAAGTACGAGGGCGGTTTCGCCACGGCTCTGATGCTCAAGGACCTGACCCTGGCGCTCGCCGCTGCCGAGGAGGCGGGCGTCGATCCAGCGATGGGCAAACGCGCGCGCGAACTTTACGAGGCCTTTGCCCAAGCTGGCAACGCGGGCCGCGATTTTTCCGCAATCATCGAAACTCTGGGCTGAACTGTCCGATGCAAGGAACGCAAACGATGGCGAAATTTGTGCTGGTCGTGGCGAGCAGCCCCAGGCCGGGGCGCGAGGCGGAATATGCCGAGTGGTACGACACGGTTCACCTTCCCGACGTTTGCAGGGCCACCGGTGTGCTCAATGGCCGCCGTCTCATCGCTCTCGAATCCTCTCCCGCGGCTCCTCCGGGCGCACAGATTTCCGTCTTCGATCTCGATGTCGAGGATCCGTCATCGGTCATGGCCGAGATCATGGAGCGCACCCGGTCGGGCGATTTCGGATCGAGCGACTCGGTCGATCCGGCCTCGGTCAAGATCTGGTACTACAAGCCAGCCTGATCGCAGGTCAGCGGCTGGCGCGCAGGGCCTGACGAATTTCCGCGAAGTCGTCGCGGATGCGCAGCAGGGTCGGCTCGTCCCATTCGAGCACAGAGGCCAGCACCGATGCGCGCGCCCGGCCGTAGAGATCGCGCAGGGTAGCGGCAATGCCGTCCTGCCCTGCGATGCCCATTTCGAGTGCGAGCAGGCAGGAGACGGCGCGTGACAGCGCATTGCTCCTGCTTGCAGGATCGGCATGCCGGTGGGCATGGATGGCGCTGCCCAAAGCCGCGATCAGCTGTTCGTAGCAGAGGTCGGTAAGGTCGGCGGGGCTGGCCCCGATCACCCGCGCGTCGAAATCGACGGTGCGGTAGGTGTCGGCGGCATTACGGGCGGGCGCTATCATTGGTTGCTGCTCGCGTTCCAGGCGGCGATCTGGTTCTTGAGGAAGGCAAGCGTCGACTGCGAGGCGGCGATCCTGCTGTCAGAGGCCGCAAAGCGCGTCGTCAGCCGGGCGCGCAGCGCCTCCTGCTTCTCGGCGATGTCGGCCTGATCGTCGGCAATATCGAGCAACTGCTGGTTGTAGCGGCTGAGCGATCCGCCAAGGCTGCCCGGATCGCCCGCCGTGCTGGCGCTGCGCGAGATGCCGTCGATCGTGGCGTAGATGCCGAACAGGCCGGTGGTGAACATGCCGGCCACGCCTTCGGGATCGTCGGCAAGCGACTTGGCGAGGCGTTCTGTATCGAGAGCGAAGGAGCCGTCGCGCTGGGTCTTGAGGCCGAGGTCGGAAAGCGTGCGGGTCTTGTCTTCCGCCATGTTCGGCAAGACCACCGTGCCAGCCAATGCGGAAAACTGGCGCAGCAGGCTGCGCGCGCCGGAATCGCGGGCCAGTTCGCCGGTCTTGGGATCGGTCGCGGTCTTGAGTTCGGCGGCAATCTCGTTGAGCGCGGCAGTGAGGTCGCGCATGGCCCCGGTGATCGCTTCTTCCGGATTGGCGAAGCGCACGGTGGTCGGCGCGCCGGTATTTGTGGCCTTGAGGTCGAGGGTGACGCCGGGGATGGCGTCGACAAGCCGGTTGGTGGGCGAGGTCACGGACAGCCCGTCGATCTTGAGGGCAGCGTCCTGTGCGGTGCCGAGCAGGGAGCCCGTGGCGCTGCCGGGCGACCAGGCGATCGCGGACAGGCCGGGATCGCCGGAGTCTTCGGTCGCTTCCAGGACGAAACCGTTGGCCGCGCCCTCCGCGCCCTTGAGCACGAGCTGCGCGCCATCGACGGTCTGCGCAACATAGGCGGAAACACCTGCGTCGGCTCCGTTGATCGCGGCGGCGACGTCGCTGAGAGTGGCGCCAGCGGCAATCGTGATGTCGACGGGATCGCGCGCGGTATCGGCTGTGAATGCGCCGCCTGAAACAGCGCCGAAGCGCAGGGTCAGCGTGCCCGATCCGGTCAGGGTGGTGGGTGCGGCAAAGGCCTGGCTTGCCAGCGTCTGCGACCTGGCGAGCTGGGTCACTTCAAGACTGAAGGTGCCGCTCGGCTGGCGGGTGCCCGACAGGCTGGCACCGGCCACTGCGGCGTTGTCGAGGCTGGGCTGGCGCGACAGGTCGCCGACCCGGATGCGGTCGCCAAGCGAGGAGGCAAGGCTGAGCAACATCGACTTGAGGTTCGAGGCCGCCGAAATCTGCGCTTCGAGCTTGTCCGAACGCGCGGTCAGCCGGTCGATCCGGCCCGCGAACTGCGCGGCGGCGAGGTCGCTGGCCAGCGCGGCCATGTCGATGCCGCTGCCACCGCCGAGGGCCGTGAGGATACCGCGCGCCGCGGAGGATGTGGTGGACGAGGTTTCCATGGTCCTGAGAACGGCTTTGCCGCCGCCGCTTTAACCCCCTGCGACTGCCAGCTTGCCGTCCGCATCGAAACACAGCTCCACGGGCACATTAACCGCAGGGCGCTGCGGGGTTTCGCCACGCTTGAGCGAAAACACGAAGGCGAGCAGGGCAGCGACCGCGACATAAAGTTCCTCGCGGATCATCTGCCGCTCGCGCGTGGTAAAATAGACTGCGCGGGCAAGCTGCGGATATTCCAGAGTGGGCAATTGCAGTTCGGCGGCGAGATCGCGGATTGCCAGCGCCTTGTCGCCGCGTCCCTTGGCGAGCACGACGGGCGCGGCGGCCTTCGCCGGATCGTAGGCGAGCGCGACGGAGAAATGCGTCGGGTTGGTGATGACGAACTGCGCTTCCTTCATCGCCGGGGCCAGCGCGCCGCGTGCCAGCATGCGCTGGCGCTCACGGATGGCGCCCTTGCGTTCGGGGCTGCCCTCGGCTTCCTTGTTCTCGTCGCGCATGTCCTGAAGCGACATCTTGAGGCGGCCCATGCGCCGCACATATTGCACCGGCACGTCCACGAGCGCGATCAGCACCAGCCCGCCGCCGAGTGCAAACAGCAGCGAGATCAGCGCCTGCCAGGCCTGTCCGAGCTGGCTTGATAGGTTGCCACCGCCGAGACCGATCAGCATTGCGATGCGGTCCTGCGCCCAGAACCATGCGATCGTTCCGAGCAGGCCTACCTTGAGCAGGCCCTTGCCCATCTCGATCAGCCCCGTGAGCCCGAACATGCGTTTCAAACCGGAAAGCGGGTTGATCCGCGATGCCTTGGGCGCGAGGTTGCCGCTCACCCAGACCCCCGAGCCGAAGCCGAGCTGCGAGACGAGCGAGACGCCGATCACCAGCACGCCAAGCACGAGCACAGGCGGCAATAACGCCATGAGCGCGGCCAGCATCGCCTTGCCCGGCGCGAAGTCGTCGAGCGCGGCGCGATCCCAGACGAGGCCGATGCGCAGAGTTTCGGCAAGGGCTTCGTGCAACCAGGGGCCGCCTGCCAGAAATGCGCCCGCGCCAACCAGCATCACGGCAGCCGTGGCCAGTTCCTTCGAGCGCAGCACGTCGCCTTTTTGTGCAGCGTCGCGCTTGCGCTTGTCGGTTGGCGCGAAGGTCTTCTCGCCTGACTGCTCCTGTCCGCTCATTTCGCGATGACTTGGCTTGCCGTGGCGATGGCCGAGTGCGTCAGTTCGACGAAGGCGTCGGTCATCACCGGGGCGCTGGCGATCAGGGCCGCGATGCCCGCCAGCACGCCCGCCGGAAGGCCGAGCGCGAACAGGTTGAGCGAAGGAGCGGAGCGGCTGAGCACGCCCGTCACCATCTGCGCGAGCAGCAGGACGAGCGTGACCGGCAGGGCAATGGCGACGGCAGTAGCGAACATCTGCCCGGCGAAATCGAGCACGGTCGCGATGTGCCCCGCGCCGAGCCACGGCGCATCGGGCGGAAATGCCGCGTAACTGTGGGCAATCAGGGCGATAAGCTGCAGGTGCGCGCCCAGCGAGAGGAACACCAGCGTCATCACCACGGTGAAATACTGGCCGAGCGCAGGCGACTGCGCGCCGGAATTGGGATCGACCGCCGTCGCCATCGACATGCCCATCGCGCCCGAAATCACCTCGGCGGCAAGCACCGGGGCGGCAAAGGCGATCTGCAGCACGAAGCCGAGCGCGAGGCCGATCAGCACCTCATTGGCGACGCTCAGCATTCCCGCCAGCGACAGCAGGTTGGCTGGTGGCTGGACCTGCGGGAACCAGGCGCAGACGAACACGGCAATCGCGCCGGTCGCGATCACCCGCACCTGCACCGGCACTACGCCCGCGCCGAAGATCGGGGCGGCAAGCAGCGCCGCGCCGATCCGCGTCATCACGAAGACCAGCCGCCAGAACTCTCCTTCCAGCGCGCCAAAACCGAAGCTGAGAGCAATCATGCAGGTCCGGCGGCGATCACGGCGAAGACTTCCTCGGTAAAGTCGCTGACCAGCCCCATCATCGACGCGCCGAACAGCACCAGCACCAGCGCGGTGACGGC
>JAGREN010000169.1 GCA_020446505.1 Novosphingobium sp. | reverse complement strand
GTGGGGCCGATCATCAGGATGTTCTTGGGCGTGACCTCGTCGCGCAGCTCGGCGGGCAGGCGCTGGCGCCGCCAGCGATTGCGCAGGGCGACGGCCACGGCGCGCTTGGCGTCGGACTGTCCAACGATGTGCTCGTCCAGAGCGGCGACAATCGCCTTGGGGGTAAGGTTGTCCATGTGTCTTTCGAAGTTTCAGGTGAATCAGATGGTCTCGACGGTCACTCGGTCGTTAGTGAAGACGCATACGTCAGCAGCCACTTCCATCGCCTTGCGCGCGATGACTTCGGCGTCCTGTTCGTAGCCAGACAAGGCGCGCGCCGCTGCGAGCGCGTAGTTGCCGCCAGAGCCGATCGCGGCAATCAGGGTGCCGTCCTTCTCCTCCGGCTCCAGCACGTCGCCATTGCCGGTGAGGATCAGCATCGTCTCGGCATCGGCAACGATCATCAGGGCTTCGAGATTGCGCAGATACTTGTCGGTCCGCCAGTCCTTGGCGAGTTCGACTGCGGCGCGCAGCAATTGCCCGCGATATTCCTCGAGCTTGCGCTCAAGCCGTTCGAACAGGGTAAACGCATCGGCCGTGGCGCCCGCGAAACCGGCGACCACCTTGTCACCGCCACCGATGCGCCGCACCTTGCGCGCGTTGGGCTTCATCACCGTGTTGCCCATCGAGACCTGACCATCGCCCGCGATGACGGTCTTGCCGTCTTTCCTGACGCCGATGATGGTGGTTCCGTGCCACTGGGTAAGGCCGTGGCTGGCCTGATCGTTGCTCATGCCGGGCGATATATGCCTTGGCTGCGCGCGATCAACCGTTGGCCGGTCTTAGCTGCCGTTCGGCCCCGGACCGCTCGGCGAAAGAGCACCGCCCTGCCCGACCGCGCCGACGTTGCCGAACAGGTCTTCGAGGAAGCTGCGGTCACGGCCAAGCGTTGGCGTCTTGTCGCCTTCGGGATCGATCCGGGCGACCTGCTCCTTGCCGATTTTGTCGACGGCCGCCACGTTGCCGGCACCGTCGAAGGTCACGCGCAGCACCGTCTGGTCGCTGGTGCGCGGACGACCGAAGGCCAGAGTCTTGGTGTTCTGCGAAACATAGTACCAGTCCTTGTTGCCGAACTGGCTGATAAAGGTCGGGCGCCCGAGCGAGCGTTCGACGGACTCCCGGTTGTCGATGCCCGGCTGCACCGTTTCGATAAGCGCCTGGTCGACGATATAGCCGCGGTGCGCGCGGATCGACGTGCAGCCGCTTGCCATCAGGGCCGTACCCAGCACCAGAGCTGTCATCCCGACCATGTGACTTTTGATCCGCATATTCCTGTTACTCCCGCGCCGGACAGGCGCCTCGCCCATTGCCAGCAGCAATGCCTGAGATATATCGGCCCCATCCCTTAGGCTGGCATGCCGCGCACCGCAATGGCAGTCATTGCCGGTGCGACGCACCGCCGGTCGCAAACCGGGATTGAATTGCCGCTGAACGAAAGGCTCCTGCGCGCCATGTCCCTGATTTCCCGCCTGCTCGGCAAGCGCCCTGACGAACGCGAAGCGCTGCGCCCGCTGTGGCACCGCGTGGTCGAGGTTGCCCGCGCCAAGGGCTGGTATGCACAGCTCGGAGTGGCCGACAGCAAGGAAGGCCGGTTCGATATGGTAAGCCTCGTGCTGGCTGCGGTGTTGCTGCGCATGGAGCGCGAACCGGCTCTGGCAGAGGCTCAGGCCCGGTTGACCGAGCTGTTCGTGGAGGACATGGACGGCCAGCTCCGCCAGAGCGGGATCGGCGATCCCACGGTAGGCAAGCATGTGCGCAAGCTCGTCACCACGCTTGGCGGCAGGCTCGGCGCTCTGCGCGAAGCCCAATCGGGCGGCGCGGCAGCACTGGTGCCGGTGCTGGAAAGAAATCTCACGACCCTGCCGGGAACCGGCCTTGCCCCCCTCGCAGAAGCTGTAAGCGCCATGATGGCAACAATCGGGACCGTGTCGACTGACGCGCTCCTTGTTGGCGATTTCGCTTTCGAGCCGGCATGAGCACTCCCGAATTCTCCCGCGTTCTCGATGTGCGCCAGTGCGACAGGCGCGACGTCGTGCTTGAAGCGACGCCAGAGGAATGCGCCGCGCTCGCCGAACGTTTCGAACTGGTGCGGATCGATTCGCTCAAGGCCACTCTGTCCCTCACCCGCATGGGTGACGAGGTTCATGCAGACGGCACGATAACTGCGCGCTTCGTGCAATCCTGCGCAGTCTCGGCCGAGGAACTGCCGGTTTCCCTTTCGGAGCCGGTTGCATTGCGCTTCGTTCCGGCAAGACCCGGAACCGATGCAGACGAGGACCTCGAGATCGATTCGGACGATCCCGACGAAATCGAATATCCGGGCACGTCCATCGACCTCGGGGAGGCGATAGCCCAGAGCCTTGCACTCGCTATCGATCCCTTCGCCGTCGGCCCCGAAGCCGAGGAAGCTCGTGCGCGGCTCGAAGCTACGCGGAGCAGCCCGTTCGATGTGCTGGCTTCGCTCAAGAGCAAGCCGAAAGGCGGGGACGCCTGAATGTCGTTGCTGCTTGCGAACGTGCCGCAAGATCGGCTCTATGCAATGGCGCTCACCGATCCACGCACCAGCCTGACCTGGCGCGAGGCCAGCGCGATAGTCGACCGCGCCGCTAATGGAATGAGGGAACAGGTTGCGCCACACCACCGCATCGGCGTCTTTTCCCGTAACTGCGCAGAGGTCGCGCTTGTGACCGTGGCATCCATGATGGCAGGTCGCTCGGCCGTGCCGATCAACTCGCACCTTGCAGCGGGAGAACTCTCCTACATTCTCCAGGACGGCGCCGTGGACCTGCTATTCACAGGCCCGGATTGTCTCGACGTAGCAGTCGCGGCCGCGCGGGAAAGCGGCCACACACAGGTCATCGCCTGGCGTTGCAGCGCGACTGAAGGCGTGATCGAATGGGAGGACTGGCTGGCGGCGCAGTCCGAAACCCCGCCTTCCGGCGATCTGCCCGCCGTGCCGCATCTCCACTATACTTCAGGCACCACCGGGCGGCCCAAGGCCGTTCACACAGCCCATACGATGTTCCCGCAGGTGGACACCGTGGCAGACCTGTTCACCGCGCTGGGCGAGGAGGTGCGCGCCGGGGTGAGCGGCCCAAGCCTTGCCGTCGCGCCGCTTTATCACGCCAGCCCGATGCGGCTGGTGCGCGCCTTCGCGGGCGGAGCGCCTCTCGTTTCGCTGGACGGGTTCGATGCGGAAGAGACGCTGGCAACCATCGAACGCTACCGGATCGAGCGCCTCATGATGGTGCCGACACACTTTCGCCGGCTGCTCGCCCTGCCTGAAGACGTTCGCAACGGTTACGATATTTCCAGCGTCAGGCTCATTACCCACACCGGCGCAGCCTGCCCGGCAGACGTCAAGCGGGCTATGATCGAGTGGTTCGGGCCGGTCCTGACGGAAGTCTACGGCGGGACCGAAACCGGCCCGGTGACGAGCATCCTGTCGGCGGATGCGCTTGCCCATCCCGGCTCGGTTGGCCGTGCTGCACCGCCTTATGAAGTGCTGGTGCTGGACGACCTCGGCAACGAACTGCCAGCAGGCGAGGAAGGCCGCATCTGCTTTCGAGATACCACGGGCCGCGGCTTCGAATATGTCGGAGACCCCGAAAAGACCCGGTCCGCGCAAGTCCTGCCCGGCGTCTTCACATTGGGCGAGATGGGATATGTCGACCCCGACGGGTGGGTCTACATCACCGACCGCACCGCCGACATGATCGTGAGCGGCGGCGTAAACATCTACCCTGCCGAAATCGAAGCCGCGCTTGGTGCGCATGAAGCCGTGGAGGATGTGGCCGTAATCGGCGTGCCGAACGCTGACATGGGCGAAGAGGTCAAGGCGCTGATCGTGCCGAGGCACGACCACGAGATACCGGATCAGCAAAAGCTGGACGCCTGGTGCCGCGAGAGGCTCGCCGGTTTCAAGTGCCCGCGCAGCTACGAATTCGTCGAAACGGTCGGGCGCACACCGATGGGCAAGGTCAACAAGCGCGAGCTGCGCGCGCCCTGGTGGCCAACGGCGCGGACCATCGGCTGACCGGACCTTTCCCGCCTAGTGCCTTTTGCGTTCAAGCTGACGCGAACGCAAAAGGCGTTGCTCAAGTGCCGCGCGGGCCTGTCGCGGTGCCCGATCCTGATTGATCGGAAACCGCCTTAGAACGGAATGTCGTCGTCCAGGTCGTCACCCATGCCGCCGCGCGAGGAACCGCCGCTGCCCCAGTCGCCGCCGCCACCGCCGGACGAACCGCCGCCCCAGTCATCGCGGCCACCGCCGCCTGAAGACCCGCCGCCGCGGCTGTAACCACCGCCACCGCCGCCACCGCCGCCTTCACTGCGGCCGTCGAGCATGGTCATGACGCCGCCCATTCCGCCGACCGAAACCTCGGTCGTATAGCGGTCGTTACCCTGCTGGTCCTGCCACTTGCGAGTGCGAAGCTGGCCTTCGATGTAGACCTTGCTGCCCTTGCGCAAAAAGCGTTCGGCGACACCCACAAGGCCATCGGACTGCAGCACGACATTGTGCCAGTCAGTGCGTTCCTTGCGCTCACCGGTCTGCCGGTCCTTCCAGGTTTCCGACGTCGCGATACGCAGGTTGGCGATACGGCCGCCGTTCTGGAACGACTTGATTTCCGGGTCGGCGCCGAGATTG
>JAGREN010000039.1:14858-20824 GCA_020446505.1 Novosphingobium sp. | reverse complement strand
CCTTCGATCATCGTGCCCCAGTCCTTCGCGCCGAGCGACCGCTTGACTGCAGACAGCACCAGCCCTCCGACGAACCCGGCGACGACGATGGCCAGCGCCATGCCTGCCGCCTGCAAGGGCGAGAACGGTGTGATCCACCACAGCGCCGCGCCGATCCCGGCCGCGCTCAGGCCTCCGCCGATCAGGCCTTCCCAGGTCTTGGCAGGGCTGACCCTTGGCGCGACCTTGTGCTTTCCGAACAGCTTGCCGAACACATATTGCAGCACGTCCGAAAGCTGGACCACGGTGATGAGGAAGAACAGCAGCAGGAAGTTCTCGGTGAAACCGGGTATCTTCAGCAGCAGCAGGGCTGGCGCGTGGCTGATGCAGAACACCGTCAGCATCAAGGCCCACTGGATGCGCGCGCTGCGCTGGAGAAAGTCGTCCGTCTCGCCCTGCAGCACCATGATGACCGGCAGCAGCAGGAAGGCCCAGACCGGGATCAGGATCGTCACCATCGACAGCCAGCCGGTGGCGAGCAGCCAGTACTGCAAGGGAATGAACAGGTAGAAGGCAGCGACCACGACGCGGTGATCCTCGGCGCGGGTCGGCGTGATCGAGAGAAATTCGCGCAGGCAGTAGAAGCTGACCAGCGCGAACAGCACGATGGTCACGATCTTGCCGAAGGTGAAGGCCACGGCAAACACCGCGATCATGCCCCACCATGCCTTGATCCGCGCATTGAGGTTGTCGACCGTGGCGCGGCCTTCCTCGCTCGCCACGCGGCGGGACAGTACGAAGCCGATGGTCGAGGCGAACAGCAGCAGGGCGACGACTCCGCCAAATAGGAGGACCATCGTCGGGCTGATGCCCAGGCTCAGAACAAGATCGGTGTTCATTCCGCCGCTGCTCCTTCCGCCATGTCGCAGACTGCCAGCCGTGCCCTGTCGAGAAACACCTGCTTGTCTTCGCCGTCGACCAGACTCACCGGCGTGCCGAAATTGGCGACGCAACTGATCGGTGCCGGAAGAATCGCGCCCTTGGGATAGGCGCGAGCGAGGTTGGCGAGATAGACAGGCACAAGCTGCGCTTGCGGATAGTCGCGGGCCAGATGCTGCAGCCCCGCCTTGAAGGGGCCGGGCAAGCTCGCCTTGCCGCGCGTGCCTTCGGGAAAGATGATGAGCGATTCGCCGCTGTCGAGCACGTCGCGCAAGGGGCCGAGCGGATCGCGGCTGCGTCCCCGGTCCACCAGCACCGCATTGAGAACCTTGAGCGCGATGAAGCGCGTGAGCGCATTGCGGCCCCAGTAGTCGGCGGCGGCGACGGGATGAGTCGTGCGGCGCAGCGCCTCGGGCAGGGCGGCGCACAGGATCACGGTATCGAGATGGCTGCCGTGGTTGGCGAAATAGATGCGCTGGACCGGCTCCGGCCCGCAGCCGCGCCACCGCGCGTGCCCGCCGACGAGGAAGCGGGTCAGCGAGAAGATCACCTGCCGCACGATCCAGGCGATCATCCCTGTCGCTCCTTAAGCAGGCGGGCGATCCGCAAGGTGCGGACCACGCATGTCACCAGCGCGCCAGCCGCGATGACCCACAGGATCGTCGTCATGACCGGCTTGCCGGGAAAGAGCGCCATGCCGATAGCCCCGAGCGTCAGCATGAACATGCGGTGCTGCTTGGCCATCGGGCCGACGAAATCCTGCGCGAAGCCGAGCGCGCCGCCGCTCGCACGCACATAGGCCGTGGTGACGGCAAGGATCGTCGCGCCATAGCCAAGTTCGGGCTGGCCTGCGCCATAGCCCGCAGCCACCAGCAACAGCGCATCCTCTACCCGGTCAGGCAATTCGTTGAACAGCGGACCGGTGGCGCTGGCCTTGCCCTGTTCGACGGCGACCATTCCGTCGAGCATATTGGCGAGCAGGCGGAGCTGGATGCCCAGCGCACCGCCCAGCCATAGCCAGCGATTGTCCGGCGCAGCAATGAAGCAGGCCGCGCCCGCCGCTGCGAACAGCACGCCGATGGTGGATATGGCGTTGGGACTGAGGCCCGCTGCGCCGAGCCCTCGGGCCAGAGCCTGTGCCCACCCGGCCTCTCGCGTCTTCAATGGCCTGCGATTGCCGCTCTTGCTTTCGTTGTCGACCACGCCGTCCCCCTGCCTGTAGCCGCATGCATGTTTGCATATTCCACCCGCCACTCAAAGCAATTGCAGGCTCCTGCACCTCGCGACTAAATCTGCGCTTGCGGAGGCAGGTAAAATCGTCTTCTGCAAGTGCGACCTAATAGCAATAAGGATTTTTGCATGCGCAAGTGGCATCGCTGGCTTTCCGTCTTTTTCGCCGTGTTCCTGCTCTGGATAGCCGGAACCGGGCTTGCCAGTCACCTGTTCTCGCTCTGGCCGGCGGATACTTCTGCCGCCGCGCCGCCTGCACCGCCGCCGGGATGGGAATGTCCCGAAGGCTGGCGCTGCCGCCCGCCTGAAGCGGGAAATTCGATGGGTTCGCTGGTGGGCCTGTTCCACCACCTTCATTCGGGCGAGAGCTTCGGGCCGCTGGGAACCGCGATCTCGATTCTATCCGGGCTGGTGCTGGTCTTCTTCTCGATCAGCGGCATTTGGATGTATGTGCAGATGTTCCGCAAGCGTCCTGCACAGCCGCGACGCCTGTTCTGGGAATGACGCTCACACACACAAGAACGCCCCTCGCGCAAGGGGACGGGAGGGGCGTTCCCCGGCCGGCGCTGTTCTGCCGGCGGGTGAGTAAATCAGGGCGTGGCGCCAAGCCCGAAAGCGGCGTCGCCGCGTCCGGACAGCAGCACCTTGCTGCCGCTGATGCCGTCGATGAGCGAGAGCGGGACGAAGTAGTCGGGGCTGCCGGGGCCGGACACGAGAATGATATGATCACTCTCGACCCGGTCGACCTCGCCGATGATGCGATCGTTGGCGTCGAGCACCACCATGCCGCGCGCGATCGTGCCAGCGAAAGTACGGAATTTCTTCTGCCGCTGGCCCGGTGCGGACCTCGGATTTGCAATGGCTGGATCTGCGCTCATGGCGGCTCTCCTGCGGTGGCGCCCTTAGCGGCGCCTGCTCGAAGTTTACAACGCGGATGCTGATAAAGGGTTGCTCGCCGCGTCCGGAAAATTTTGCGCCAATCGCACGCAGGGTGCTTGCCACTGGCGATGCGAGGGCAGAGACTGTGGCGAAGAGCGAACATGGCTCATGGGAGAGGAACCGGAATGTCGGATCGTGTCTATCGCCGGGTCGTCACCGGCCTCGACGATCAGGGACGTTCCTGCGTCGTCATCGATGGCGACGTTCCGCGGCTGTCTCCCGCAGCGACGCTGATCTGGCGGAACGATACCGTGCCAGCCGACAATTCTGGCAACCTCGACGCTGCGGCGCCATTCGACATGGGACAGTTGCACGATGGCGGCGTCAACTTCATCCTCACCGAGATGGCGCCCGGCCAGGACGAGCCTGCCTTCATGCACGCGACCGATACCATCGACTATCTTGCGGTGCTCAAGGGAGAGATCACCATGGTGCTGGAAACCGGGGACGTGGTGCTGCGCGCAGGCGACCTGATCGTCGATCGCGGCATTGTCCACGGCTGGCGCAACGACGGCGCGGCGGAGGCGGCGATGATCTCGGTCACGGTGCCGGCCCGCCCGGTCGGCAAGGGAAGGACGGTTTGACATGACAGACAAGACCTATCGCCGCGTCGTCAGCGGACTCGACGAGGAGGGGCGCAGCACGATCATCATCGATGCACCCATGGGCATCGCCACATCCATGTCGGGCCGCTCCAACGTCATCTGGCGCACGCAGGGCGTGCCCGCCGACAATTCGGGCCGCGAGGATGTCGATACCGGCGGCATGACCGTGCAGGAGCTGAGCGAAGGCGGATCGCTGTTCATGATCCACACCTTCCCGCCCGACCACGGCGGCGGCGAGCCGTTCTGGCACGCGACCGATTCGATCGACTACATCACGATGATGTCGGGCGAGGTGGTGTTCGTCACCCAGACTGGCGAGACGACCCTGCGGGCGGGCGACGTCATCGTCGACCGGGGCATCGTCCATGCCTGGCGCAACGACAGCGACGAAGACGCGGTGGCTGCCATTGCCGTCGTTCCCGCGCTTCCGGTGGGCAAGGGGCGCACCGTCTGACATGGCCTTGCAAGCGATCCGCCGCGTCGTCACCGGCCTCGATGGCGAGGGGCGCAGCGCCGTGATCATCGACGACTGCCTTGCCGACATGGCCGGGCGCGGACAGGCCGTGTGGCGGACCGCTGCCGTGCCAGCCGACAATTCCGGCACCGGGGACGCGGCGGCAGGTTCGCTCACGGTCGAATCGCTGCACGATCCGGGCTCGCTCTTCATGGTCATCGAGTTCGCGCCGGGCATGGGGGCGGACCCGTTCTGGCATGCCACCGACACCATCGACTACATCGTGATGATGGAAGGCGAGGTCGATTTCGCGACCGAGACGGGCAAGGTCACGCTTGGCGCCGGCGACGTGCTGGTCGACAGGGGCACGGTCCATTCGTGGAGCAATCCGCACGCCAGCCGCGCTCTGGCCACTTTCGCGATCATTCCGGCGCTGCCGGTCGGCAAGGGACGCACGGTATGACCGACACGATCACCCTCCACGGCATGTCCAGCCCCAACGTCACCAAGGTCGTGCTGATGCTCGAAGAGTGCGGCCTCGATTACGAGCTGCGCCACGTCGCCGTGTTCAATCAGGAGCAGTTCTCGCCCGAGTTCCTCGCGCTCAACCCGCTCGCCAAGGTGCCGGTGCTCGAAGACCCGCTGCTGCCCGGACAGCCTCTGGCCGAATCGGGCGCGATTCTGATCTGGCTGGCCGAGCGGGAGAACAGGTTCCTGCCTGCCGCCGCCGGTCCGCGCGCCGAGACGATCCAGTGGGTCATGCACCAGATGGCGAACTACGGCCCGATGCTGGGTCAGCTCAACCATTTCACCATGGGGCTCAGGCAGGGCAGCCAGCCCTATGCGGAGGCCCGCTACCGGGCGCAGGCCGCGCGGCTCTACCGCCTGCTCGACCAGCGCCTTGCCGATCGCGAATGGCTGGCAGGCGGCGCCTATTCGATCGCCGACATGGCCATGCACCCCTGGGCCTTTTACCTCGAACAGCACCAGTTCGATCCGGCGGATCACCCCGCTCTCGTCGCATGGCGCAGCCGCATTGCCGAGCGCCCTGCCGTGCAGCGCGCGCAGGAGCGCGTGGCCGAGGCTTTCCATGCCCGGATCGGCGACACCATCGCGAAAGCGACCCGCGAGGACTACGCCCGCTTCTACGGTTTTCCCGGCGACCTGCCCGACGTGCAACTGGCGCGCTTCGACGATTAGGCGCGACGCATCATCGGCGGCGTGGAAAACTCGGGCAGGCAAGTAGGAAACCACCTCGCGAATCCCTATCTTGTGGGGTCTGCGCGATCAGAACCACAAGATAGCTGAAAGGCCCGCCCGATGCCCCTTCTCGAAGCCCGCAAGACCTACAAGCCGTTCGAATATCCCTGGGCCTACGAGTACTGGAAGCGTCAGCAGCAGGTTCACTGGCTGCCCGAGGAAGTGCCGCTTGGCGAGGATTGCCGCGACTGGGCGCAGAAAATCTCCGAGCATGAGCGCAACCTGCTCACCCAGATCTTCCGCTTCTTCACCCAGGCCGACGTCGAGGTGCAGGACTGCTATCACGAGAAATACGGCCGCGTCTTCAAGCCGACCGAGATCAAGATGATGCTCACCGCCTTCTCCAACATGGAGACGGTGCACATCGCCGCCTATTCGCACCTGCTCGACACCATCGGCATGCCCGAAAGCGAATACGGCGCCTTCCTCGAATACCAGGAACTGCGCGACAAGCACGATTACCTGCAGCAGTTCGGCGTCGACACCGATGAAGACATCGCCCGCACCCTCGCCATGTTCGGCGGCTTTACCGAGGGGCTGCAGCTCTTCGCCAGCTTCGC
>JAGREN010000039.1:0-14830 GCA_020446505.1 Novosphingobium sp. | reverse complement strand
TTCAACAAGATGAAGGGCATGGGGCAAATCGTCTCATGGTCGGTCCGCGACGAGAGCCTGCACTGCGAGGCGATCACGCGTCTGTTCCACACCTTCGTGAAGGAGCGCAACTGCCTCACCAAGGCCGTGAAGGAAGACATTATCGACACCTGCCAGAAGACGGTGCGCCTCGAAGACAACTTCATCGACCTCGCCTTCGAGATGGGGCCGGTGCCGGGGATGACCGCCAAGGACATCAAGCGCTACATCCGCTACATCGCCGACTGGCGGCTGCGCCAGCTTGGCCTGCCCGAAATCTACATGGTCGACGATCACCCGCTGCCCTGGCTCGCCCCGCTGCTCAACGGCGTGGAGCACGCCAACTTCTTCGAAACCCGCGCGACCGAATATTCGAAGGGCGCAACCCGCGGCGACTGGAACACCGTCTGGGCCAACTTCGACCAGCGCCGCAAGGCCAAGGCCAACGATACGGAAGAGGCCGACGACGGGAGCGAGCCGGATATGTTCGGGGACTCGAGCGGAGCGCAGGCGGCGGAGTAGGGAATAGCCGGCAGTTGACGGATACAGCGCGACAATTCTTTGATAGAGTGGTTGAGCCAGCGATTTTCGAATACAACGAAGCTGAAGTCGCACTCACCGAAGCCTTGTCGGGGTCCGCAGAGAAAATTGACGATGCTCGAGAAATGGCATTGCGCCGAGCTTGTTCTGCTGCTGTCGAGTTGCACCAGTTTGCAGATCGTGTGTTGAGCGTATCACCAAATTGGTCGCACGGTGACAATTTGAAAGGACTTCGCACGTGGCTGAGCGACACTCATGTGCGAAGGGTGAACGGCGAACCGGTCGAAGATCTTGAGATTCTGCATGACGTAGCCGATGCGTTTAAGCACGCTAAGCTTACCCGCCATTGCAAGCAAGTGCAGTCGGATCGTGCTGTGGTATTCTTGGCGACAGGCTACGGCGAATTGAGTTCTGGCGAAGGCAAGTACGGTGGAGTGGAGCAAGTTGTGGTCCGTCTCAAAAATGGCGATTTAAGAGCGCTTTCCTCGGTGCTCTGGACCGTCCGTGATGCTTAGGCGGCCGCAATGGGAATGTCGCGCTGGCTTAATTGGTAATCGTGCGTTTCAGCACCAACTCCCTCGATACCCCTTCCACCTTTCCGCATAGCCTTCGCGCACCAGCACTTCTCCAAGGCTCTCGCAGTTGCGGTCCCCCTCCCGCTTGCGGGAGGGGTAAGGGGTGGGCGCGCGGAGCGCCGGGCCGTCAGGGCCGTTTTGCCAAGGCCGCGAAATGCCCACCCCGTTGCAGCTAGCCTCGCCTCAGGCTCGGCAAGCTTCACTGCCCCTCCCGCAAGCGGGAGGGAGGTAGGTTGCGCAGGCGTTTGATTTCCATTTGGATCGCCGTGACTACGCCTTCGATGTTGTTGCGCACCTCGGAATTGGTGAAGTGCAGGACGCGATAGCCGTTCTCTCGCATCCAGCTATCGCGCTCTTCGTCCCGTTCGGGCTTAACATCGTGCGAGAAGCCGTCGAGTTCGACGACCAGCCTGAGTTCGCGGCAGAGGAAGTCGGCGAACCACGGGCCAAGCGGCATCTGGCGGCTGAACTTCACACCTTGCTGGCTGCGCGAGAGGTGTTCCCACAGGGCGCGCTCTGCCGGCGTAGCGGTGTTTCGCAGGGTGCGGGCGCGGCTGGTGTTGCGGGGTTTCCATTCGGGCATTTGTTCGGTTTGCCCACCCCCGGCCCCTCCCGCAAGCGGGAGGGGAGTTCTGGTGTAGATTCCCTCCCACAAGCGGGAAGGGAGTTATTCAGCAGGCAAGGGATCAGGACGCGCTGTCCTACATCCCCGTGACATGACACAGTGCCACGCATGGCCCGCGCGTTCCAGTGTCTCTCTTGCTGCCCGACACCACGCGCTGTCTCTCCCGAGACTTTTTTGGTTCAGGACAGTGTCTCATGTGTAACCTACAGTGTCGGTTTAGACCCTCAGACGCCGGGCGCGGGCCATCCGGCCCGCTTGGCTTTCCTCCCCCGGATCAAGTCCGGGGTCCGGGCGCGCGGTCGCGCTTGCGGCGCGCTGGTCGCGCGCCGGGGGCCTGTCGGTGGCGCTTCGCCATACTCGGCCTATCCCGCCCGCTTCACCTTCCACCGGGCACGTCACCACTCCCCCGCCTTGCCATTCCTCCCGGCCCGCGATACCCAATCCCTGTTTGGGACACATGCAGCTTGGAACCATGACGGCTCTGGAAACAGCCCTCTACCTGGCCCTGCTCGTGGCAGTGATCGCCTTCTTCCCGGCGATGGACGCCCTGCGCGCGTGGCGGCACTCGCGGCGGCGGCGGATCGTGGTTCGCCCCGCGCACAAGGTCGACAAGGCGCTGTGGCGGCGCATGTTCCTGTGGACCGTGTTCTCGACCAAGCGCGTCCCGCGTCTCACCGATCAGAGCGACGAGCACCTCTCGGGCCAGCGCCAGCCGCGCTGATCGCGCAGACCCGCACAATCTGCGATGCCGATGCCGCTGCCCGGTCCTCTCGCCACGCATTGCTTGACTCTTGGCGCGTCGTGCGGATGAACCGGCGGCGCAATACAAAGCAACTGGAGAGACTACGATGCCGAGCAACAACGACATGACGGGCCAGGTCGCGCTGGTAACGGGCGCGGGCGGAGGGCTCGGCGGCGCGAGTGCGGTGCGCATTGCCGAGCTTGGCGCGGACGTGGCGCTGCTCGACGTGTCGGCGCAGGCGCTCGCCGCGACGGCTGACAAGGTGCGCGCGATGGGGCGCAAGGTGCTCGAACTGCCGCTCGACATCACCAACCGTGCGCAATGCGCCGATGCCGTGGCGCGCACCGTCGGCGAGTTCGGCAAGATCGATTCGCTGTGCAACATCGCCGGCGTGCTCCGGTGCGGGCGCAGCGAGGACGTGCCCGAGGCGGACTGGGACCTGGTGATGAAGGTGAACCTGGAAGCGCCGTTCTTCCTCTCGCGCGCGGCAGTCCCCCACATGCTCGAAAAGGGCGGGACGATCGTCAACGTGTGCAGCACCGCCGCCTTCAAGGCGCAGGGCTTCTTCTCGGCCTATTGCGCGAGCAAGGCTGGCCTGCTCCACCTCACCAAGACCATGGCGGTCGAGTACATCAAGACGCCGATCCGCATCAACGCGGTCGCGCCGGGCGGCATGGACACGCCGCTGGCCGGTGAGGCGGGACCGGCTTTCGCACTCGACCCGGAGGTCGTCGGGCGGTTGGGCAATCCCGCTGGCATGTGCGTGATCGACGACGTTGCCGACATGGTGGCCTATCTCGCCAGCCCGGCCTCGCGCTCGATGCGCGGCTCGTGCGTGGTCGTCGATACCGGCGAGATCGTCTGGTAACGGCTATGGGCTAGTCGAGCCGCGGATCGACGACGGTGCGGATCGGCGACGAGGGATCGGCCATCGCGGCCATGGCATCGGCCACGCCGCTGACGCCGACCTTCGCCCCGATCCACGGGCTGACGTCGATGCGCCCGTCGCCGATGGCGCGCAGGGCAAGCTCCATGTCCTGCGGCTCCTCGCCCATGGCGAACTGCACGTTGAGGCACTTGTTCTGGGCCGTGAAGGTGAACAGGTGCTCCTGCTCCATGCAGTAGCCGCCCATGACGATCCGGCCATGCATCGGCGCGCCCTCGATGATCTGTTCGAGCATTCCGGGCAGGCCGACGTTCTCGTAGATCAGGTTGGCCTGCCTGCCGCCAAGGTCCGAGAGCGGGCCGTAGGGACTGGTTTCGCGCGGATCGAGCGCGACATGGGCGCCCATCCTGATCGCCATGTCGCGGCGGTGCGCGTTGAAGTCCGCAGCGACGATCCGCTCGACGCCGAGCAGCTTGAGGCCAGCCACGACGCCGAGCCCGATCGCGCCGCAGCCGAGAACAAGGGCTACGTCGTTCCTGTCGGGCCTGCCGCGCCGGGCATGTTCAAGCCCTACCGCGAGCGGCTCGATACAGGCCGCGTGATCGTCGTCGAACAGGTAGGGGACCTCGATCAGCTGCGCCTCATCGAGCAGCATGAGTTCGCCGAAGCCGCCGGGGCACTGGTGGCTGTAACCGATGATCTCGTATGTGCCCCCCGCCGTCATGACCGGCACCGACGTTACCTTGCGACCTGTCTTGACGCGCTTCTCGCATCCCGGTCCGTGGTCGATCACTTCGCCGACATATTCGTGACCCGGAACGAAGGGCTTCTCGAAATCCAGCAAGGCGTAGGGGCCGCCCAGCTTCTGCGAAAGCTCGATCACATTGCGCCCGCCTTTCAGGAAATGCAGGTCCGACGCGCACAGTCCGCAGCGGTGCGTGCGCACCAGAACCTGGCCTTCGCCGGGGACCGGATCGGGCAGCACGCCCGAGCGCATTTCGCCGTTCTCGACATAGGCAGCCTTCATCGTGTTTCCTCCCTATCCCTGCGCTTCGAGGTCGCGGATGCGTGGCAGGGTCTGCTCCAGCAGCTTGAGGCTCTTCCAGCCTTCTTCCGGCGAGAGACCGCCCATCAGCGGTTGCAGCGTGATCCCCGCATGATTGGGCAATTCGCGCATTCGCTCGATCAGCATGTCGGGTGTCCAGGCGACGAAAATCCCGGAAGCGCGGACTGCCTCCGGGCTGTCGAGACCCTTGAAAGGCGAGTTCGAGCCGTCGCCTTCCTGCTCGGCCCATGCGGCGTAGGCGCGGATGACGTGGGCAGCGTGCTTCTCGATGACCTTCCAGCCCTGCTCGGCATCCTCACACAGGTGGATGCTCTGCGGCATACCGGGGACCGGGCGATTGAAGCGGCGCGGCTTGCGTCCATGCTTCTCGCATTCCTCGAGGTAAATATCGACGAGATCGCCGCTCATCGGTCCGAAGCCGACATCGAACCGGGCCGCGCGCCGGGCCGAGGCCGGAACGCCGCCGCCAACCATCAGGATCTGGTGCGGATCGCGAGTGGGCAGCGGCCGCACGAAAACAGGCCTGCCATTGTGCTCGAAGCGTTCGCCCTTGAGCGCGCGCAGCATGATCTCGATGCCGTCGTCCATCAACTTTGCCCGGTCGCCGAGCGACTTGCCGAACATGGCGAATTCGGAAGGCACATAGCCAGCGCCGAGAATCACGCCGAGCCTGCCTCCCGAGATAAGGTCCAGCACGGCAATCTGTTCGGCAATGTCGACCGGATCGTGCAGCGGCAGGATGACCGCGCCGAGCATGAAATAGATGCGCTTCGTTACCGCAGCCATGGCAGCGCCGATTGTGAAAGGCTGGGGGAGGTATCCGTCGTCCGACCCGTGGTGCTCCATGAGCAACAGGCCAGAAAGACCCGTCTCGTCGGCCCAGCGCGCCATGTCCACGGCAGCCGCGTAGAGCTCCGGCACCGGGGTGCCGAGATCGGGCGCGCGCATGTCGAAGGCTAGCGAGATCGGGTGGTGCTTCATATCGTGGAGTCCTCTCACGCCGAACATGCAGCAGGGCGCATCGCCGGACAACAGCGTGCTTGCATCTGGCGCATCGCCGCGCTGATATGGACAGGGGAACGAGAGGACCGATCATGGAATTTGCCGAATACGCCGACCGCTACGAATGCATCGCTTTCTCACGCGAAGGGGGCGTTCTGGAAATGCGCATGCACACGCGCGGCGGACCGGCCAAATGGGGCACCACGCTCAAGAGTCTCCATGCCGAGCTGGGCGATGCCTTTGCCCGGCTGTCGCTCGACCGGGAGAACAAGGTGGTCATCCTGACCGGCACGGGCGACCTGTTCATTACGGAATTCGACGATCAGGAAGTCGCCCCGGAACCGGACAACATTCACATGTGGGCGCGCATCCATCAGGAAGGAATGGAACTGCTCAACAACTTGCTGGCCGTGCCAGTGCCGATGATCGCGGCAGTGAATGGACCTGCGACGATCCATGCCGAACTGGCGATGCTGTGCGACATCGTGCTCGCCTGCGAGAACGCGGAGTTCGCGGATCTCGCCCATGTCCCGAACGGAACGGTTCCCGGCGATGGCGTTCATGTCGTCTGGCCGATGCTGCTCGGACCGAACCGTGGCCGCTATTTCCTGCTGTCGGGCGAGCGGATCGGCGCGGCTGAGGCGAAGCAGCTCGGCCTCGTGGGGGAAGTGCTGCCGGCCGATCGCCTGCTGGCAAGAGCCCATGAACATGCGGCAAGGCTGGCCGCGCTGCCCGGCCCGATGGTCCGCCACACGCGCGCCGTGCTCATCAGGGAACTTCGCCGCCGGATGATCGATGAATTGTCCTCGGGCCTGGCCCATGAAGGACTGGCGATCGCCTCCTGGCAGGCGCGCTAGGCGGCGCGGAATTCGTTCACGCCGCCTAGAGACTTTCGACCAGCACTGGCACGTCGGCCAGCGCGCGCATTGCATCGTTGAGGTGCGTGCAGCCTTCGGGTCCGCGTAGCTGGCGCAGCACCTCGTCGCGAATGTCGCGCAGGCTCGAGCCGACCAGCCGCTGCGTGTTGGCAACTGCACCTGGGCATTCCCAGAATGGCAGGATGCGCGGTTCCGGTTCCAGCGAAACGATTTCGAGCGTTTCGGGATCGGCGGTGACGCGCAGCAGGTATTCGTGGATCGCGGTGCGGCCGCCATCCTTGCGCTTGGCACTGTCCTGAAACGCCGAATCGACGGTGAGCAGACCCGAGGCCGGATCGCGCCAGACATCTATGCGCCGGGCGCGGCGAAAACCCGGACCTTCATTCAGGGCGAAATCGTGCCATCCCAGAGGGTCGGCGGGGTTGCGCAGTTCCCCGGCATCGGCGGCGGCGACGTCCTTGACATCACGCCGGAAGGTCAGGCCGCTGTTGCCCTCGGCAAGACCCCAGCAGACATTGGCGCGCCCTGCCATCATGGCCTCGAACTCATGATCGGACATGTTGGCCCGGCGGTCGAGCATCAGGGTCGGGTCCCACATCGACCAAGAGATGTTCGAGACCAGCGCCGAGCCGGACAGATCGTCGAGCACGAGGTAAAGCGGCACCGCGTTCTCGACCAGTTCGGGCATGATCTCGCGGATGAACATGCGCAGGTGTCCGCCAGCGCGATGGCCGACGATTTCCTGCAGGCGCGAGGGTTCCGGCGTGGCGGAGATCTTGCGGATGGTCTTGTCGTCTTCGAGCACGGCGCGCAGTTCGGCGTGGCCCAGTTCGACGCCCGGCTGATCGGGAGATTCGGTGCGGTAATCGCGCACGCGACCGACGAACAGGCGCGGCTGATCGGTTCCGTCAGGCCAGGAGACGTCGATGCTGGTCGTGCGCCGAAGCGAGTTGGCTGGCCGTGCCGGCGCCGGGTTGGCAGTTTCGCGCGGCGGGGCTGGCATAGTGTCCGTGTTCATATCCGCGCGGTCTCTCTCTGCTTCTGGTCCATCGAATCGATTCTCTCTGCCACCGGACGCGGCGGCTGGCAAATCGCGATGAACCGGCCCCGCGCGCCGGGAGCACGCGAGGCCGTATGGAGAGAGGGCCTCAGGAAAGAACGACCGGAAGCGAGGTCATGCCGCGATGCTCCAGCCCGCCGAAGATTGGCGCCGGCATGTCGGGATCGAGACGCATGTTCGGAAAACGGTCCATCAGGCCATTGATGGCGAGGACCATCTCCTGCTTGGCGACGTCCATACCCAGGCAGCGGTGCGGCCCGAAGCCGAAGCCCATGTGGTGCTCCTTCTTGCGGAAGATGTCATATTCGGTCGGCCGGTCGAACACCGCCGGATCGTGGTTCGCGGTGCCGAGACACAGCTGGACCTGCGAATTGGCGGGGATGAACACGCCTTCGACCTCGGTATCTGCGACGCACAGGCGCGGGAAGACCGGATCGGTCGCCCGCCAGCGCAGGCTTTCGTCCACGGCCTGTTCGATCAGGGTGCGGTCCTCGCGGCAGGCTTCCCAGAAATCGTAATGCGAAAGCAGTGCGTGAATGGTGATGCCAAGCTGCCGCCAGGTGGTGCCGCCGCCGGCGAAGATCACCAGCTTGCAGAAGCCGAACAGCTCCTCCTTCGTCAGCTTGCGCTTCGATCCGTCCTCATCGGTGACTTCGTTATCCATCAGGCTGGTAATGACGTTGTCGCCCGGTTCGCGCAGGTTCTTTGCAACCAGTTCGTTGAGCGTGTCGTCGACATATTTGAACGAGGCCATGCGATCTTCCATCGTGACGTTCTCGCCCTGCCCGAAGGTGCTCCGGTGCAGATGGAAACGGAAGTCGATAACACTCGTCCCTTCCAGCCCGATAGCGCGGGTGATCACGGCCATCGGCAGCGGCGCGCACAGGTTGGCGTCGATGTCGGTGCGGGTATCGCCCGATGCCACGATCCGGTTGAGCAGCGCGTCTACTGTATCCTGCACGAAGCGCGCGTTCCACCAGCCCAGCACGCGCGGGCGCTTGAACAGCGGCTGCGCAGTGGCGCGCAGACGCTTGTGCTGCTTGCCGACCATGGACAGGATCGTCGGGCCGATGAGGTGGAACACGCTCATCTTGTTGTAGCCTTCAGACGAGAACAGCGTGTTCTCACGCCAGCCGATCTCGTTCGCGCGATAGGAATAGAAGGTGAAGACCTTGTCCGCGCCCATGTTTTCAAAGGTGTTGCCCTTGCCACCAAGACCCAGATGCTCGCGCATCGTGCCTTCCTGCACCGCACCCTTTGCCGCGACCGCGTTGAGATCGTCAGTGTAATCGTAGTTCTCTTCCGAACCGGCATTGATACCCTGCCGGTTCACATCGAACATTTCCTGATAATCGGGATTGTCCGAGAACAGCGCCTTTTCAAGTTCCGATGCTGCTGTCGCCATGATGGTTTCCTTCGTGATGTCGCGCGGCTCAGCCGCCGATGTTCATTGTTGTCTGAATCTGGAATTCGCGCAGGCCTTCGATCCCGCGCTCGCGGCCGATGCCGCTCATCTTGATGCCGCCGCCAGAGGCATAGCTTGACGACATTGCGGCATTGACGTTCACCGCGCCGCTGCGGATGCGCTTGGCAACCTCGAGCGCCTTGACCTTGTCAGCTCCGTGGACATGGCCCGACAGGCCGAACCGGCTGTCGTTCGCCATCTCGACCGCGTGATCGAGATCGCGATAGCCGATCACGCCCACCACCGGGCCGAAAATCTCTTCCTGCGCGGCAGGGTTGCTGTTGTCCGGCAGGTCGAGAATGGTTGCTTCATAGTAGAAGCCCTTATCCATGTGATCGGGCCGCTTCCCACCAGCGACAACCTTGCCGCCGGCATCGACTGCCGCCTTGGTGAACGACTCGCACCGGGCGCGCTGGCCAGCGCTGATCACGGGGCCGAGCTGGGTGGCGGGATCGCTGGCAGGTCCGATCTTGAGCGCAGAGGCCATCTCGCCCATCTTTTCCAGCACTTCGGCCTTGTTTTCTTCCGGCACGAAGATGCGGGTGCCGAGCACGCAGCCCTGTCCGGCATGCGATCCGCACACCATCTGGCCCAGGAACGGCGCGGCATCGACACGGTCGGGCAGGACGATCTGCGCGGATTTTCCGCCCAGTTCGAGCACCAGTCGCTTGAGTGTGGGCGCGGCTTGCTGCGCCACTTTCACGCCGACGTCGCAGGATCCCGTGAAGCTGACCAGATCGACGGCGGGATCGGTCGATATCTTCTGACCGCCCTCGATTCCGTTCTCGATCAGCAGGTTGAACACGCCCGGTGGCAGCCCGGCCTCTTCCGCGGCTTCGGCAAACACCATCGACGAAAGCGGAGTGAGTGGATTTGGACGCAGAATCACCGTGTTGCCCGTCATCAGCGCCGGAATGACTTTCCAGAAAGCTGTGAACAGCGGCACGTTATAGGCTGAAATGGCCGACACGACGCCAACCGGCGACCACCGCTTGATGCTCTGGACCACGAAGTAGGGCGTTACCCGTTCATGCAGCGGAAGCGGGTTATCCTCGATCTCCGGCATCTTGAGCGCCATGCCGATGATTTCGTCGGTCATGCGCAGCGGGCCGTCGACCTGTGCGAACATGACCGGCGAGGCAATCGGGCAGCCCGCCTCTTTCACGGCGAGATCGCGAAGCGTGCCTTCGCGGGCGCGCATCGCCTCTCCGAACCGCGTCATCGCCTCGCCGCGTTCCTTCATCGACAGGCCGGACCATGACCCATCGTCGAACGCACGGCGCGCAGCCGCGATTGCAGCATCGACCTGCGCCGCCGAGACGCTGGCAACCGTGTCCACGATGCTCTCGTCCGAAGGACTCTCGACAGCGAATTCCGCGCCTTCGCCCTTGACGAACTGACCGTCAATATAACCAGAGTGTTCCAGGATCCTGCTCCAATAAAATTCGAAATAGGGAATTATTATTCGCCAAGTGAGACTACTCACTTTATGAGGCAGCGTCAATCACGCCTGCACTCTTGTGCCGCGACCTCGCACGCTGGTCCAGCCCATCCGCTCCTTCAAAAAATTACGGACTCGATGCGCGGGAGGAAATCCCATATCCGTGCCCGGCGAAGAAGCGTTTGGTCAGCAAGACCGCACAATCCGGGAGAGCAATCAGAATGAGCCAGACCATCACTATTCCTGCAGAGCGCGCAGGCCAGGAAGCACCGGCTGACCTCGCGGAGCGTCGCGCGATGATGGCCGCCGCCGCAGAGGCCGGAATGCTGCCCGGACCGGAGCGGCCAGTCGCTGAAGACACTGTCGACGGTGTGCGTACCCTCACCGTATCACCGACAAGCGGGACACCGCGCGGCTATCTGCTGATGCTGCATGGAGGTGGCTATCGGCTTGGCAGGCCTGAGAACGATACACGCTTCGCCGAGCGGCTGGCGGATCGCTGCGGGATCGAAGTCGTGCTGCCGGCCTATCGACTGGCGCCGGAAAACCCGTTCCCGGCAGGTTTCAACGATGCGTGGAAGGCGCTCGTCGCCCTGCGCGCGCGGATTGGCGATGCGCCGCTGCTGGTCGGCGGCGACTCTGCGGGCGGCGGCCTTGCCGCGGCACTGGGCGTCTACGCCGCGGCGCAGGGCGTGCCGCGCCTCGATGGCGCGCTGCTGTTCTCGCCGTGGGTGGACATGACCATCACCGCTGCCTCGTTCAAGGAAAACGCCGAGAGCGACCAGCTATTCCCCGAAGCCTCCGCGCAGATGGCCTCGGACACCTATATGCAAGGCTTCGATCTCCAGCATCCGATAGCTTCCCCGCTGTTCGCCGACCTGTCCGGCTTCCCGCCTGCCTTCATCAATGTCGGCAACGGCGAATCGCTGCGAGACGATTCGCTCTCCTTCCATGCGAAGCTGCAGCAAACCGGTGTTCGCTCCGAATTGTTGGGGGTGGATGACATGGAACATGTCGCGCCGGTGCGCAGCGATGACCTGACCGGCGCTGCCGAAAGCTTCGAAGCCGCAGTGCTGTTCGTCGAAAGTCTGCTCGGCTAGGCATTTCGGTGGTGCGGACGACGCTGTGTCGCGGTTTGGTCGCAATTGGGTGATAGCAGATCGGGCATGAACCAGACTCGTCGTTCCTTCCTCGCCTCAACCGGTCCGGCCTTTGCTGCATTGCTGGCCAGCGGCTGCGTCGCGCGCACCGTTGCCGGCAGTGTCGCATCTGGCTGGCCCTACGGCTCTCTCGTTTCCGATCCGGCAGGTCTGCTCGATCTGCCGCCGGGCTTCTCCTATCGCGTCATCGCGCAGCTGGGGGATGCGATGGACGATGGCCTGACGGTGCCGGACAATGCCGATGGCATGGGATGCTTCGATCTCGGCGGCGGCAGGATCGCGCTGGTTCGCAATCACGAGCTCAAGGCGCGACAGGACGCTGGCGGTCAGCCGGGTGTCGGGTTTGACCGCAGGTCCGACGGCGCGATTCTTCCCGGAGGCACCACGACTCAGGTGCTTGATGCGCGCACGCTCGAAACCGTGGCTCAGCACCGCTCGCTTGCCGGCACGATCAGGAACTGCGCAGGCGGCACGACTCCCTGGGGATCGTGGCTGACCTGCGAGGAAGACGTGACGCGGGCAGGGCAAGGCGTCGGGCGGGATCACGGTTGGGTGTTCGAGGTTCCCGCCAAGGCGCCGGGCCTCGTCGATCCGGTCCCGCTTACCGCAATGGGTCGTTTCAACCACGAAGCCGCCGCCGTCGATCCGGTCACCGGATATGTCTACATGACCGAAGACCGCGACAATGGCCTGCTCTATCGGTTCCTGCCGGCGAAGCGCGGCGATCTCGCCAAGGGCGGCAGGCTTCAAGCACTGGCCGCCAAGGGCCTTGCCGACTCCCGCAACTGGGACAGCGCGCGCATGAGCGCCGGTTCGGCTTTCACCGCGCAATGGATCGATCTCGACAATGTCGAAAGCCCCGAAGACGACCTGCGCCAGCGCGGTGCGGCAAAGGGCGCAACACTCTTCGCGCGCGCGGAAGGCATCCACATGGGCGAAGGGGAGTTCTATTTCTGCTGCACCTCGGGCGGTGCGGCGAAGCTGGGCCAGGTGTTCCGGCTGAGCCGGTCGGCAAGCAGGCTCGACCTGTTCTTCGAGAGTACCTCGCCCGATCAGTTCAACTTCGGCGACAACCTTACCGTGGCGCCCAACGGGCATCTCATAGTCTGCGAGGACCAGTATACCGACGTGGTCGACAACTACCTGCGTGGTATCACGCCCAAGGGCACGGCCTATCCCTTCGCAAGGCTTCGCATCCAGACCGAACTGGCCGGTGCGTGCTATTCGCCCGATGGCAGGACCCTGTTCGTCAATGCCTACAGCCCGGCAAGGACGCTGGCGATAACCGGACCTTGGGCGGCATAGCCGACCGCCGGGCGAAATAGGCCCCGGCGGCTACCGAATGTCGGAAAAATGGAGCGGGCGAAGAGATTCGAACTCTCGACCCCAACCTTGGCAAGATTCGGGGCTATTAAATTATATCGAGTTATTAGTTTGTTATACGCGGCTCTGAAAATCCGAACACGATCCGAACATCGAGCTCATGAGCCTTTGCTCATCTGCCCTTGAACGTTATCCAAACCGCGATGGCAGCGAACGCGAGCAGTCCAATCTCTAATGCCATTGGCCATGTCATGCGAACGATGTTGCGCTCATAGCCAAGCCGGATCAATCCGTTTTCACCGCCAAGCGGCATGAGCCTTTTCCAAGCGCACCGTTTTGGGTCATGTCCCCACCGCCACCTTTGACTGCCTTGCTATTGCAACCAGGCATCGGCAAGCAACTGCGCAACCATGGCGCCGTAACCCGAGTGCACTATGGTCAGGGCCGGTGCAGCAACGCGACCCGATGCACTGGCCCGCCTTGCAGAGAGCTGCAATCAGCCCACGTTCATCCCGATGTGCGGAAATTCACATTTGCGCGGTGGCATTGGTCACAGCCAGTCAGGCTCAATCAAACCATAAGGGGCATCTCAAGATCAAAGGAGAGTGATTATGAAATTCGGAAAAGCACTTAAATCTGCCGTCGCCTTCTCGGTGCTGGCCTTCGGCTTTCAGGGAACCGCATTCGCACACAAGGTCGTGCATGTGCAGAACACTCTCTACGTCATTATCTGCGAGCCCGGCGGTGAAGCCTATACATTCAACGGAACGCCGCAGGGAGCCACTGAGATCGGCGGCTATCTGTGCCCGCCATCATCGACCGGAGCGACGGGGGGTGGTGGCATCATCCAAGCTAAACCTGCGCCGCGTGATGCTGCAAGCGGCCTGCCCACTGGCAAGCGCCAACACAAGCCCATGACGGTCACAAAGGAAGTGGACAAGTCGAGCCCGATGTTGGCCAAGTAGGAAGGCTCAAGGTCACTCTATGTCGTGCCTTTGGGCCTCTGCCCCCGCTTCGGCGGGGGCCTTTGTTATTCATTCCAGCTAACCCTAACTCTTGGCGATAGTGTAAAGCATAGCGGGATAGCCCGGTTCATGCAGTTCGGCTTCCTCTTCCCGGCCGGACCGTATCACTGAAGGCCGGGAGGGAAGTATCGGGGTCTTGCTGCCCGGCCTTCAGACCACCCCCTGGCTTCATATCTACATTTGCCTAGGCGGCGTGGAATTTGTCCACGCCGCCCAAAGCACCACACTGCTATTTTTTTCTCAATTCTGCACATTGATCGTAATGAGTGCCGAGCACGGAGGGGAAACAACGATTGCGCCGGGGACTACACTGCAAAATTCGCCAGGGCATGAAGCAAGATTTCGGTTTGGCTCGGTGGCTGTTCAAGTTTTCGCGTAGCTGTGGGCGCTTGAAGTAAGAAAGCAGAGAGTTTCAATCCTTCTGGCGATATGATTCGATCCAACTCAGGCACTGGTCCACGGTTTCAAGCGATCTAATCAGCTCTTCGTCATCTGCTTCGGTCATGGGATCAGCATTATCTAGGTCTTCAGCCGGTTCTTGACACTTGATTGCCTCCTTCTCAGCCAGGACGAGCTTTTCGAAGGTAGCTAGCGAAATCTTCCCCTTCTCCAAGAGGTCAAAAGAGTCTTCCAGTCGCCTCATTACAGCTGCATGCGAGCAATCGAACAGGCTCTTGCTGTATGTGTTCAAGGGCGACGCGGAGTCCCGGGCGCGGGGTGTTGGGTCCTGCGCAATCGGTTCTTTCCGTCGTTTGAAGAAACCTAGCATTCTGTGGCCTGCATGAATTACCAATCGGATGTGGATACAGCGACTAACGAAAGATGGTTAATATCGTCTTCAGATTTTTCTTGATTTTGTTCGTGGTCAACCGGTTGGCTGTGCCCGCTGTTGGGACCGAAGGCCCTGATCGCTGGGTCATGGTAAGGTTTCCTGTGGTATCGATAACGGTCATGAACATTGGACGAATCGATGGATTGCTCGATCGATATGCAATCGCGCTGACGTGACCCCCAGCTTTCCTCC
>JAGREN010000168.1 GCA_020446505.1 Novosphingobium sp. | reverse complement strand
ATATCGACATATTCCTTCACCTCGCTTCCTGGAACTGGCGGTTTTTGCTTCCAGCCGTGACCGCGCGGAAATTGTCCACGCCGCCTAGGCCATCGGGACAAATCCCGACTTCGCTGCGGACTTTCGGAATGCGATACCATCGCGGACAAGGAGCGCCTGATCGCGAACCTTCCCCATTGCGTCATCGCGATCGGGCATTCGCGGAAATCTTCCGATAGATTTGGGCCACGCTTTCTGATGCAGAGTCCCAGGAATATGCGGCGCTTGCTTCGCGTCCAGCTTGCCCCATCGCGACTCTTCCGGCCTTGTCACGCGCGATCGAAAGGACCGCTTCCGCAAAGGCGTTCGCATTGCTTGGTTCGCACAGCAGACCCGTTACGCCTTCTTCGAGCAGCGCGCGTGCGTTCGGGGCGTCAGCACTGACGACCGGTAATCCGCTTGCCATCGACTCCAGAATGACCTGGCCGAAGGTTTCGGTGGTCGAAGGCGTCAGCATCAGGTCTGCGCTGGCAACCGCTCTCGCAAGATTCCCGCCTTCGAGGTGTCCGAGCAGCAACGCGTTTTCGAGGCTTTCGAACATCCCGCGCGCCGGACCTTCGCCTATTATCAACGGGCGCAGCTTTGCCCGATGTGCAGCAGCGCGCATGGCTTCGACATAGACGTCGATCCCTTTCTCCAGCACCAACCGCCCGAAGAAGAGAACCGCGACTTCATCATCCGCAATCCCGATCGAGCGTCGCCAGTCCATGTCACGACGGTCTGGCGAGAACTGGTCGCGGTCGATCCCTCTGCTCCACACCGTTGCCCTGTCGTCCCCGCGCATGGCCGCCAGTCCAGCGGCGAGTTCCGGCGTCGGCGCAAGGACATGGTCGGCACGGCGATAGAAGCGGCGCAAATGCGCTTCCACTGCTGGCTTGAGCCAACCGAGCCGGTAATATTCGAGGTAAGTCTCGAACAGCGTGTGCATGCTGGCAACGACCGGGATGCCGCGGCGAATTGCCCAGGTCTGTGCGCGAACCCCGAGGATATCGGGGGTCGACACATGCACGATCTGCGGATCGAACCGGGCCAGATCTTCGCGGGCAGAGCGGTCAAGGCCCAGTGCCAGACGGAATTCGTTGCGCTTGGGCAAGGCCACCGAGCGAACCGGCACGAGGGTACCGGCCGGTTCAAAGGCAGGCGTATCGGTGACCGGCGAATAGGCGTGGACTTCGGCACCCGCCTCGCGTTCCAGATAATCGACGAGATGGTTCAGCGCGCGGTTCGCCCCTTCGCGCAGGTAATTGTAATTGCCGGAGAACAGAGCGATCCGCACCTGCGCTAGACCCTGCCGAAATTGAGTGTGGCATTGGACAGGAACATCGCCAGTCCCGCGAATACCGACACGACCAGCCGGGCTATGAGGTAATTCATGCTCGTCCATTCGAGCAACGCTGCATAAAGTCCGACAGTGATCGCCATGCCCAGACCGGCGTTGACCAGGAAAATCACAAAGCCCGTGGTCAAGGCTCGCTCCGAACCGGGAAAAATCCAGCCACGGGCCAGCGCATAGTGGACGACCTGCGCGGCGACGAAGCCAATCGCGGCTGCGAGCACCTCGTCCAGGCTGGCGAATGTCACAAGCGCCCACAGGACACTGACGCTAACGAGGAATGACAGGGAACTCGATGCGGTGTTCCGCACGAGCATACCGCCGACGTGTCGATTGAAGAAGCGGGAGGTCACGCAAGGCCAGCCTGAAGGCAGCAGTCAGGCTGGCGCCTGAAGCTGCGACGCATTGGCTCCGCCGCTATCGGCCCAGTCGCTCTTGCGACCGACAAAGGGATTCAGGAACAGCAGCGGCAGTTTGAAAAACAGCAACTCCGAATGGATGAAGGTATCTATGCGCCGCTCCCACCACGTCGGCTCCCGCTTGCCATGTGCTTGCAACCAGCCTTCGTAAGGTGCCCAGTGGCTCGGCTCGTCCTGCTGGATCATTCGAAAGATCTTCATGAGGACAGGATCGCTCTTCACCATAGGGTGGGCGAGCAGGATTTCGACCTGGCGATAACCGCGCTGCTCGGTGAGTGCGATGACGCGGCACAATTTCTCGAAAAGGCGATCGTCATCGACAACAGCCTGTGTATCCAGTTCGTCGATCTTCCGGCGAAACATGATCTCGATAAAGCGGTCGATATGGCCGAATGTGCGATCGACCGACAGCGGCATGCGACCCTGCCGCTCGAACCAGCGGCGAAACATGAGGTAATGCTTGCGTTCGTCGGCCCGGTGCTGCTCGATCGCCGCGATCAGTGCGGTATCGTCGGGAGAACGGGCACGCACGGCATCGAGCACGCGATCGATCGCGGTGTAACCTCGATGCTCGTTGTAGATATAGATCGAACCCAGGACATCGAGATAGCGGCGGCGAAAAAATCGAAGCAGCAAGGTGAAAGGACCTTTCTCTCTAGGCGCCCGATTTTGTATATCGCTGGGGAGACGCAAACAACCTGGATGCGCCAAGATAGCTTCTCGCGAACCGCAGCCTGAACGCAGCCATACCGCGATCAGTTCCATGGCTTGCCACGTTCGTCGGCTACGCGGAAATCAGTTCCCCCACGAGATTCACGAATTTCTGGTGTTAGGTCGCGTGGTGTGAAGCCGGTCTTTCAGCGAGGGCCGGAATATGTATGTTCGATCTGGCAGGCTGACCACGCGCCGGCTTGACTTTCGCAGGCATCTGCCGCAAGGGCCGCAGCCTTGAAGGGCGGCGGGCTTTCGCCGCTCTTGGTGTTTTCAGTGCAATTGCAGGCGGCGCCCCGTTCTAAGTAGCGGTCTGGCTCTGCCGCCAACAGAATGGAATGAGTCATGGCGAAGCCCGCAACCGTGAAGATCAGGCTGGTTTCCACCGCGGACACCGGTTTTTTCTACGTCACGAAGAAGAACCCGCGCAACACGACCGAGAAGATGAGCTTCCGCAAGTATGACCCCGTCGTGCGCAAGCACGTCGAGTTCAAGGAAGCCAAGATCAAGTAATCCGGGCAGGGCGAGGCGTGATGTCTTGCCCGGCAACCTTCGGGTTCACTATCGGTTCAAGGCCGCGTAGCTAACGCAAGGGTCATGACACCGATGAAATCTCTTATCAAATTCGCTGCGCTGCCCGCATTCGTGTTGGGCAGCCTTGCCGTGCCTGCCGCAGTCTTGCTGGATCGCGCCGAGGCTCAGCCCGCCGATTCCGCACTCGATCAGGCCGTATCGGCGCTGCGCGGCATTTCCACGCTCAAGGCCGACTTCACCCAGTCCGACCGCAATGGCCAGGTGGTCAGCGGCAAGCTGACGCTCAAGCGGCCCGGTCGAATCCGCTTCGAATACGACAAGTCTGTCAACATGCTGATCGTGGCCGACGGCAATTCGCTGAACGTGATCGACTATGACGTGCGACAGGTGCAGCGCTGGCCGATCAAGAACAGCCCGCT
>JAGREN010000038.1:147-9575 GCA_020446505.1 Novosphingobium sp. | reverse complement strand
CGTCGAGCACGGTTTCGAGCAGCCGCGCGTTGCGCTCGAGACTGAGCTTGTCGATCTTCTGCCCCGTATTGGGTGGCGGATCGGCGAGCAGGTCCAGCGATGGCAATTCGAACTGTTCGAACAGATCCTTTTGCCGCTTGGCACCGACCAGCCGGGCGGGCTTTGCCGGGCTGGTCGGATCGACGATCTCCGGCGCCTTGCGGGCCGGACCAGCGGGAAGCGGTGCACGCGGCAGCGGCGGCCCATCTTGCTCGTCGGGATCGACTGCGGCTCTGCGGTCTGCTTCGGGTCGGCTGCGATCCGGCAGGGCCAGCCGGTGCCGGCCCAGTGCCTTTGGCAGGGTCAGCAGTGTCGCCCAGTCGAATGCGAAAACCCGGCCCGCGATGACGCTACCGGCAACAAGGCACACCAGCGCGGCGGCGAGGATCGCCCAGCCTTGCGCCGCTTCGGGCAGCAGACCGGCGAGCGATGTGATCGCCTTGGCTCCCAGCAGGCCGGAAATGCCGCCCATCGAGGCGGGCAGCGATCCGCCCGGTCCAGTGAACACGAGGCTGAGCACCGTGCAGATCAGGGCCATGGCGAAGACCAGCATGCCGATCGGAGCCCACCAGCGCTGGTCCGAATGTTCGGAGAGGCCGTCTTCCTCTTCGACCAGACGCCACAGCTTGCGCGCGAAAACATAGAGCAGTGGCAGCAAGAGGGTCGATACCGGGCCGAACAGGAACAGCACCCGCTCGGACATCCATGCGCCCGCCGGCCCCATCCAGTTCAGCACCTCACCACCGGCTGCGGTCGAGGCGGAAGGGTCGGTCTGGTGATAGGAGACCAGAGCGAGCGCGAGGAACACCATTGCCGCGAACAGCACGACAGCGCCCGTCAGTTCGCTGGACCGGCGCAGCGCGCGGCGCAGCACGGCCCGCCAGTCCGTCCTGACAGTCCTTCGCCTTGTGCTCGCGCGTGTTGCCATGATCATTCCCCCGGATCCTGGCGAGGATAATGCGCCAGAGCATGACTCCGCGTCAAGAATCCGAATGAATCCAGTGACTCACAATGAGCTAAGCCCCGTCAATCGCTGCCCATTTTTTCCATCCGAGGTGCCGCGCGCGCTGTCGGTTCATGCCGCCAAGCGCGATAACCGGCATGTCCGCCCATCGGGCCAGCAGGCGAAAACGCACCGGGCCGAGAGTCGGCGCTCCCGGATGCGACCGGGTGGCGAAGACCGGCGAGAGCAGCACGGCATCGGCGCCGATACGCCTTGCCGCGCCGATCGCGCGCAGCGAATGGGCCGTGGCAAGGCGCAGCAGACCGACCCCTCCAGCAAGGCTGCCCGGCCGGCCATAGACGCCGTCCGCCCCCCAGCGGCGCGCCTCCTTGAGCGTTTCGGCAAGTACGACGACGTGCCCGTATTGCCTTGCGATTCGCGCCAGCGCGTCGAAGCGCGCTCGCCTCTTCGCTTCGTCCAGGTGGTAATGCCGGAAGATCAGCCCGGAACCGCGTGGCAGGCGGCGCAATATCGCTTCGAGTCGCGCATCGTTACGCGCATCGCTCATGAGCCACAGGTCAGGAAGCGAAGGGTGGCGGCGCGGCATGAACACGTTATAGCAGCGCGCCATGATCGAGCCAGCCACTGCCCTTTCCGAAGTTTATGCGAATATCGCCAAGGCCGCGAAGATCGCCCGGCGCGAGCCGTCCGACATCGAGCTTTTGGCGATCTCCAAGACCCATCCGGCAGAGGCTATCGAACCGCTCATCAGGGCGGGGCAGCGCGTGTTCGGTGAGAATCGCGTCCAGGAAGCGCAGGCGAAGTGGCCCGCGCTGATGGAAACGCATGACGCAATATCGCTCCATCTCGTCGGCCAGCTTCAATCGAACAAGGCCGAGGATGCGGTGCGCCTGTTCGACTGCATTCACTCGCTCGACCGGCCTTCTCTGGTAACGGCACTGGCCAAGGCCTTCGACAAGCTGGGACGGCGGGTGCCCTGCTTCGTACAAGTCGATATCGGGGAAGAAGAACAGAAGGGCGGCTGCCCGATCAGCGAGGTTCCCGCCTTGCTCGGTGAGGCGCGCGAGGCGGACATTCCGGTGATCGGCCTGATGTGCGTGCCGCCGCTGGATTTGGAACCGGCACCCTACTTCGCCTTGCTTGCCAAGATCGCGGCGGACAATGGTCTGGACAAGCTATCGATGGGAATGAGTAGCGACTACGAAACGGCAATCATGCTGGGCGCAACGCATGTGCGGGTCGGCTCGGCACTGTTCGGTGCGCGTTCCTAGCCCCAGACGAACTCGATCGGTCTTTCCATTTCGGCCGAAAGGCTCTGGTGAACAGGGCAGGTGCGCGCGGCTTGCTCAAGCTGCTTGCACGCCTCGTCGGACAAGCCGCCGGGGCCATGAATTTTGGTTGCCAGCTTGCCGATCCGCCGCGGAGCAGCAGCCATTTCCTTTTCCACGGTGGCTGTCATGCCCGCGATGTCGACGCCCATTGCCTTTGCCTTGAGTCCCATGACCGTGAGCACGCAGGTGCCGAGAGCTGTCGCAACGAGGTCGGTAGGCGAGAAGCTTTCCGCCTTGCCGCCGTTATCGGCTGGCGCGTCGGTGGCAAGAACGGTCCGAGACGGACCGTGGACCGCCTCGCAATGCAAGTCGCCCAGATAGGCCAGGGTGATGGCGACCATCTGCGTTCCCCTCAGAAATCCATCGAGACTTCGAGCCCCAGCGTCCGCCCCTTGAACAGCGGCGAAAAGGTGCCGGCTGCCGGGTTGGGATCGAAGGGTTCGTTTGTGCCGTCCGACTGGTCGCCGCCCGCGAAGGGGAGCTGCGTGTCTCCGCCGAACTGCAAGTCGTCGAGCAGATTGCGGCCGAACACGGTGAAGCGGATCGCAGGCGTGCCGAGGTTCACGCCGAAGCCCGCGTCGAGGCGGTTCGACGGCGCGTTATAGCCCCAGTTGTTGTCAGTATAGGCGTAGCGGCTGCGGTGCTGGAAAAAGAGGTTGGCGAACAGGCTCGCCGCGCTGTTGCCGATCGGGGCTGACCAGTCGATCGAGCCGCCATAGGTCCATTCCGGCGCGCGCGGCAGCGCCAGGTCGAGGTCCTGCTGGTCAATGACGCCGTCCGAATTGATATCGTAGGCCGCGCTTGTGTAAGCCGCATCGACATAGCCGAGGTTGGCCGAGATATTCACATTTTCAGTGAGGGCATATTCGGCCTCGATTTCGCCGCCGCGAATGCGGGCATCGGCCGTGTTGTAGATCGACTGGGCGAGGCCCGAACTGATGCTCGGCACGTTGATCTCGCGCTGCAGGCTGTTGACGTCCATCCAGAACAGCGCCGCTTCGATCTTGGCGCTGCGGTCCGCCGAGCGCCATTTCACGCCTGTCTCGAAGCTGTCGATCCTCTCGGAATCGAAGGACAGCGAGCCAAGCGCCTCGCTCACGGCTTCGAACGCCGCAGGTTGCGTGATGCGCAGGTTGTAGCCACCGGAGCGGAAGCCGCGCGTGGCGCTGGCATAGAGCTTGGTGGTCGGCGAGACGCGATAGGTGAGTGCGACTCGCGGTGCGAGGTTCGACCAGACGCGGGAGTCGGTGAAGCCGTTGTTCTCGCCGGTCGTCGGGTTGATCCCGGTGACGGGGCAGGTGCCGGCGATGGCCGAGCATGCCTCGCGCGGACGGACATAGCTGACCTTGGCCGACTTCTCCTCGCGGGACCAGCGCGCGCCAACGCTCAGCGTCAGTGCGCGGACGATGTCGTAATCGAGCTGGCCATAGATACCGTAGACGTCGTGGCTCTGGGTTCCGCCGCCATACTGGTAGCCGAAGCCGATGCCGGTGAGGTCACGATCCTCGTCGTAACCAAGGTCCTGATGGAAGATGTATCCACCGAGCGTGAAGCTCACGCGGCCCAGATCGGCTGCGTAGTAAAGCTCGTTAGACCATTGCTCCTGCTCTGTTCCGGTGTCGGACTCGAAAATCTTGACTGGCGAGGAATCGATGTCGTTGCGGGTCCGCTGCCTGTATTTGCGCCAGCCTGAAATGTTGGTGATGACGCCGGTGTCGAGCTCGTATTCGGCGCGCAGGGTCAGGAAGCGGTTCTTGCTGCGATAGAAGCCGAGCTGGTCTATCGACAGGTCGAACTCGTCGCGCGGGAAAAGGCCGTTGTTGTGCGTTGCGGCGCCATCGCCGTAGCTGTCGATCACCTCGCCCTTGGCCGTGAGGGTCAGGCGTTCAATACCATCGTACAAAAACCCGGTGCGGATGATCGTCGTGTCGCTCTTGCCGAGATCGGCGCCGGTAAGCTGGTTGCGGAAATAGCCTGAATCGGTGGTGTGAAGCACCGCAAAGCGCATCGCCAGACTGTCGCTGAGCGGTCCGGACAGGACTGCTCTGCCGATTGCCTGCGGTCCGCCGCGCCCGCCATCGACCGGGCCTTCGAAAGCAAGCGAGACATGGCCGAGCCAGTCGAACGAAGGATCGGCGGTGTTGATCAGAACCGCGCCGCCGGTCGTGTTGTGTCCGAAGGCAACGCCTTGCGGGCCGCGCAGCAGTTCGACGCCGTGCACGTCGAGCAGGTCGAATACGGTCCCCGCATTGACGCCCATGTAGACGCCGTCGATGAACAGGCCGACGGCCGGTTCCACGGAGGGGATCGAACTGTTGATGCCAAGCCCCCGTATCGAGAAATTGGCTACGCCCTTGAAGGTGCCGATGGGGTCGAGCTGGACATTGGGCGCTACGTAACTGAGCGAGGAAATGTCCGTCACGTTGCGGGCTTCGAGATCGTCGATGTCGATGTCCGTGGCGCTGCCGGCGTAGGAATCGAGATCGGCTGACGGGTTCTTGATCGACACGATGATGACGCGATCGTCAGGGTTGCGTCGCTCGGGGCTATCCTCGGTCTGGGCATGGACCGGCGCAGCGCCCAGGGCAGCGAGCGTGCAGAATCCTGCGAGCGGCAGGCTGGTGAGGCGGCTGAGTGTCATCGTGTCCCTGTCATGCTTCGCGCTGTTTTAATCGCGCGATTAATTTTGGCGCGCTTAGGGCTGGCAAAGTGATTTTGCAAGTGCGAACAACAACGCAGGTGGCGGGACATCGGACAGATCATTTGGCCTGCGCCTTCAGTTCGCTGCCGGTCAGCGTCACGACGTGGATCAGGTTGGTCGATCCGGGAGTTCCAAACGGCACACCGGCAAGCGTGATAAGCCGCGAGCCCGCCTGTCCGAAGCCATGGCGCAGGGCCATACGCTTGCCCTTGGCGATCATCCCTTCGAAGCTGCCGATGTCTCGCGTGATAACGGCGTGGGCTCCCCACAGAAGAGCAACCCGCCGCGCTGTCTGGTTGCTTGGCGTGAGCACCAGCATGGGCACTCTCGGTCTTTCGCGCGCGACCCGCCGCGCGGTCGAGCCGGAGCCAGTGAAGACGATGATCCCTTCGATCGGCAGGGTATCGGCGATCCGCGCAGAGGACAGGGCGAGCGCATCGGCGGTCGTCGCATCGGGTGGGGTTTCGGCGATGTGGATGCGCTTGAAATAGGTGTCGTCGCCTTCCACCTGCCCGGCGATGCGATCCATGATCGTAACCGCTTCTTCCGGCCAGCTACCTGCAGCCGTCTCGGCCGAGAGCATAACAGCATCGGCGCCATCGTAGACGGCATTGGCGACGTCTGACACTTCGGCGCGGGTCGGAACCGGGCGCTCGATCATCGATTCGAGCATCTGCGTGGCCACGACCACCGGCTTGCCGGTCCTGCGCGCGGCCTCGACCAGCCGCTTCTGCAGCGGCGGAACCTGCTCGGGATCGAGTTCGACGCCAAGGTCGCCGCGCGCGACCATGATCCCGTCGGACAGTTCGATGATCTCGTCGATGTGCTTGACGGCGCTCGGCTTCTCGATCTTGGCCATGAGCGCGCCGTAGCCGCCCATCAACCTGCGCGCCTCGGCCACGTCCTCGGGGCGCTGGACAAACGACAGGCCGATCCAGTCCGCCTTGTGTTCGATTGCGAAGGCAAGGTCGCGCCGGTCCTTCTGGGTCAGCGCGGGGACCGGGATCACGACGTCGGGCACATTGACGCCCTTGCGATCCGAGATGACGCCGCCAACCTCTGCCGTGCAGACGACCTTGTCCTTGCCCGCGCGCAGTACCCTTAAACGGATGCGACCGTCGTCGATCAGCAGCCGTTCGCCCTTGGCGAGGATCGGGAACAGTTCGGGGTGCGGCAGGCAAACGCGGGTGTCGTCGCCCGGCGCGGGATCGGAATCGAGCGTGAAGTGCGCGCCGTGGCGGATCACGGCTTCGCCATCGCGGAACGTGCCGACCCGCAGCTTCGGCCCCTGCAGGTCGCAGAGTATGGCGATCGGCCGCTCGTATTGTTGCTCCACCTTGCGGATCGCCGCGACGGTGGCGGCATGGGTCGCATGGTCGCCATGGCTCATGTTGAGGCGGAACGCATCGGCGCCCGCCAGCAGCAGTTTCGCGATCATCTCCGGCGACTGGCTTGCAGGCCCCAGCGTTACCAGGATCTTGACTTTGCGGGTGCGCTTGAGCCGGTTTGGCTCGTCCTTGCTCGACACGAATTTCCCCCTCTTTCCGCTCGCTTTTGCGGATGGCTGCGTCCTATGGCAAAGCCGATGCACAACACCAAGCAGGGAATGCCTGAACATGACCGGAACCGATCCGCTCGACACGCTTGACGATGCCGCAGCCGCCACTGCCTTTCGCCGCCTTGTGCGCCACCTGCGCAACCGCCACGACGCGCAGAACATCGATCTGATGGGCCTGTCCGGCTTTTGTCGCAATTGCCTTGCCGACTGGATCCGCGATGCAGGGTTCGAAGGCGACAAGACGGAAGCACGCGCCCTGATCCACGGAATGCCCTTCGACGAGTGGAAGGCCAAATACCAGACCGAGGCGACGCCCGAACAGATGGCGCGCATGGAAGAGAGCCTCAAGAAGAACGGCGGCTCGCACTAGGAGGGCCCTTCTGCGTGGAGCTTTGGGCCTATGGGCTGGGCGCCTTGCTGGCGATCAATGCGTTCACGGCCTTGCGGTTCTGGCAGGACAAGCGTGCTTCGCTTCGCGGCCAGCGCAGGGTGTCCGAAGCGGACCTGCTTGGTCTGGCCCTGATTGGCGGCACGCCCGGAGCCTACTTCGCCCGACACAGATTCCGGCACAAGACCCGCAAGGAACCGTTTTCGGGCAGGCTCCGCGTCATCGCCGTCGTGCAATGCCTGTTGGTCGCCGTTTTGCTGATCGCCCTTGGCTGATTGTCTATCCACAAGTCCCGCCTCGCGCGTGCTTGGCCCGAATCGGAGCGCGCGGCTAACAGCCCGCGACTGATCCATTCCGAGCCGGAGCCCTATTCCATGTCAGATGCCGAACCCACCGACGATCGCCTGCGCCTCCTGATCGAGAGGGTCGAACGCCTTGAGGAAGAGAAGAAAGGCATCGCCGACGACATTCGCGACGTTTATGCCGAAGCCAAAGCGGTGGGCTACGATAGCAAGATCATGCGCCAGATCGTCCGCCTCAGGAAGATGAAGCCCGACGATCGGCGCGAGATGGAAATGGTACTCGATACCTACAAGGCGGCACTGGGCATCGGCTGACGGAGATTCGCGAATGGAGTTGTCGGTCCGAAATGCAGTCCCGGACCGCGACGCCGCCGCTTGCGCGGCGATCTATGCTCCATTCGTCACCGACACCTGGGTAAGTTTCGAACTCGACCCGCCCGATGCCGGGGAAATGGCACACCGCATCGCTGACTATTCGGCCAGCCATGCATGGCTCGTGGCCGAACGGGACGGGCAGATCGCGGGCTACGCCTATGCCAGCCCCCACCGCTCGCGCGCAGCCTATGCAAGCTCCTGCGATGTTGCGGTCTATGTCGATCCGGCGTGGGCACGCCGGGGTGTCGGTCGATCGCTCTATGCCGAACTGCTGCCGCTCATGGCACGGAAAGGCTTTCACGCGGCCTTTGCCGGGATAGCCTTGCCCAATCCCGGCAGCATCGGCCTGCACGAGGCGATGGGCTTCACGCCCGTCGGCATTTACCGCGAAGTCGGCTGGAAGCTGGGCGGCTGGCGCGACGTCAGCTGGTGGCAGCGCCTTCTGTGACGCCGATCAGTGCGGCCTGTCGCCGCAGACCGTCACGCGCTCCATCAGCCGGTGCTGCGCGCCATAGTCGCCCACCGCATAGTGCTGCGTCGAGCGGTTGTCCCAGAACGCCACCGTCCCCGGCTTCCAGCGCAGGCGCACCTGCACTTCGGGAATGGCTGTCTGCCGGAACAGCTTGTCCAGCAAGGCATCGCTTTCGGCCTTGTCCATGCCGACGATGCGCGTCGTGAAGATGCTGTTGACGTAGATCGCCTTGCGACCGCTGACCGGGTGCGTGCGCACGACCGGATGGCGGGCGAGCGGAAAGTCTTCGCTCATCGCCGCGATCTTTTCCTCCGGTACGCCAGCGTTGCGCAGGCCGTTGCGGAAGTTCTCCCAGTCATGCTCGGCCTCAAGCCCTTCGATGCGCTGCTTGGTTTCGTCGTCGAGCAGGTCGTAGGCCGTTTCCATGTTGGCCCACATCGTGTCGCCGCCCGCTTCCGGGCCGACAAGGCACCGCAGGATCGAGCCGAGCGAGGGTTCGAGCCGCCAGGTCACGTCGGAATGCCACATGTCGGTGCCGCGCGCGCCGCCATCCTTGCGGCTTTCGATGACGATGATTTCGGGATCGTCATCGCCGGTGTTGAAGGCCGAAATGTGCTTGGCGAACGGATGCACTTCGAGTTCACCGAACCGGCGGCCGAAGGCAATGTGGTCTTCGCGGCGGATGTCCTGGTCGCGGAAGAACAGCACCTTGTTCTCGACCAGGGCGTCGCTGATCCAGTCGATAGTTTCCTGCGGCAGGTCTCCCGAGAGGGTGACGCCTTCAACCTCGGCACCAATCGAACCTGTAACCTTGTGCAGCGTCGGCCTTGTTGTCGCAATCGTCGCCATCGAATCTCTCCCATGTTTAATGCGACTGCCTTAAACTGAATTGCCCTTGTCTGCAAGCGGGTTTGCAAGACGTTGAGACGCTCGCGTCACGACTTGCGACGAACCGTGAAACCAATTGGCCTCGTTCGGCGTTTTCCCTGCAATAACAATAAACGCGGAGAACAACGATGGCATCGCTTGAACTCGTCGATCACACCCAGGATCTGAAGGGCTGGCATCTGCCGCAGCAGCAGCACGGCGTGCGCCAGCCGCCCGAAAAGGAACGTCCGGAAGAAGGAGCCAGCCGCAAGAAGCGGATGCGGAACCTGACCGCCGAATAGCTCTTCCGCGCGCCGATTGCGGCACTCTCACAAATTGGCTAGGGGCCTTGGCTTGCGCGGACCGGACTCTCCGGCTCCGTCACGAACAAGCATTCCGGGGATCCGATGGCAGGCCATTCCAAATTCAAG
>JAGREN010000038.1:0-132 GCA_020446505.1 Novosphingobium sp. | reverse complement strand
GCGCGCAGGACAAAAAGCGTTCGGCGATGTTTTCCAAGCTCTCGCGCGAAATCACCGTCGCGGCCAAAATGGGCACGCCCGATCCGGACATGAACCCGCGCCTCCGCCTGGCCGTCAACAACGCCAAGGCGC
>JAGREN010000037.1:22494-27699 GCA_020446505.1 Novosphingobium sp. | reverse complement strand
TATCCCGCCGGGCCGGACCCGACGATTGCAATCTGCCTCACGCGCTTCTTCTCCCGTTACGCTGGCCGGTTTCATGCCGCGAAATTGAGGAGCGAGCAACTATTCGAAAGCAAGATTCCGGATCGTGGCGAGAGATGTGCCCGGCGCAATCGCGGCAGCGATGCGATTATTTGTTCTGGTCCCTATCATACTTAACGGAATTTCAAGCGAAATCCGCCAGATCGACATTCATGAATCAACGCCGCGTTCGCGCCACGACCAAGGGGTCGCTTCCTCCCGGGGAACCGGATCGCTCGCGCCCGTCGCGCGCGGGCGGCGCGCGCGACACGGCGGCACGGTCTGGCAAGGACCGTCGCAAGGCATCGTCGCGCTCGTCATCTTGCCCGAAAAACGAAAGCAGTTCGAGGGCCTACCCCCGATCGCTGATCGGGCGGGACTGGGTATTCGCGACGGCAGTCATCGCGTTTTCGGTCCTTGTCGGATCGCTGCTCTCGCATACGGTTCCGCCAACGGCTGCCGCAGTCGCCATTGCGTTCTCCATAGCCGTCACTGCCTGCTCGCGCCTGGTGCTGCCGCTTGAAGCCCGCATTCCCGACACCCCGATAATGCGCTTGCTGTTCCTTGCACCGTTTGTCGCATTGCCGATGTCCGCGCTTGGGACCGGCCTGTGGCTGTGGTTCGATGGCGTGCCGCAGTTCCGACCGATCCATGGCGGAATTGTCTTCGTCCTGAGTTCGTATGTTTGCGGGGCCACGCTGAACCGACGGTTGCCCGGCAAGCTCTCGATCGTGCCGGCGATGGCGGCGGGCGCCCTGATTATTCCGGCCCCGGTCCAGGCGTTGATTATCGCTACGGTCACTCTCGTTGGACAGTACATCATCACTCGGCGTTATCTGGCGCGCATCAATTCCGAGGAAGCGCAGCGCATGGCTGCCGAGCGTGTGCAGAAGCGGTCCGACGAACTGCTTTCGGAATACGAATTGTCGGGGCAGGGCTGGTTCTGGGAAACCGACCGGCGCGGCAATGTCACCTATGTCACGCAACGTATCGCCAAGCTCGTCGGCAGGGCAGAGAACCAGATCATCGGCAAGCCCTTCACCGATCTGTTTGTTCTCGACAGCGATGACGAGACGGAAAACGGACGAACCCTGCGGTTCAATCTGTCCACCCGCTCTGCCTTTTCCGAACTCGAGGTGCGTGCCGCGACTCGGGAGGACGAGGAGCGCTGGTGGTCGATAACGGGTCGCCCGGTACTCGACAGCTACAACAATTTTCTCGGATTCCGGGGCTCCGGAACTGACCTGACCGATCGCAAGCGCTCGCAGGAACATGTCACCCAGCTGGCCCGCTTCGACTCGCTGACCAAGCTCGCCAACCGTTTCCAAATGGCCGAACTGCTGGAAAAGATTCTCACGGCGCAGCAAGTGGACAGGCGTGCGTGTGCCATTTTCCTGCTCGATCTCGACCGCTTCAAGCAGGTCAACGATACGATGGGGCACCCCGCCGGAGATGCGTTGCTTCGTCAGGTGGCCGACCGGCTGCGCAGCACGGTCAACGGGCTGGGCAATGTCGGCAGGCTGGGCGGAGACGAGTTTCAGGTCATCTTGCCGGGCCGGCACAAGCAGGACGATCTCGCGCAACTGGCGCACCGCATCATCGAGAATCTCTCGCAGCCCTATTCGATAGATGGCGCGCGCGTTTCAATCGGCGCATCGATCGGCATATCGCAATGTCCGGACAACGGAACGACGTCCGAGGATCTTATCCGCAATGCCGATCTTGCCCTTTATGCGGCAAAGGATGGCGGGCGCGGCCGCTTCCATTTCTATGCCGACGACCTGCATGCCGATGCGGAGGAGCGCCGCCAGCTCGAACAGGATCTTCGCGATGCGATGGTCAATGGCGATCTCGAACTGCACTATCAGCCCGTCGTCTCGACAACGACCGAGAAGATCACCGGTTTCGAAGCGCTGCTGCGCTGGAACCACCCGCAGCTCGGCTACCTGTCTCCGGCACGATTCATCCCTGTCGCCGAGGAATCGGGGCTGGTCACGCAGATCGGCGAATGGGCGCTGCGGGCTGCGTGCGAGCAGCTTTCCAAATGGCCGGAGAGCGTGCGCATTGCCGTCAATGTCTCGCCTCTGCAGTTCGCCAGTCCAAGTCTGCCAGCCATCATTACCAGCGCGATAGCCAATGCGCAGATCGCGCCGTCCCGCCTCGAACTGGAAATCACCGAGAGCGTGTTCCTGAACGACGATACCTCGACCGATGCCATGTTTGCGGCTCTCAAGGCGATTGGCGTGCGGCTGGCGCTCGATGATTTCGGAACCGGCTATTCTTCGCTCGGCTATCTGAAGAAGGCGCCGTTCGACAAGATCAAGATCGACCAGTCCTTCGTGCGCGGCGCAACCTTCATAGGCAGCCGGAATGCAGCGATCATCGCCTCGATCGTCAGTCTCGCTGAATCGCTGCACATGGAAACGACAGCGGAAGGGGTTGAGACCCTGGACGAGCTGGATCTTATCCGTTCGCTGGGCTGCAGCCACATCCAGGGGTATATCTACGAGCAGGCCATCACGGCTGCTGTCGCCACCGAGCGACTGGCCACCGGTTTCACGGCCGTTGCCAGCGGTCCCCAGTCGACTCGCCCGCCGCGCCAGACGATGCTGCGCAAGGTCATGCTCGAACATGGCACCCACCGCTACGAAGGGACGATCCGCAACATTTCCGTAAGCGGAGCGATGATCGAAGGTCTCTGGGACGTGCCGAAGGATACGGTGTTCACGCTGCACTTCTCCAGGGACTACACCGTCAAGGTGACGACGCGCTGGTCCAAGGAGGATCGCATGGGTGTGGAATTCGAACACGCCCTGCCGCTCGGACAGGACGGCAGCGTCCTGCTCGGCCCCCCGCGCCGTAGCACCGACGATGCGGAGAGGAGTATTCTTCGCAAGGCAGGGTAACGCAAGAACTGCGTGCCCTTGTCAGCCTAATTCAGATTGCGCTGGTTAGTCGAAACGGAGTGGCGTATCGTGGAACGCAATATTCGTGCTTCGGGGTGATTGGCTTAGGCCATCGACTGGTCTTGATCTTTACAACAGCGCTGGCGCTCTCGTCGATGCAGGTTCAGGCAAGCGCACCCCACGCCGATTTCGCGGATCAGGTCAGTGGCCAATACCGGGGCGACGTCATCTCTGATTCCAGAGGGTCTTCACGAAGCGATGTCCTGGTCAATGTCGTCAAGGCAGGGCCGAACATCGTGAAGATCGATGCAAGCTATGCCCGTATTCCGGCCCGCACTTTCAAGCTGGAGCGGATCCTGGCCACGATCCAGAATAGCGGCGGTCAGGACCTGTTTCTTTACGACATGAACAAGTCTCCCGCCTCGCTCACGCTGACGATAGACGAGGTTTCCTGGTCGGGAGTGCGAACGGGTGCATCGACACCATAGAAGTTGGCAATAAGTCGCGATGCCGACGCGATTGCCTTGCTGACAGGCGCGTTATACGCGGTTAAAGGCGCGCGCATGAGCACGAACCTCGCCAATATCCGCAATTTCTCGATCATTGCCCACATCGACCACGGCAAGTCCACGCTGGCTGACCGTTTGATCCAGCACACCGGCGGCCTCTCCGAGCGCGAGATGTCCGAGCAGGTGCTCGACAACATGGACATCGAGAAGGAGCGTGGCATCACCATCAAGGCGCAGACCGTGCGCCTGAACTATACGGCGAAGGATGGCGAAACCTACGAGCTCAATCTCATGGACACGCCCGGCCACGTCGACTTTGCCTATGAGGTGAGCCGCAGCCTCGCTGCCTGCGAGGGCGCTCTGCTGGTGGTCGATGCGGCGCAGGGCGTCGAGGCGCAGACGCTCGCCAACGTCTACCAGTCGATCGAGCACGACCACGAGATCGTGCCGGTCATCAACAAGATCGACCTGCCCGCCGCAGAACCGGAAAAGGTGCGCGCCGAGATCGAGGACATCATCGGGATCGACGCTTCCGATGCCGTCCTGACCAGCGCCAAGTCGGGCATCGGCATCGAGGACGTACTGGAAGCCGTGGTTGCGCGCATTCCGCCGCCAAAGGGCGACCGCGATGCGCCCTTGAAGGCGCTGCTGGTGGATAGCTGGTATGACCCCTATCTCGGCGTCGTCATTCTCGTGCGAGTGCTCGATGGCGTGATCCGCAAGGGATTGCCCGTCAAGTTCATGCAGGGCGGGACCGAGCACCTCGTTGACCGCGTAGGCTGCATGCGCCCGAAGATCGAGCAGCTCGACGAGCTCGGCCCCGGCGAGATCGGTTTCATCACCGCGCAGATCAAGGAAGTCGAGCAGGCCAAGGTCGGCGACACCATCACCACGGTGAAGAACGGCGCGAAGGAAGCACTCGCCGGATACAAGGAAGTGCAGCCGGTGGTGTTCTGCGGGCTGTTTCCGGTCGATGCCGCCGACTTCGAAAAGCTGCGCGATTCCATCGGCAAGCTGCGCCTCAACGATGCCAGCTTCTCTTTCGAGATGGAATCGAGCGCGGCCCTGGGCTTTGGCTTTCGCTGTGGCTTCCTGGGTCTGCTGCATCTGGAGATCATCCAGGAGCGGCTCAGCCGGGAATACGATCTCGACCTCATCACCACGGCGCCGTCCGTCGTCTACCGCATCGAGCTGTCCGCCTCGCGCACCGATGAGGCGCGCGAGATCTACCTGCACAATCCCGCCGACTATCCCGATCAGAACCGGATCATCACCATCGAGGAGCCGTGGATCAAGGCGACGATCTACACGCCTGACGAATATCTCGGACCGATCCTCAAGCTGTGTCAGGACCGGCGCGGCATCCAGCGCGAACTGACCTATGTCGGCGGGCGTGCGCAGGTGACTTACGAACTGCCGCTCAACGAAGTGGTGTTCGATTTCTACGACCGCCTCAAGTCGATCAGCCGTGGCTACGCCAGCTTCGACTACGAGCAGATCGGCCTGCGCGAAGGCGATCTCGTGAAAATGAACATCCTCGTCAACAACGAGCCGGTCGATGCCCTGTCGCTGATCGTCCATCGCGGCGTTGCCGAGGCGAGGGGGCGCGGCATGTGCGAGCGCCTGAAAGACCTGATCCCGCGCCACCTGTTCAAGATCCCGATCCAGGCGGCAATCGGCGGCAAGGTGATCGCGCGCGAAACCATCGCGGCCCTGCGCAAGGACGTGACCGC
>JAGREN010000037.1:0-22486 GCA_020446505.1 Novosphingobium sp. | reverse complement strand
GCCAAGTGCTATGGCGGCGACATTACCCGCAAGAAAAAGCTTCTGGAAAAGCAGAAAAAGGGCAAGGCCCGGATGCGCGAATACGGCAACGTGTCGATCCCGCAGGAAGCGTTCATTGCGGCATTGAGGATGGGCGAGGAATAGCTGCCTGAAACCTTTGCTGCGCCATGCTCGCCATTAACGGCACAGTCAGATTGCCATCATTCAGTCTCGACTTTGTCATGCTATTGTGATCCATTTGCAAAGTGGCGGGCCTGTGAAGGGCACCATGGTCGCGTTGCCTGCTCCGCCCGCCACGTCACATCAGGTGACTTGGGAGGGATTGATGAAAACCGGAACTACCAGGCTTGCAGTTGTTTCCGCCGTCGCGCTGGCGATGACGGCCAATCCCGCGCTGGCGCGCAATGCCAGCACGCTCTCCGATCTGAACGGAATTCGCGCAGGCGGGGCAGAAGCCGGCCTTATCGACCGCGGCTTCAAACATATTTCCACCAACAAGAACTCGATGGGTTATGCCTACAGCTACTGGTGGAACGAGGCTGACAAGAACTGTGTTCAGGTCGAGGTCTATAATGGACTGGTCGAGACGATTCAGGATGCCAAGGACAGCGAATGCGGTCACACCGGCGGAAATGCCGCAGCGGCAGCAGGTGTCGTTGCCGGAGCGGCCATTCTCGGTGCGCTGCTGGCCCACAAGTCCAACCACCACGACAACGATCAGCACTATGCCGATATTGCGGCGGAGCAATCCTACGATCGCGGGTACAAGGACGGCCTCTACAACGCGCCCTATCACAACTATGACAAGTCGGACGCCTATTCGAGCGGCTACACTGCTGGCGTCGACGAGCGCAGCGCCAACCTCTCGCACCACAATGGCTACGGCGGGAGCAGTCAGGCAGCAGTCTACAAGGATTTGAATGGCGCGCGCGCGGCGGGCGGCATGGACGAGCTTGCCAGCCGCGGTTTCGTTCAGGTGGACAACTTCACCTCGGGAGATACGCGCTACTCGATCCAGTATCGTGCCGCTTCGCGTCAGTGCCTGCAGGTGACGATTTCGGACGGTCATTTCTATGACGTGCGGGATATCGGCCAGCACCCGAAGTGTCGCTGATCGACACCCGAAGCGAAATAGAGCAGGGCAGGGCGCAATGACGTTCTTCCCTGCAATCGGGACAGGAGACCGGCTCATGCAAAAGTCCGCAATCTTTCTTGCCAGCCTTACCTTGCCACTCGCGCTGGCCGCCTGCGGCAGCAGCAAAGCGCCGGCAGAGCCGGTAGCCGAGCCGGAAGCCTCGGCTTCAGCCGCTCCGGGCGAATTTCCTGCCAGCCTCGCGGCCTTTGGCGACGGCTATCCGAACAAGGGCGATCCGTGTCGCAGACTGGGAGAGAGCGAGACGACCGCCAACTGGCTCGACGACAGCGCCGATCTGGTCGGCTGTCCGACCAAGGAAAGCGCAGACAAGCTGGGCGGCTCGATTGTCGAGACTGTCGAAGGCATCTTCGTCGTTTCAGTTCCGGTCAAGGCCAGGCAAGACCATGACGCCCTCGTCCCCGGCACCGATTTCCACGCGACGACCACGATTTCGTGTGCAGTCGGCGAAGGCGCGGACCTGCAGGACTGCAAGGCAGGCGTGAAACGCAAATGGGGCGATGACGGCACGTCGCTGGTCGAAGTCACCAAGCCCGACGGAACCAAGCGCGCGATCTTTTTCCGCGATACGACGCCGTTCAGCGCGGACAGCGCGCAAGCGGACGGGTCGGCCGGCTGGGACTTCAAGGTGACTCGGGATGACAGGGACAACAGCGTGGTGACATTCGGGCCGGAACGCTATGTGATCCCCGATGCCCTCATCACCGGCGGCTGAGTCAGCTGCCGAAGCGTTTCCAGAGACCGTAAAGGATGGCGGCATTGATGGCCGGCGCAAGGATGCCCAGTGCAGGCGATGCCAGACCCAACTTGTCGCCAAGCAAGTTCCAGGGAAGGCCAAGCGGCATGAGAAATACGCCAGCCAGCGGACCCTGTTCAGATCCGAACAGGCCGTAGTTGCCGATCAGGAACAGCACGAAAGCGATGACGTAAAGAGCAACGAATATCCAGAAAGCCCATTTCATCGCACCAGCCTCCGTTCATTATCAATCGTGTAATGGAATTAAGCATCAGTCGGGAGTTTGAGCAATGAGAATGAAATCTTTGGCGCTATTGTCGGCAGTGACTGTCTTGTCTGCATGCTCAACAGCGCCAACGGCCACCCATCTGCCCGATATGATTCCGGCAGGCCCCGTCGCCCTGTCCGACGTTACCTGGCGACTCGTCGAGTTCCAGTCGATGGACGATGCGCAGGGCACCTCGCATCCGGCCAATCCCGCGAACTACACGATGAAGCTGGGCACTGACGGCAGCGCCTCGTTCAAGTTCGACTGCAACCGTGGATCGGGCACCTACAGCTCGACCAAGGCGGCAGACGGTCTTTCGGGAACGATCTCGTTCTCTCCGATAGCCACTACCCTGATGGCCTGCCCACCGCCCAGCATGGGCGAGAAGCTGGCTGCCGACACGAAATACATGACTGGCTGGATGCTGAAGGACGGCAAGCTCAATGTCAGCCTTATGGCCGATGGCGGAATCTACGTCTGGGAGCCAATGCCCTAGCGATTAGTCTCAATTGCGCTTTCCTCTCGCGGCACCGTGTTGCATGGTCTGCCAAAGCCAGAACCATGAAAGGGAGAGCACGTGGAGAGGATCGACGTCGACGGAGTCACCGTAGCCTGTGAATTGATTGGCAAGCCGGGTGACCCGGCAGTCGCGCTGACGCCGGGTGGCAGGTTCTGCATGGACGTGCCGGGCCTGCGCGATCTGGCCGAAAACCTTGCCGCTGGCGGACGGCGCGTGCTGATCTGGGACAGGCCCAACTGCGGTTTTTCCGATACGGTGCTGCGCGGCGCCAGCGAATCCGAGACGCAGGCAGAGGCACTGGCGGGTCTGATCCGCAAGCTCGATCTCGGCCCCACGGCGATCTGCGGCGGATCGGGCGGCGCGCGCGTCTCGCTGCTGACGGCGGCGCGTAATCCCGACATCTGCTCGCACGTCTGCGTCTGGTGGATAAGCGGCGATCCGATCGGCCTGATGCAGCTTGCCACCTTCTATTGCGGCGAGGCGGCCATCGCGGCCTCGCAGGGCGGCATGGCCAAGGTGCTCGAAGCGGCATCCTGGGCTGAGCACATCGCCAAGAACCCGCAAGCGAAGGAAAAGCTGCTCGCCATGGACCCGCGCAAGTTCATCGAGATGATGCAGCAGTGGGCCTCGATCTACGTTCCATCGGAAACGACTCCCGTGCCGGGCATGAGCCAGCGCGACTGGTCGCGGCTACGCATGCCGGTGATGATTTTCCGCTCGGATGAAAGCGACCTGTCGCATACGCGCGCCACCAGTGAATGGGCGCACCGGCTGGTGCCGCAGTCCAGGCTCGTCGAACCCCCGTGGCGCTCTGACGAGTGGAACTTCCAGTCCCAACGGCAGATGGCTGGAGACGTCGGGATAACGATCTTCACCAGCTGGCCCACGCTGGCGCCGCAACTGCTGGACTTCCTTTCACAGTAGAGCGAACGGCCCGCAAAGGGCTTTCGCCGCAACCCGTCGGCACACTGGCCAAGGACGGGGCGCGGGCGCTGCGCGCCGTACTAGTGGACGACCGGGTCGCCCATTCTTGCGAAGCAATCGGCCATCGTGTCGCCGAGAAAGCCGTCGCGAACCTCGTCGGTCAGGGAATCGAGTCCGGGCCGGTAAAGCTCGATGGGATCCGCATTGCCTTCGGTATGCGGGTAGTCTGACGAGAAGACGACGATTTCTGGAAAGTCGCGGATCAGGTCCAGCGCGTTCCAGTCCCCGAGTCCGGGAAGCGGCGTGAGTTTCACATGGCGGCGCAGATAGTCGCCTCCGCTCATCGGGAAAGGCCAATCTCCCCAGGGGCCGCGCTTGGCGCAGAACACTTCTGTCTGGCGGATGAAGTTCGGCAGCCAGCCGGCCCACAGTTCGGAAATGAGGATTGTCAGGTCGGGATGGCGCGCGAAAGCGCCGCCATAGAGCATCGAGTTCAGGAACTGCTCGGCTCCATGATAGCGCTGGGTGTTGGCCATGCGCATGAACGGGCCGACGGTGTCGAGGTCGGTAAAGTCCCACCCGAGATTGGCCCAGTCGCCGAACCGGCCCGGAACGTTGCCGACGTGAATGTTGACCAGCATGCCAAGGTCGACGGCAGCGGACCACACCCGGTCGAAATGCGGATGCCCGAGCGACATGCCGTTTACCGGGATGGTACGGATCGAGAAGGCCCTGCTGCCGTGCGTGCGCATGCGGGTCATTTCAGCGATCGCGCCGTCTATGTCCTCCAGATCCACGACCGCGATCGGACTGCACCGCGAGGTATATCCGTCGAGTGTTTCGAGCAGCACGTCATTGGCCGCGCAAATGAAGTCGGCGCGAGTCTTCCTGTTCTCGATCAGCGGGAAGGTCGAGCCATATCCCCCCGGATTGACGAGCGCGAAATCGATTCCCACCCGGTCCATCCATTCGATGCGATCGGCAGGCTTGCCGGTGTGTTGCAGGCGCCGCCAATGCTCGGGGATTTCCTCGCCCTCGGGCAGGCCGAACAGAACGCGCGGGTCGGGACGCAGGTCTTCGGGCAGGGCCTCGATCAGATCGCCTGCAAAGAACCACGCGAGCAGATCCTGCGTGCGCGGCAGGTCCTGCGCGAATTTCGCCAGGGGGCCCCTTGCGGGTTCGAATTCCCAGGCAAAGGTCCAATGACTGTCGACGTCGATCACTCGGCTCATGGCGCTTTCCTCTCTCGCCTAGGATGATGCCAGCTCATGTCCCCGCATCAATATGTCCGGCACAGGCGTCTGGCTTAGCTGGTGGCAGGTGCGTTGAAGCTGCTGCCCAATGCCATCGATGCTTCGACTCGCTCGCGCCGCTCGGCCATTTCCGCCCCCCTGTCCGCATCGCTCGGGGTGTTCGGATAGATCAGGAGCGGCCCGTGCGGCAGCCACTCAAGCGCGCCTCGCGATACATCGAAAGGATCCCACGCCATCGACGGGTCCATCAGGAAGCCGGTGCCTTCCGTATTGCGGCGATAGCAAGGCGTGTCCATCAGCGGGGCGAGGACCGAAAGCACGTCGATATTGAACGGCCTCAGTTCGGCCCACAGACCTTCGCAGAAGTTGCCCTCGAACGCCTTTGTCGACGAATACATCGACAGGAAGGGAATGCCGCCCAGGGCGGAGCCGGAACTCATTATCAGCAGGCCGCCACCGCCGCGTTCGCGCATCCGGTGGCCGAAGTGATAGCAGGTTTCCATGACGGTGGTGACGTTCATGGTAATCATGCCGTGCCAGCGTTCGATCGGCTCGTCGAGGAAGCCCTTGCCGACGGCATCTGCGCCCGCGTTCGAGACGTAGAGGCCAACGTCGAGGTCGGACGACGCGTCGAGGATCGCCTGGCCCGCCCCTTCGACCATGAGGTCCTGAACGTGCACGCGATATTCGATGCCGTGGGCGGCAGCGAGTTCGTCGCCAAGCGATTCCAGTACCTCGCGCCGACGCGAGATCAGCAGCAGGTTGATGCCCATCGCTGCCAGCTCTCGCGCGAAGCCTTCGCCGGTTCCGTCCGAGGCTCCGGCGATTACGGCCCACGGACCGTACTTTCGCCTGGCAGCCGCCTTGTCGAGCGGGGTGGGGGCCTGTGTCATTGCATTTTTCTCCCTTATCCGAGATCGGCTTCGCTGAAGACCGGGATCGGCTCGATGACTTGCATCAGCACGACCGGTATCTGGCGGTCGGTGGCCTTGCGATAGTTGTCGAAGAACGGAAATCCTTCGACCATGAAATTGTAGACTTTCTCGCGTTCCGCGCCGCTCGCCTCGCGCCATTTCGCGCGATAGGCTTGAGTCGCGATCTGGAGATCGACGTCCGGCGAGGCGACAAGGTTCAGATACCAGGCGGGGTGGTGATCCGCGCCGCCTTTCGAGCCGATGATTACGACTTCTCCGCCGATTGCGCCGTAACACAGTGGCGTGACATAGGTCTTGCCGCTCTTGCGGCCCTTGTAGCGGATCAGGCAGTGGGTGCCAAAGGGCAGGCCGCCCGCATGGGTGGTATCCATGATGTGGCCTTCCGCGCCGCCCGAGCGCAGGTATGTTTTCAGGTGCGAGGTGATGAAATCCTCAGCCGCATTGATGATCTCGGCAGAGCTGTCGTCGCTCATGGCTCTCTCCATGGCAGCCCGCTTATTCGCGGGCCTGCTTCGAGGAGCATTCCATCATTGCCGGTGATGCGGCGCAAGTGCTGATTTGCCGCTGCGCTCTCAATCGGTCATGAAAAAAGCGCCGCTCCGGCGGGGGCGGCGCTTTTCTCTTGCATCGCGCAGAAATGCTTCAGGCGATCTTTGCCGTCTTGTTGGAGCGCAGCTCGTTGAACGGCGTGTCTGGCGCTGGACCAAGTTCGCGCGGCAGGCCGAGGTGGCGTTCCGCAACGAGGTTCATCTGCGTCTCCAGCGTGCCACCACCGATGCGGTGCGTGGAAACGCGGCTCATGCCCACGCCGTTTGCGCTCTTCTCGTCGACAGAGGCGATGGCTTCGGGGCCGCAGATGGCTGATACCAGCTTGGTTCGGTCGATATCGAAGACGGACGACATCAGCGAAGGAATGGCACCTGCCTCGCCGTGAAACTTTCCGCTGCGCAGGCCGGTGTTGATGCGCTTGCCGATAAGGTCGCTGACCGCATCGTAGACGATCAGCTCGCCGATCATCGCACGAGTGTAGGAATCGTTCTCGGTGCCCAGCTTCTTCGCGATCTTGCCGTAACGGGCATTGGGTTCGATGTAGGGCGAGGTTTCGGCGCGATGCATTCCGACATGCCAGCCGCGAGCCATGCCCTTGCGTTCCGAAGCGAGCTGGGTCTGCGCGACCTTCCAGCCGCCGTTGACTTCGCCCAGCCGGTCCGCATCGGGAACCACCACGTCGTCGAGGAATTCCTGGCAGAACTCCGATCCGCCCATGACGAGTTTGATCGGGTTCACGGTCATTCCCGGCTGGTGGAAGTCCACCAGGAACATGGTGAGGCCGGCGTGCTTGCGGACGGTCGGATCGGTGCGCGCAAGGCACAGGCCCATGTCGCAGTGATGGCCGCCCGTGGTCCAGACCTTGGAGCCATTGAGATACCAGTTGCCGTCCTCGCGCTGCTCGGCGCGGGTCAGAACGCCGGCAAGGTCTGACCCGCCTGAAGGCTCGGACAGAAGCTGTGCCCAAAGGTGCGTGCCGTCGAGTATCTTGCGGACGTATTTCTTCTTCTGTTCCTCGGTGCCGTGGCCCAGGATGCAGGGCATGGCGATGTTGGTCGCGTTGCCGTAGCTCCAGGGCAGGCGGTAGGGCGAGGCTTCCTCCAGGAAGACGTCCTCGAAACGCTGGTCGAGACCGAGGCCGCCGTATTCGACAGGGACGGTGATGCCCTGGTGGCCGCCGAAGCCGGCTGCGTGCAGCTTCTTCTGGATTTCACGGTCCCGCTCGACAAGTTTGGCATCGTCGAAATCGTTGCCGGCCTCGTGCGGAAGGCGCGGGGGCAGGTTGTCCTTCATCCATTCGCGGGCGCGAAGGCGGAAGGCGCGGACCTCGTCGGTATCCTGATCTTCGGTGGTCTTGACCACGATCTCGGCGGCTGGGTTGTTCTGCATGGTCTTTCTCCTCAGACGCCCGCGAGCTGGCAAAGCCGCTCGTGATGGGCGGCGGGGCTGCCCCAGAGTTGTTCGTTCGATACCGCGCGGCGCAGGTACAGGTGGATGTCGTGCTCCCACGTCAGGCCGATTCCGCCGTGCATCTGCAGGCAATCGCGGATGATCTCGGTCGACATGCGTCCGCAATGGCTCTTGGCGACACTGACGGCGATGGCCGCGTCGGGTGCGTCATTGCGTACGGCGCGTGCTGCATAGGATGCAGCGGCCTTGGCGCCTTCGAGATGGCCGCAGTGACGCGCAAGCCGGTGCTTGAGACCCTGATAGGAGCCGATCGGGCGGCCAAAGGCATAGCGGTCGTTGACCCATTCCAGCGTGAACTCGAAAGTGCGGTCGGTGACGCCCACGGTTTCGGCGCACTGCAGGGCAAGCACGGTCTGAAGCTGCTTTTCGAGCGCGTCCTGCGCCTTGCCAGCCTCACCAAGAAGCGCATCGGCCTCGGCCTTTACCGAGTCGAACTTCACGACATAGAGGCGGCGGCCGAGGTCGAGTGCCTCCATCGCCTCGATGGAAACGCCTGCGCTGTCTGACGGAATGACGAATTGCGAGATGCCGTCGCCGTCAGCAGCCGTCACCAGCAGCAGATCGGCGTCGGCAGCGTCCTGCACGAAGGCGGCCGAGCCGTTCAGCTCGAAGCCGTTGCCGCTGGCCTTGGCAGTGATCGCACCTGCATCGATGCCAGCCATCGGGCCACGGCCCGAAAGGCACCATGCACCCAGCGTCTCACCGGCTGCAAGGCCGGGAAGGTGCGCTTCGCGCTGCTCGGCGGAGCCCGACTGGGCGATGGCGAAAGTGACCGCGCAGGTCGAAATGAACGGCCCGGAAAAGACCACGCGGCCCAGCTCCTCGGCGACGATCGCGGCGTCTTCCACGCCGCCCGCGCTCTCGGCGATGCCGCCGTTCTCTTCGGGAACGAACAGGGCGATCCAGCCCAGCTCGGCGCCTTCCTTCCACACGTCACGATCAAAACTTTCGCTGGCGTTCACCTGCTTGCGCAGTGCGCCGATCGGAGAGCGGTCTTCCAGAAAGCGACGCGTCATGTCCTGAAGCATCGTCTGGTCTTCGTTCAGTTCAATATCCATCCTGGCATCCTCTGATACCAAGCCGGGATGAGCATTCTCATCGCGGATTGGTTAAGCCCGTGCGGCGTTTGAGCATCGCCGGGACGCGATGTTCAGGCATCGGTTCGTCCCGGAGAAAGCGTGCGGGGCCGCTAAAGCATATCGGTCCAGCCAAGCAAAGCCCGAATTGAAATGGTTCTATCCCGAAATTCACACATGCCGTTCGCGCTCACTTGGCGTTCATCGAAGCGCTGGCTATAGGGCTGGACCATGTCCGGACATCACACCTCCAAGATAGCAATGGCGCTCGCTGTCGCCACTGCCCTTGTGTTCACCAGCGGTTGCGCCAGCAACAGGTCCAACCGCAAGGACACCGCCTATGTCGCGCGCGACGTCAACACGCTGTATCTCGTCGCCAAGGAGCGGCTGGATCGCGGGCAGGCGCGGCAGGCAGCGGCCCTGTTCGACGAGGTGGAGCGCCAGCACCCCTATTCCCCCTGGGCTCGCCGCGCCCAGTTGATGAGTGCGTTCAGCTACTACGTTGCGCGCGACTATACGAAGACGATCCAGTCGGCCCAGCGGTTCCTGTCGATCCATCCGGGCAACAAGGACGCGCCTTATGCCTATTACCTGATCGCGCTCAGCTACTACGAGCAGATCAGCGACGTCAGCCGCGACCAGCGCACGACGGAGCAGGCGAAGCAGGCTCTGACCGAAGTCGAGCGGCGCTATCCTGACACCAAATATGCGCGTGACGCCCGCGTGAAGCTCGACCTTGTCAACGATCACCTCGCCGGCAAGGAAATGAACATCGGGCGCTATTATCAGCGCAGCGGCATGTGGCTCGCATCGACGATGCGCTTCCGCAACGTGGTCGACAATTACCAGACCACCAGCCATTCGCCCGAGGCACTGTACCGTCTGGTCGAAAGCTACCTGTCGCTTGGCATCCGCGAGGAAGCCCTCAAGGCCGCAGCCGTGCTGGGCAGGAACTATCCGAACAGCGAATGGTACGATCGCGCCTACAAGCTGATGAACAAGTACGCGCCGGACGCACAGGCCAGCTAAGGCACAATACGCCCTGCATTTCGGGCCGGATAACCCTGTGCATGGTGCGTGACGAGGCTGCCGCGGTCGTCTAAAAGACCGCGCAACGATGCTCACCCGCCTTTCCATCCGCAATATCGTCCTGATCGAGGCGCTGGACCTCACCTTTGCTGGTGGTCTGGGCGTGCTCACCGGCGAGACCGGCGCGGGCAAGTCGATCCTGCTCGATGCCCTGGGGCTTGTGCTCGGCAACCGGGCCGAGGCGGGACTGGTGCGGGCAGGCGAAGAGAGGGCGAGCGTTACCGCGACCTTCGAGTTCGAGCGACTGCCGCAGCAGGTTGCCGACGTGCTCGACGATGCCGGCATCTCCATCGAGCCGGGCGAACCGCTGATCCTGCGGCGCCAGTTGCGCGCTGGGGAGACGGTGGGGAGCAAGGCCACGGTCAACGATCAGCCGGTCAGCGTCGCGCTCCTTCGCGAAATGGCAGGCTCGCTTGTCGAGGTTCACGGCCAGCACGACGATCGCGGTCTGGTCAATCCTTCGGGGCATCGGGCGCTGCTCGATCGTTTCGCGGGAGCCGATACGGCTGGCGTGGCTTCGGCGTGGCGCGATTGGCAGAAAGCGCGAGAGGCACTGTCGGCAGCACGCGAGAGAGTCGAGGCAGCGCGTGAGGATCGCGATCTGGTGCTCGCGCATCTGGAGGAGCTGACTTCGCTGGCTCCCGAAGACGACGAGGAGCAGGATCTCGCTCTCGCGCGAGCCGACATGCAGAAAGGTGAGCGGCTGTCCGGCGATCTCGAGGATCTGCGCCATTTGTGGAGCGGTTCCGACTCCGCGCTCGCGACTCTGCGCGGCGCGGCTCGCAGGCTGGATCGGATCGCGGAAGAGCATCCCTTGCTGGCCGAGGCGCTGGCCGCGCTCGACCGCGCGGTCATCGAGGCGAGCGAGGCCGAAGACCGCATCGAGAAAGCGGCAGAAGCCCTGTCCCACGATCCGATGGAACTCGACCGGATCGAGACTCGCCTGTTCGACCTGCGTGCGGCGGCGCGCAAGCATCGCTGTGAAGTGGCGGACCTGCCGCAAGTGGCCCGAGACCTTCGCGCGCGGCTCGACTCCATCGAGGGCGGCGAGGGTGAACTGGCGGCGCTCGAAGCGGCCGCCGGAAAGGCGCAATCAACCTACCGCGAGCGGGCTGAGGCGCTGCACGAGGTCCGTGTCGCTGCGGTCGGACGGCTTGATGCTGCCGTTGCCAGCGAACTGGAGCCGCTCAGGCTTGGCGATGCCCGGTTCCGCACGGCAGTCGCTGACCTGCCGGAGGATCGCTGGGGCGCGAACGGCATGGATTCGGTCGAATATCTCATCTCGACCAATCCCGGCGCGGATTTCGCTCCGCTCGCGAAGATCGCCAGCGGCGGCGAGCTTTCGCGTTTTATTCTCGCCCTGAAGGTTGCTCTGGCTGAAGAAGGCGGCGCTGCCGTGCTGATCTTCGACGAGATCGACAGGGGCGTTGGCGGCGCGGTCGCTTCGGCAATCGGCGAGCGGCTCGCCCGGCTCGCTGACGGCGGGCAGGTCGTGGTCGTTACGCACAGCCCGCAGGTCGCCGCGCGTGGCTCTGCGCATTACCTGATCGCCAAGAGCAGCGAAGGTCTGGTCACGCGCACCTCGGTCAGCCTGTTGAGCGACGAGGAAAGGCGGCAGGAAATCGCCCGCATGCTGTCCGGCGCGGAAGTGACCGACGAAGCCCGCGCGCAGGCCGACCGATTGCTGGAGGGCGTGTGATGGCGACGTTCCTGTTCCTGATCGCACTGTGTTTCGTGCTCGGCCTTTGCGGCGGTATCTACATCGGGCGGATTGCTGTTCCTGATCGCCTGCGGTCTGCGACTCTTGTCTGGTTATCAGCCTTCTTTGTGGGCCTGGCGATCGTCTTGTGGAGAGAAGGCGATCCCGCGCTGTCCGGCGAGGCGGCGCGGCGCAATGCGCCCTTCGCCTTCGCGCTCTACAGCTTTTTCCTGGGTGGGCCGTGGGTCGGCGGAACCTTTGCCGGGCGGCCTGTGGGCCGCGCGCTTCGCGGCAACCGGACCTGAACCGGCGTGAGGGGAACATGGGCGCTCGGTGCGGCCGACTTCGGGATCGGTACGATACTCCTGATCGCATTGGTTGCGACTGTTGGCGCTCTGGCCATTCACTGGCTGCGGGGCGGCAATTCGCGGCAGGCCGTCGCACGACACGAAGGGCCGATCCGCCGAAAGGCAGCCCCTCCCGTCGTTCCGGCATCGCCACACGATCCATCGCTGCCTGACTGGTCGAAGCCAGAGCCCGTCATGTTCGACGAAGCCCATCTGGCGCAGATGATGCGCGACTATGCCGCGCGAGCGGATTTTCCCGAACGCGTGCTGCCAAAGGCAGACCTGCCCGATGGTGGCGATGGCAACTTCGTGTTTCGCGACAAGTTCGGCTACGTCTACGCCACCTGGGAGGGCGGCAGGCAGACTGACGAACAGACGAGCGCCGTCGCGGATCAGCTCCTCTATTGGGTATTCCGCGACCGGGCGTGGATGCATTCCTATATCGAGACCATGGGCGCAGACCTTCCCGAACCTGACCGCATGCGGAAGGTGGAAGGTGAGCAGGAACGGCTGCTCGGCATGATCGATCCGAAATGGGCAGCGCAACTGCGCCATGATCGAAAGTTTGCAGATCGTGGTGGGGCAGGGCAGGACTGATCGATGGATTCGCTCACCGAGGCAGAAGCCGCAAACGAACTGATGCGGCTGGCAAAAGCCATCGCGCGGCACGATGCGCTCTATCATGCGCAGGATGCGCCAGAGATCAGCGATCAGGAATACGATGCGCTGGTGCGCCGCAATGCCGAGATCGAGGCTGCCTTCCCGCACCTTGTGCGAGACGATTCGCCCAGCCGCAAGGTGGGCCACGAGATCGCGGCTTCTCCGCTGTCCAAGGTGACGCACGAGCAGCGGATGATGAGCCTCGACAACGCTTTTTCCGACGAGGAACTGGCGGACTTTGTGGGCCGTGTGCGGCGCTTCCTCTCGCTTGGCGAGGACGAGGAGGTCGTCTTTACCGCGGAAGACAAGATCGACGGCCTCTCATGCTCGCTGCGCTACGAGAATGGCGTGCTGGTTCGGGCGGCCACGCGCGGCGACGGGCAGGTGGGCGAGGACGTGACCGCCAATGTTGCGCATGTCGCGGGCATACCCGAGCGTCTTGAGGGAGAAGCGCCCGCCGTGTTCGAAATCCGCGGCGAGGTCTACATGGCCAAGGCGGACTTTGCCGGCCTCAACGAGCGGCTGATGGACGAGGCGCGCGCCGATGCCGAAGCCAAGGGCGCGGTGTTCGATCCCGACAAGGTCCGCCAGTTCGCCAATCCTCGCAATGCCGCGGCGGGTTCGCTGCGTCAGAAAGACCCCAGCGTGACCGCGCGCCGTCCCCTGCGCTTCCTGGCGCATGGCTGGGGGGCGGCGAGCGAGGTGCCGCATGCGACCCAGTTTGGCATGATGCAGCAGATCCTCGAGTGGGGCGTGCCCGTCTCGCCCGCGCTGGCGCGCTGTCATACGCTGGGTGACATGGTCGAGCATTACCGCCAGCTCGCGGATATGCGCACCGATCTTGCCTACGAAATCGACGGCGTCGTCTACAAGGTCGACCGTCTCGACTGGCAGCAGCGACTCGGTTTCGTTGCCAAGGCGCCGCGCTGGGCCATCGCGCGCAAGTTCCCGGCAGAGCGAGCCGAGACGACTCTGGAAGTGATCGACATCCAGGTCGGGCGGACTGGCAAGCTCACTCCGGTCGGCAGGCTGGCCCCGGTGCTGGTCGGCGGCGTGACCGTCACCAACGTGACCCTGCACAACCGCGACGAGATTGCGCGGCTTGGCGTCAGGCCCGGCGACCGGGTCGTGATCCAGCGGGCGGGCGACGTTATTCCACAGGTTGTGGACAACCTGACGCGGGATGCGGAGCGCGAGCCTTATGTTTTCCCAGATCACTGCCCGGAATGCGGCAGCGAAGCCGTGGCCGAAGAGGGAGAGGTCGACGTCCGCTGCACCGGCGGCCTGATCTGCCCGGCACAAAGAACCGAACGATTGCAGCACTTTGTCAGTCGTGGCGCACTCGATATCGAGGGGCTGGGGGCAAAGACCATCGCCGATTTCTTCGCGCGCGGCTGGCTGGAAAGTCCTGCCGATATCTTCCGTCTGAAGGACCGGCGCGATGCAATCCTCGCTCTCGAAGGGTGGCAGGACAAGTCTGTGGACAATCTGTTGGCTGCCATCGAGGCAAAGCGCGAGCCAGACGCGGCGCGTCTGCTGTTCGGTCTGGGTATTCGCCATGTCGGCGCGGTGACGGCGCGTGACCTGATGCGCCAGTTTGCGACCCTGCCTGCCTTGCGGGAAGCGGCAGAAAAGGCGCATGCAGGAGAGGAAGAAGCCGCAGCCGAATTACTCTCCATCGACGGCATCGGCCCCGCCGTGGTCGAGGCTTTGGGCGACTTCTTCCATGAAGAGCACAATCGCGAGGTCTGGGACCAGATTCTTTCGGAAGTCTCGCCGCCGCCCTATTTGGTCGAGACGCGCGACAGCGCCGTGGCTGGCAAGACCGTGGTCTTCACCGGCAAGCTGGAAACCATGAGCCGCGACGAAGCCAAGGCTCAGGCCGAGCGGCTCGGCGCCAAGGCGGCAGGCTCGGTCTCGGCCAAGACCGACCTCGTCGTCGCCGGGCCGGGGGCCGGTTCGAAGTTGAAGAAAGCGGCGGAACTCGGCATCGAGGTAATCGACGAAGCCGAATGGGCGAAAATAGTGGAACAGGCGGGATAGGATGCTGGAAGATTTCAACGTGATTGCCGCGCGCGTGGCAGAGCTGCTACGGGCGCGGGGCGAGAAGATCGCTGTGGCGGACGGTGCGACCGGCGGGCTCATTTCCGCCTCGCTGCTCACCGTGCCGGGCGCGCTGTCGTTCTATGTCGGCGGCGGCGTGGTCTATTCCAAGGCGTCTCGCGATGCGCTCTACGGGTTGGTCGAGGAAGTGTTCGAAGGCATGAAATCGGCCACGGAAGACTATGCCGCGCTGCAGGCGCGCGCGATCCGCGACAACTTCGGCGCGGCCTGGGGCATTGCCGAATCCGGCGCTGCCGGGAGCAGCAAGCATCCGATGGGGGTCGCTTCCGGACGGAGCTGCGTCGGCATTGCCGGGCCGGGCGGACTCGTCGCGACACAGGTGACAGAGACGCAGAGCGACGACCGCATCGCCAACATGGAGGCGTTCACGCGGCGCGCGCTCGAATTCCTAGAGGCCACGCTCGCCTCTGCGTGACAGCTACCGGCGAGTCCGCTGTGCGAAAGGAATGTCCGGTCAGGCGACACAAGCGCCATTGCCGTCAGCCCCGGTGTTGGCTCTAACGATTGGAGAAACGCCAGGAGGGGTGAAGGGATGACTTTGGGACTTTCAGTTGACGAGGTGCTGACCACCACGCGCACAGTGCGAAAGCGGCTGGACGTGACGCGGCCGGTGCCGCGCGAACTGCTTGAAGAATGCCTGGAAATCGCGCTTCAGGCACCTAACGGGTCGAACCTCAACCGCTGGCGCTGGATCATCGTCGACGATCCTGAAGTGGTTGCAAAGGTCGCGGCGGTCTATCGCAATGTGGTCAACTGGTCGCCTGACCAATCGCCCGAGGCAAGCGATTCTCGCGAGGCGAATGCGATCTACAACCGCATCGAGCGCGGCGCGCAACTGCTCGACTCCGCCTTCGCGCTCGCCGAGAAGTTCGACCGGCTGCCTGCGATTGTCGTGCCGCTGATGCGCGGGCGGACCGATGGGCAGGACCTGTTCAACCAGTCCGGCATGTGGGGTTCCGTCTATCCCGCGATCTGGAGCTTCTGCCTTGCCGCGCGCGAACGCGGACTGGGAACGGCCTGGACGACCGCTTCGTGCATGCGCGAGAGCGACGTCTGTGAAGTCCTCGGCATTCCGCAGGCCAAATTCACGCACATCGGCCTGCTGCCAGTCGCTTTTTTCGAAGGCGACAGCTTCAGGAAAGCATGGCGAAAGCCGCTGTCCGAAGTGCTGACCTGGAATAGCTTCGAGGGGTAAGCAGCCAGTCCGCCCGGTTCAGACGATCAGGGCACGGTCGTCACGAATTCAAAGGGATTGAAGCCCAGCGTCTCTGCCACGCTCGCGAATGTATACTCGGCCGGCGGTCCGCTCTCGGCGAAGATGCCGGCGAAGAAGATCTTCTGCAGCAACGGCGCGCCGACCGACTCGAGGAACAGGTCGTTCGAGTTGCCACCGGCGATCAGCGCGAAATCCTCCGGCGTACCGTCTGTAATGCGAACGACGTCGTCGATCCCGAATGCGGTGACGATCATGTGTGCCACCTGCAAGGCGCTGATGAGCAGGATGAAGGAGCCGACGCCTGCATTGAAATTACCGTTGGGTTCGCTTGGGTCGATGCCGTTCAGGGAGACTTCCTCGGCGCCGGTCACGGTAACCGAAACGCTGTAGCTCACCACGCCCCCGTTGCCGTCGTCCACCTGCATGTCGAAAGTGTCAGGTCCGACATAGGTATCGACCGGATCGTAGGTGAATGTCCCGTCAACATTGATCGTGACCGCGCCGTGGCCCGGTTCCTTGGCGACTGACGGGGTCCAGTCATCTCCGTCCACGTCGCTGAACACCACATTGAATTTGGCCGTATCGGTATTGTTGACGATGATCGAAGTGGTCGTACCGGCTTCCTGCACCGGATCGTCGTTGACGGAAGTGACTGCCCCGAGAAGGGTATAGGTGGTCGATGCCCCCCTGTTGTCGGTGGCCGTGAAAACGATGGAATCGAGACCCCAATAGTCCGGGTCGGGATGATAGGTGAACGACCCGTCGGCGTTTTTGGTCACGGTGCCGTTGGATGCCGAAGCGGTCAGCGTGAAGGGATCGCCTTCCGGATCGTCGACTCCCACGACCACCGTGACCCCGGCAGAGTCATCCTCGTCAATTCCGAATTCGGTAATGCTGGTCATCATGATCGGCGGGCTGTTTGCAGCAACCGTCACGGTCCACGTGGTCGTGGCAGTGCCGCCGTTCCCATCGCTGTAGGTGACCTTGAACGTGTCGGTCCCGTTGAAGCCGTCGTTCGGTGTGTAGACGTACTTGCTCGGGTCGTTCTCGACTGTGGTCAGAGTGCCATTGGCGGGCCTGTCGCCCACAAGCACCGTGGGCTGAATGCGATCGCCGTCCACGTCGGTCGCCGAGAGCGGAATGTTGACCGGCGTATCGGTACGGGTTTGCGTCGACTGGGATTCTGCTGCGACGGGAGGATCGTTCACTGGCTGAATGACGATGCTGAAGCCTTCGGTGAACGATCCGTCCTGTGCGGTGCCGACAATCGAGAAGGCATCTGTTCCGTTGTAATCCGGGGCTGGCTGGTAATGAATGAGGCCAGACACGTTGCTGACACTGACCGTGCCGTGCGACGGCTGCGCACTTATTGTGAGGGTAATCTGATCGCCATCAGGATCGAAGATGGAGGTCGGAAAGGCAATTGGCGTGTCCTCGTCGATGACAATTTCGGTGAAGATGTCGCCTGACGGAGGCCCCGGAAGGCCGAGAACGGTGATGGTGATGGACTTCTCAGCCCTGGCGTTCGAAGGATCGAATACACCGACAATCACTTCTTCCGTGCATATGAAGCCGGGCGCCGGAGTATAGGTCAGCGCGCCGGCAGACGTGACTTCAAGAGTGCCTTCTTTCGGCTCGAGAAGCGTCCTGTAGGTAAGGGCATCCCCGTCGACGTCGCTTGCCGTCAGCGTAAGATCGGTCGTGTAGGTCTGGTCGTTCCTGATGGTGGCCGTATCGAGAGGAACCACGAAGACGGGTCTGTCGTTCACCGGAGTCACGGTGACGTTGATCGTCTGTTTGACGGAATTTCCGTTCGTATCCGAGACCGATACGACGAAACTGTCAGGCCCATTGTAATCGAGGTCGGGCTTGTAGACGACGGTATCGTTGACGACATTTGTTTGACCGTGTCCGGGTGACGACGTGACCAGATAGGTCAGATCGTCGCCATCAGGATCGATAGCGTTGATGGAAACGTTGATCTGGTCGTCTTCCGCCACGGAGACAGATCGCTCGGCGCCGTCGACCGTCGGAGCCTTGTTGCCGCCGCCGCCGGTGAGGCCCCAAATGGCAAGGCCGGTGAGGCCGCCGATTCCGACAAGAACCAGGGGATTGGTCAGCGAGAAGCCACCGCCTTCCTCGCCTTCCTGTGCGAACCCGATTTGGTCCGCGGTTCGGGCTTCGGAGATCATCAGGCTGGCTGAGGCCGCTTCGGCCAGGGCGCCGTCGAGGGCGAATCCTGCCGACATCGCGCTATCGGCTGGATGGGTATGGACGACTTCTTCGACGTTTCCCGTCTCTTCTTGCGCTGAATCGTCACCGTCTTGCGCGGACCTGACCACTTCTTCGGCCGCATCTGCAACGGCAAGTGGTGATTTCTTGCTTATTACCTTATTCGGTAATGAATTATGATGGACATGTGCGGAATCAACTTTCCCTACTTTCATCGATGCCCCCTATTTCGACGATATATAGAGAAATAATGTCAGTATTATCAGTCCGAATCCCCGTTCGCCGTCTGCGAATCATTTCTCCCTATTTGAGACTAATGATTCAAAAACAGGAGTCCATTCCCGTTTTGATTCGTAACGCTATGACGGATGGACTCGCGAAATCGCGATCCATTCATTCAGCACAAGAAGTTATATATTTTCGGAGGGTTGGGAGAACTATTCGTCGAAATCGACGACAATCTCTCCGGATATGTCTTCAAGGGCGCCACGAACCGTATCGAGCGACATCGTATCGGGAACGATCACAGTGGCGCGCGCGCGGAAAACCGTGGTTCCGGTCCATGCTTCCTGCTCGGTGCCGGTTTCCAGCAGGTCGATGCTGGCACCCAGGCCCGCCAGTGCGGTGGAAAGTTCGCGAACGATACCGGGCCGGTCGGCGCCCACCAGTTCGAAGCCCATCGTCTTGCCCGCCGGGGTCTTCTCGTCGGCGGCGGATTCGACGCTGACGTGGAAGCCTTCCGCATCCATGCGCGCGGCGGCGCGCTTGAGGTCGGGCAGGCCGCCCGTAGGCAATTCCACGAGAACCGAGCCGACATAGCTGCCGCCGAGCCGCGCGAAATGGCTTTCCAGCCAGTTGCCCTCGGCCTCGACAATCGCGTCGGCAAGGCTCTGGGTCAGTCCGGGCCGATCGTCGCCGACTGCCATCACGATTACGCGCATGTTCGCTCTCCTTGAGGCGAGCCTATGCGTTCGCGGCGCGCTTGGCTATCCGCATCCGGTCGCGCGACGCGAGCGCCGGTCGCTTTCGCAGCCACAGGATCGACCAGTCGCCACGGGTCTCGCGGGCGGCAAGGCGAAAACCTGCGCGGCGGCAGGCCAGCCGCACCTGTGGCTCCTGCGAGACGAGCAGCCCTGAAAGCAGCAAATTTCCGCCTGGCACCACGGCCCGGCCGAAAGCGGGCGCAAGTTCGACCAGAGGCCCGGCGAGGATATTGGCGATCACCAGATCGTAAGGTCCGCGTGCCGCGATCAGCGGGTGCGCCATGCCGTCCGCGACGGTGACAGTCAGTTCTCCACCCCGCGCACCGACCGGAACATGGTTCAGTGCCGCGTTTTCCATCGTGACGTGGGCGCTCACCGGATCGATGTCGGAGGCAGTGACGATCGCGCGCGGCCAAAGGGCAAGAGCGGCAAAGGCGAGGATGCCCGTGCCCGTGCCGACATCGGCACAATTGCGCACCGGCGTTCCATGCCGCTTCATCTTTTCCATCATGGCGAGGCAGCCTGCCGTGGTTTCGTGATGGCCGGTGCCGAAAGCCTGGCTTGCGGGAATGACGAAATCGACCACGCCGAATTCTTCGGATGCGGGAAAGTCGGGCGTATGGACATGGAAGCGACCGGCCCGGATCGGCTCCAGCCCTTGCTGGCTGGCCGTCACCCAGTCGGTTTCTGGCATCTGTTCGACCTTGAGCCGGGCGACAGCCAGATCGCCGAACAGTCCCTTGATCGCGGCGCGGTCGGCACGGCTGGGCTTGCGCTCCAGCCAGGCTTCCAGAAGCCATTCGTCGGGTTTCTCGGCGCTGATCTCGCTTCCGGCGATGACGATTTCGTGATCCCAGTCGAACGCGTCCTCATGGGCGAGCAGCGCCGCTTCTACCGCTGCGCGCGGGGCAGGGACCGAGATTTTCCAGCTCATTTCACCCTCTCCTCGGCAAGCCGCGCGTCCAGCCGTGCCTCAACACCTTTTGCATAGTCGCTACAACGCATTCCTCCGGCCAACGATCCCGTTGCCAGCCGGTCGCGCATCTTGCTGGCCGAAGGATGCGGTGTCAGCAGGATATCGCACTGGAGCCCTGCAACCCGTTCGATTCCCTTGCGGAAGGCGGCGACATAGTCCGGATGGTCGCTGAACCGATAGCTATCGCTGCTGACCGGGGTCAGACTGTCCGCATAGACCACGGTGCGGCAGTCTTTTTCTTCGCAGGATTGCCACTGCCAGCTTGCTGCGCCCGAGGTGTGCCCCGGCGTCGGAATCAAGGTGAGGCGAAGGTCGCCGAGTTCGACGGGGCTGCCTTCGTCGATGACCGTTGACGCGCCGACAGGCTGCATATCCGGGTGGATGCCGTGCTGCGGATCGTCGTCGGCGACGTTGCCTCTCAGCAGGGCCGCGGCCTGCACTTCGGTTGCCAGCAGCCTTGCCCCTGTTTCGTGCAGCACTTGCGCCGCTCCGCCGATGTGGTCGTGGTGCTCGTGGCTGACGAGCAGGACGCGAATGTCTTTCGGGTCCAGACCGATCTTGCGGACATTGGACAGAACCGCTTCGACCGCGTCCTGCGGTCCGGTGTCGATCAGGACGTGGCCTGCGTCCGATTCAATCAGGATGGCGCTGATGCCGCAGGTGCCGACGTACCAGGTATTGCCATAGATCCTGTAGGGCGGACCGGGCTTGTTCCACTCGTCCCAGTCCTTGCAGGTCGAAGTCCATTGGGCGGCGCCTCGAGCGGTAGGGCTGGGGTTTTCCGCCAGCGATGCACTGCAGGCGGGAAGCGTGAGGCCAGCCAGGAGCGAGGCAAGCAGCGGTTTCGGGCAGATCGGCATCGCCGCTAGATAGGCGCGAGGCGAACTTTAGCCAATCGTAGTGCCCGCACGGCTTGCACGCTCCGGCGATTTGGCTAAGGGGAGAGGCAATTGCAGACAGGGAACCTTGCGCTCATGGCCACAGCCACCAATCGCCCGTTATCGCCGCACCTGCAGATATGGAAATGGGGCCCGGCCATGGCCGTCTCCATCCTGCATCGCGCCACCGGCACGGTGAACGCGATTGCGGGTCTGGGTGTCCTGCTGTGGTGGCTAGGCGCGCTGGTCAGCGGACCGGAAGCCTACGCGACCTTCGCAGCCTGCGCGAAGACCTGGTACGGCCAGATCGTGCTGTTCGGCATCACCGCGTCGGTGTTCATCCACGCGGCTTCGGGCGTGCGCCATTTCGTTCTCGATATCGGCGCAGGCTTCGAACTCGAAACCAACAAGATGTGGTCGATCCTCAGCCCGGTGATCGGCATTGCCCTTGCGGTCGCCTTCTGGGCCGTATTGCTGCTGGCCTGAGGAGAACAAGACATGGGCAACGGAACCCCTCTCGGCCGCGTGCGCGGCCTCGGCTCGGCGAAGAGCGGAACGCATCACTGGCTGCTCCAGCGCTGGACGGCGATCGGCAACCTCGTGGCCATCGCCTATCTGGCGGTGTCGTTGCTGCTGCTGCCCAATCTGGGCTATCCGGCGGTGTCGGCATGGGTCGCAAGTCCCATCCCGGCGATCGCGATTGCCCTTCTGATCGTGAGCACATTCTGGCACGCGCGCCTTGGCCTGCAGGTCTTCATCGAGGACTATGTCCACGGCGCCAACCGCGTTGCCGCGATCATCGCGCTTAATCTCGTAACGTTCGCAGGGGCCGCCTTCGGCCTGCTGTGCATCATCCGCCTCGCGCTGGGAGGCGCATGAAATGGTCGATACCTCTGCATACACCATCATCGATCACATCTACGACACCGTCGTCGTCGGTGCTGGCGGATCGGGATTGCGCGCCACCATGGGCAGCGCCGAGGCGGGCCTGAAGACGGCCTGCATTACCAAGGTGTTCCCGACGCGCAGCCACACGGTTGCGGCGCAGGGCGGCATTGCCGCTTCGCTCAAGAACAACTCGCCCGATCACTGGACGTGGCACATGTACGACACCGTCAAGGGGTCGGACTGGCTGGGCGACCAGGACGCCATCGAATACATGGTGCGCGAGGCGCCTGCCGCGGTTTACGAGCTGGAGCACGCGGGCGTGCCGTTCAGCCGCAATCCCGACGGCACGATCTACCAGCGCCCCTTCGGCGGCCACATGCAGAACATGGGTGAGGGCCCGCCGGTGCAGCGCACCTGTGCCGCGGCTGACCGTACCGGCCACGCCATGCTCCATGCGCTCTATCAGCAGAGCCTGAAGTACGCGGCGGACTTCTTCATCGAATACTTCGC
>JAGREN010000036.1:405-12026 GCA_020446505.1 Novosphingobium sp. | reverse complement strand
CGATGGCGTCGGTGGCGACGAGATAGTCGACCTCGCCCGACTGGTAGAGCTCGACCTGCGCGTTGCGGGTCTGTGGGGACAACGCCCCCATCACCACGGCAGCACCGCCGCGGAACCGGCGCAGCATCTCGGCCAGGGCGTAGACCTGCTCCGCCGAGAAGGCGACGATGGCGCTGCGCGGCGGCACGCGCGAGAGCTTGCGCGCGCCAGCATGACTGAGCGTCGAAAAGCGCGGGCGGCTGACGATCTCGGCCTCTGGAAGCAGCTTCCTCACCATCGGTTCCAGCGCGGACGAGCCGAGCAGCATCGTTTCCTCGCGCCCGCGTGCATGAAGCAGCCGGTCGGTAAAGATGTGCCCGCGCTCGCGGTCGGCGGAAAGCTGCGCCTCGTCCAGCGCCACGAAGGCGAGATCGGCCCCGACCGGCATGGCTTCGGCCGTACACAGCAGCCAGCGCGCGTCCTTCGGCTCGATCCGCTCCTCGCCGGTAATCAGCGCGACCTGGTTTTCGCCCTTGATCGCCCGGACCCGGTCGTAGACCTCGCGCGCCAGCAGGCGCAGCGGAAAGCCGATCATGCCGCTGGAATGGGCGCACAGCCGTTCGATGGCGAGGTGAGTCTTGCCGGTATTGGTCGGGCCAAGCACGGCCTTGATTCGTGCCGCCTCCGTTGGCGAGCGGCTGCCGGGCTGGAATTGCGAGGCCATGGCTGGACAAGATGTGGCACCGCCAGTCGCCGCTATCAAGACTCCGGCCATCGCATTGGGGTGCCACTTTCCACAAAATTAGGCTGCAATTAACCTTGAGCGGGCATGACGGTCCGATAGACCGCGGCGCTACGGGTGGAAGAAGCCAGGACTAGGCACGTTGCAGCAGGTTCGACACATTGTCCGCCGTGAGCCGGAATCGGGCTCTGATGCGCCCAACTCAAGCTCACGCGAGCTTGAGAACAGTGCTGTCGCCAGCCTGCGGTCCCGGCTTGCCAGAGGCGCAGCTGCGCTCAGGTCCGGTATCGAGCACCGCTGCCATGCCATCGAACTCGCGCCCGACCTTGCCGAGGATATCGGCAGCAGGCGCTGGTTCCGCGGGCTCGGCACGATGATGGGGCTGAGCCTGGTCGCCATTTCCTTCTGGCCTGACCTGACAGCTGTCGAAGCCGCGACTGCCATGCCGGTCGACCAGCCGGTGCGCGAGGAATTCCGCAGCCAGATGATCATGCCGCTCGCGCTCGGCGCGGATAGCGGTCATCGCATGGGAGCGACTCCGCTCGTCCATTCGCTGCGCTCAACGCCGGAAAGGCCGATGGTCCAGCTCGTCGCCACGCTCGGGCAGGGCGACAGCTTCGGCCGCATGCTCCAGCGCGCAGGCGTGGGCGGCGGCGATGCTTCCCAGATTGCCTCGATGGTTACCAATGCTGTCTCGCTCGGGGAGATCGAGCCGGGCACCCAGTTCGACATTACCCTTGGCAAACGTCCCGGCCCGGAGCAGGCGCGCCCGCTCGACAAGCTGGCCTTCCGCGCCCGATTCGACCTCGACCTCGCAATCGAGCGCAAGGACGGCGCGCTGGTTCTGGAGCGACAGCCTATCGCCGTCGATGCCACGCCTCTGCGCATTCGCGGCGTCGTCGGGACAGCCGGGCTCTATCGCGCGGCCCGTGCGGCGGGAGCGCCGCTCAAGGCCATCGAGCAATACCTCAAGGCGCTGGACGAACACGTCAGCCTCGAAAGCGACATTGGCGCGCAGGATACCTTCGACATCGTCATCGCCTACAAGCGTTCGGCCAAGGGCGAGCGGCAGGCCGGTGAGCTGCTCTATGCAGGGCTGGAGCGTGGCGGCAAGCCGCGCCTGCAACTACTGCGCTGGGGCAAGGACGGCCAGTTCTTCGAGGCTTCGGGCGTCGGCAGGCAGACCAGCCGCTATTTCCAGCCGGTCGTCGGACGGATGAGCTCGCGCTTCGGCATGCGCCGCCATCCGATCCTTGGCTATCGCCGGATGCATTCGGGCGTCGACTATGCCGCAAGCTACGGCAGCGCGATCGTCGCGGTGAGCGACGGCATAGTGACCTATTCGGGACGTCACGGCGGCCACGGCAAGTACGTTCGCATCGAGCACGGCGGCGGACTCGGCTCCGGCTACGCGCATATGAGCAGCATCGCCGTCAGCGCGGGGACGCACGTCAGGGCAGGGCAGGTCATCGGCTATGTCGGCTCGACCGGCCTTTCGACCGGCCCCCACCTGCATTTCGAGGTCTATCGCGGCAATACCAAGATCGATCCGCTCTCGGTGCGCTTCATGTCGCGTCCGCAGGTTTCCGGGCCGGAACTGGCAGCCTTCAAGGCCCGGCTGGAAGTGATGAAGTCAGTGCCTGTCGGCAAGGCGCTGGAAAACATGACCCGCCAGACCGCGCCCATCGGCCAGCCGCAGCGCGAGATCGACCGTCTGGCACAGCCGGAAGGCGCGCCCGAAAAGCCAGAGGGCCAGCAGGGCCGAAATCCCTGAACCATTGAAGACTTGCCGGATTTGCGGCAATCGGCTGGGCATGACTGCAACATTCCCTTCAACCAGGCTGCGCCGCACCCGCACGACCGGGTGGAGCCGCGCGCTTCACCGCGAGAACCACCTGCTGCCAAGCGATCTGATCTGGCCGCTGTTCGTAACCGAAGGGCAGGGCGTCGAAGAGCCGATCCCCACGCTGCCCGGCGTTTCGCGCTGGTCGGTCGACGTGATCGGCAGGCGCGCGCGGGCCGCGGCGGACCTTGGCATTCCCTGCGTGGCGCTGTTTCCCAATACCCAGCCGGATCGCCGCAGCGAGAATGGTGCCGAGGCGCTCAATTCCGACAACCTTATGTGCCGAGCGATCCGCGAGATTCGGGCCGTCTGCGGCGACGATATCGGCGTGCTGACCGACGTCGCGCTCGATCCCTATACCAGCCACGGGCAGGACGGCCTGATCGACGAGGCCGGCTATGTGCTCAACGACGCGACCGTCGAAGTGCTGGTCGGGCAGGCGCTCAACCAGGCAGCGGCAGGCGCGGACATCATTGCGCCGTCCGACATGATGGACGGACGCGTCGGGACGATCCGCAAGGCATTGGAGGCCAATGGCCACGTCAATGTCCAGATCATGAGCTACGCCGCAAAGTATGCTTCGGCCTTTTACGGACCGTTTCGTGACGCTGTCGGCTCGCGCGGGCTGCTCAAGGGCGACAAGAAGACCTACCAGATGGACCCGGCCAATGCCGAGGAAGCCCTTCGCGAAGTGGCGATGGACCTTTCCGAAGGTGCCGACAGCGTGATGGTAAAGCCCGGCCTGCCCTATCTCGACATCGTGCGCGCGGTGAAGGACCGCTTCGAGGTGCCGGTCTTCGCCTATCACGTCAGCGGCGAGTACGCGATGATCGAGGCTGCCGTTGCGGCGGGCATTGGCGAGCGTGAGCCGCTGGTCATGGAAACCCTGCTGGCCTTCAAGCGCGCCGGTTGCTCGGGCATCCTCACCTACCACGCGGATTTCGCGGCCCGCGTGCTGAATGGCTGACTGACGCGTGATCGAGAGTGATCGGCTGATCCTGCGCGGATGGGAAGAGCGCGACTACGCGCCATTTGCAGCGATCAACGCCGATCCTGAAGTCATGACGCATCTCGACGGACCGATGGACCGGGCGAAAAGCGACGCCATGATCGAGCGTATTCGCGCTCAGCATGCCGAGCAGGGGCATTGTTTATGGGCTGTGGAGCGCAAGGCAGATGGCGCATTGCTAGGGTTCTGCGGTCTGCGCCGCGGCGGTCATGAAGGCTCGCCGGTAGATGACGTGCTTGAAATTGGCTGGCGGCTTGCACGCGCAGCATGGGGCCAAGGCTATGCGCGCGAAGCGGCGCAAGCCTCGCTGGACTGGGCATGGCAAAATTTGGATGATGCGCGGATTGTGGCATGGACAGTGCCTGCCAACACGCGGTCCTGGGGGCTCATGCTGCGCCTCGGCATGGAACACCGACCTGAACTCGATTTCGAGCATCCCGGTTTCCCGCCGGACCATCCGCTGCGCCAGCACGTCGTCTATGTGATCGACCGCCCCGGATGAATCGCGTCGGCCCGGTTATGCGACCGTTGTTCGTCGCGACTATCCTGGTCGGCAGCTACCTGCTGTTCCTCGTCCAGCCGATGGTAGCGCGCATGGCGCTGCCGCGTCTTGGCGGCGCGCCCAATGTCTGGAACAGCGCCATGCTGGTCTACCAGTCGCTGCTGCTGGCCGGATATGCCTATGCGCACTGGCTGTCGAAGGCGGAGCCGCGACGTCAGGCCGTGGTGCATCTCGCGCTGCTTGCTGCCTGCGCGCTGACCCTGCCGATCGCTCTGGCGGCACCGGCCGGGTTCGCGGCTGGCTGGGAAGTGCTGTGGGTGCCGCTGCTGCTCCTGCTCACCATCGGCCCGGTATTCTTCGCCATGTCGGCGCAGGCCCCGCTCATGCAGCGCTGGTATTCGCTTCATCCGCAAGCGGGCGAGCCATGGGCGCTCTATGCCGCATCGAACCTTGGCAGCTTCGCGGGTCTGATGGCCTATCCGCTGATTGCCGAGCCGCTGCTCTCGCTCGACGGTCAGAGCATGGCGTGGAGCGCGGGGTATCTCCTGCTGATCGCGCTAGTGGTGGCCTGCGCGCTGGCCCGGCGACAACAGGCGGTTACGCAGGCAGATACGGTGGCAGCGGCAGAAGACGCAGGATCGCCAGGCTGGCGGCGCATCGCACTGTGGATCGCGCTTTCCGCCGTGCCTTCGGGCCTGATGCTGTCCACCACGACTCATGTCACGACCGACATTTTCGCGATGCCGCTGCTCTGGGTCATCCCGCTGGGGCTCTACCTGCTGAGTTTCGTCATCGCCTTTTCCGACCGCCGCGATCTGGCCTGGGCGATCGGGCTGTTCGCCCCTGTGGTGATGCTTGCCTGCGGCGGGCTGTCGATGATTTCGCATGGCGCTGGCGGCTCGCTGATCGCTATCGCCAGCCTCGCCCTGCTGTTCAGCGTGGCGACCACGTTGCATTCCCGGCTTTACGAGGTGAAGCCCCACGCCGCGCATCTGACGGCGTTCTACCTCGCCATGTCGGCAGGCGGTGCGCTGGGCGGCCTGTTCACCGCCCTGATAGCGCCAGTGGTGTTCGACTGGGTGTGGGAGCATCCCTTGCTGATCCTGGCCGCGGCGATCCTGATGCCCCTGCCGTCCCTGCTCAACTGGCACCGCATGGACGCGCTCGATCCGCAGATGGCGCGGGTGGCGGCGGTTGTCTTCGTCGCTGTCGCCCTGTGCCTGGCCTGGCTGCTCTACACCGTCGTCAGCGAGCGCGAGCCGTTCATCCATCGTGTTTTCCTGACTGCCATGCTCTGCGGCATGGGCTTGTTGCTGACGGGATGGAGAGTGCTGTTCCTTGGTGTGCTGGTCGCCATGATGCTGGCGCAGGGCGGCGCGGACACCATCGAGACGACTCTGAAGGGCGAGCGCAGCCGCAGCTATTTCGGCGTCTATACCGTGCGCGACTATCCCGATGCGAAGCTGCGGCAACTGGTCCACGGCACGACGCTCCACGGGCAGCAATCGACCGATCCGGCCCACGCGCGCGAGCCTTCGACCTATTACGGCAGGCAATCGGGGGCGGGCCTCACGCTTGCGAGTGCCCCGGCCCTTTTCGGAAACGGCGCAAGAGTCGGCGTGGTCGGGCTGGGGACAGGCACGCTTGCCTGCTACCACCAGCCAGGCCAGCACTGGACGGTTTTCGAGATCGATCCGAAGGTCGTCCGGTATTCGCGCGACGGCACCTTCACCTATCTCTCGCGCTGCGCGCCCGGTGCGCGGATCGTACTCGGCGATGCGCGCATCGAGCTGACCAAGGTGGCGCCCGGCTCGTTCGATGTGCTGGCCGTTGACGCCTTTTCCTCCGACGCCATTCCGCTCCATCTTATCACCCGCGAAGCAGTCGAGGTGTACCTGCGGTCGATCAGCCGTGACGGCGTGGTGCTGCTTCACGTCTCCAATCGTTTCGTCGAACTGGAGCCGATCGTCGCAGCCATCGCCCGCGATCTTGGTCTGAGCGCGATAGAGCGCATGGACAATCCGCCAGCCGAAAATGGCCTGACGCCATCGTCGTGGATTGCCCTGTCGCCTCGGCCCGAGACACTCGAAGAGCTTGCGAAGGCCAGCCCCGATGCGCCATGGGAGGCGCTCGCACCGCCAGCGGAGCGCGCATGGACCGACGATCGCGCCTCGATCCTGCCCTATATCCGCTGGAACCAGTTGCTGGGGACGCCATGACCATGACACGCACCGACATCACCATCGCCGGCATTCACGGCAAGATGCCGCGAATCCATTCCAGCGCCTTCATCGCGCCGGGCTGCCGCATCATCGGCGACGTCGAGATCGGTCCAGACGCAAGTATCTGGTACAATTGCGTGATTCGCGCCGATGTGAACCGCATCGTCATCGGCGCGAGGACCAATATCCAGGATGGCACGGTCGTTCATTGCGACAGCCCCAAACAGGGCAGCCCCGAGGGCTTTCCCACGATCATCGGCGAAGACGTGCTGATCGGGCACATGGCGATGGTTCATGGCTGCATCCTCGAACCCGGCGCTTTCGTCGGCCTCGGCTCGATCATCATGGACGGCTGTGTGATCGAGAGTCAGGGCATGCTCGCGGCTGGCGCGATGCTGACGGCGGGCAAGCGGATCGGCGCGCGCGAACTGTGGGTCGGGCGGCCCGCCAAGCACATGCGCGATCTCGACGAGGCGGCCCTGGCGGGCAACAAGTTGGGCGTCGAGATGTATGTCGAGAACGGGCGCGCGCACAAGCTGGCGAACAGCATCGGCTGAGCCATGGCGCGGCCGCGCATTGCCTTGCCCGAGGCGGACGAAATCCGTCGGCTGGTGGACGGTGAGGGCCGCCTGGCTGTCCGCGTCACGCCCGGTGCGCGCGTCGAGGCGCTGGAAATTTCCAACGGATCCTTGTCCGCCAAGGTGCGCGCCAAGCCTCAGGATGGCGCCGCAAATGACGCGGTCCTGAAATTGCTGGCAAGCGCGCTGCATGTCGCGCCCTCGCACGTCGAACTTTTGCGCGGCGCGACGTCTCGCGAAAAACTCTTCAGGATCTCGGACTGAGCGTGGACCCCGGCTTCAGGCGCGGCATCATGTAGGGGATGTAGTCGCGCTTGCCGATTTCGACGCCCTGGCTGCGCATGATCGCGTAGATCGCCATCACATGAAAATAGAACTGGGGCAGCGCCCAGTCGCGCGCATATTCGCCTGCACTCAGGACGAACCCGGCGCCGAAAGGCAGGTCGAAATCAACTACGGCGTCTTCCTGCAGGCAATCCGTTCCGCTGACGCCATCGAGTCGCGCCGCCACGGCAGCGAGGTGTTCCCTCGCCTCGGCAAGCGTTACGGGATCGACTTCATTAAGATTGCTGGCCTTGCCGGCACAGCGGCTCAGCATGTTGTCGACCTGCCATCCCAGCACAGTAACCTGATGGCCAAGGTCGAACATGTCTTCGGCAAGTCGCGCCCTGAGTAGGTCATCTCCGAAGCCCGCCGCTTGCGTCTTGACAAACAGGTCGTCGAGCATGCCCAGCATGTTGCGGAAGGTGGCGAAGGTGAAGTCGGCGTAATTCATCGAAACAGGCGCTCCCGGTCAGGCTTTCGCCCTATCTGTGGGGAGTTACGTCAGACCGCGCCCGCCCAGTCTCGAAAAAGACTTCAGTTCTTGCCCATGCCCATGGCGAGATCGCCCAGCACCTTGCCCATGGCTTCGGCCATATCGATAGGCTGAGGCGCAACGTCGGCGATAGCGCGCCGCATGGCTTCGGCCCATTGGCCCGCCACTGCCTTGGATATCACATAGGGCTTGTGCGCGCTCATCATGCATTTGCCGGGGTTCTGCTCGAACCAGTCGCGCGGACCGCCCGCCCAGCCGGCGAGAAACAGCGGCAGCGATGCCCGCATCGGTGCGAGGTCGGCTGCGTGCATGGCGCGAAGCTCGGCATAGGCCGGCTCCTCGTCCATCAGGTCGTAGAAGCGGTTGCAGATGGCCTCGAACGTCTCGTGTCCACCAAGGCGGTAGAACGGCGTGTCAGGCACGGATTCCTTGACGGCAGTAGCCAATGGTCTTCTCCCGGGCGCCCGATCGCACCGCTGATTGTGAGCATTGCATAGGGCGGGCAGGACACACTCGCCTTGACCTGCATCAATCGCGCACCAGTGCACGCAAGGTCTCGATCCGGTCCGCCTCGTGCACGGGCTTGTTGCTGCGGATGCGGTTGATGCGCGGAAAGCGCATCGCAAGGCCGGACTTGTGGCGCTTGCTTTCATGGACCGAATCGAAAGCAACTTCGAAAACGAGGCTCTTGTCGGTTTCCCGCACCGGGCCGAAGCGATTGACGGTATGATTGCGCACATGCCGGTCGAGCCATTTCAGTTCCTCGTCGGTGAAGCCGAAGTAGGCCTTGCCGACCGGCAGCAGCTCGGCACCCTCATCGGGATCGCCCTGCCAGCAGCCGAAGGTGTAGTCCGAATAGAACGAGCTGCGCTTGCCCGAACCACGCTGTGCATACATCAGCACGCAGTCGACCAGCAGCGGATCGCGCTTCCACTTGTACCACAACCCGGTGCGTCGTCCCGCCACATAGGGGCTGTCGCGGCGCTTGAGCATGACGCCCTCGATGGCATCGTCCCTCGCCTGTTCGCGGATTCGAGCGAGGCGGTCGAAGTCGTCTGCCTCGATCAGGGTCGAGAGGTCGAACGCATCCGGATCGAGCCGGGCCATCAGCATTTCGAGCTGCGCGCGCCGCCGGTCCCAGCGATGCTCGCGCAGATCCTGCCCATCAATGATAAGCGCGTCGTAAAGCCGTACGAAAGCCGGATAGTCGCTGAGCATCTTCTTCGAGACGGTCTTGCGGCCAAGCCGCTGTTGCAGGGCGTTGAAGCTTGCCGCGCCGCCTTGTTCGCCGCCCTGATGCGAGCCGCGGACCAGTAACTCCCCATCCAGCACCGCCGGAAAATCGAGCGCGCCTGCAACCTCGGGAAATGTGTGCGAGATGTTGTCGCCCGAACGCGAATAGAGCCGGGTCTCGCCGCCAGCATGGACAAGCTGGACGCGAATGCCGTCCCACTTCCACTCGGCAGCGAAGTCCGCGAGATCGACCTCGGTGTCTTCGAGCGGGTGCGCGAGCATGAAGGGGCGGAACAGCGGGACGTGCTCGCCCGAAGGTGCTTCGGCCCCGTTTGCGGCCCAGTCGAACAGGGCGGAATAGGGCGGCTCCTGCCCGTGCCAGTACTCCTCGACATCCTCGACCGCGACGTCGAAGGCCTGCGCGAAGGCAGTCTTGGCGAGGCGCGCGGAAATGCCGATGCGCATGGCGCCGGTCGCCAGCTTGATGAGCGCGAAGCGGCCATTGGCGTCAAGACGGTCGAGCAGGCGGGGCAGGTCGCTGGTGACGCTGACGCGGGTCATGGCCGAGAGCGACTGCACGGCTTCATCGAGGCTCGGTTCCGGTTCGGGTGGGCCATCGGGTTCGGGCCAAAGCAGGCTCGCCGTTTCCGCCGTATCGCCGACGTAATCGCGCGAGAGCGCATAGAGCACCGGATCCACTCGCTCGGTCATCAGGTTGCGGATCGTTGCGCTCTTCACGGCGGGAAAGTCGAGTGCGCCGGTCAGCGCCGCCAGCGCCCAGCCGCGGTCTGGATCGGGCGTGGCGCGCAGGTAATCGGCGATCAGCTTGAGCTTGGCATTGCGCGAGCCGGTATAGACCAGCGCGTCGATCAGGGCGGAAAAGGCACGCACCTAGTCGTCCTCGTCCTCGTAGCCGACGAGCGCGAGCGCGCGAGCCTTGCGCTGGTGAAGCTGGCACCAGCGCAGCATGGCTTCCTCTCGGCCATGCGTGACCCATGTCTCGGTCGGATCGATCTGCTCGATGGTCTGGGTGAGTTCGTCCCAGTCGGCATGATCGGACACGATCAGCGGCAGCTCGACGCCGCGCTGACGGGCGCGCTGGCGCACGCGCATCCAGCCAGACGCCATGGCGGTGATCGGATCGGGCAGGCGGCGCGACCAGCGGTCGTTGAGCGCCGAGGGCGGGCACATGACTACCGCGCCGCGCAACTCGTCCTTCTTCGCATCGGACACCAGCCGCAGGTCGCCCAGCGGCACACCGAGTTCCTCGTAGAGTCTGCACATGCGTTCGAGCGCGCCATGCAGCCAGATCGGCTCGTGATGGCCTGCAAGCCGCAGTTCGGCGATGACACGCTGCGCCTTGCCCAGCGCATAGGCGCCGACCAGCACGCAGCGGTCCGGGTTGGCCTCGCGCGCGGCGAGCAGCCTTGCGATCTCGTGCTGAACGGGTGGATGGCGGAATACCGGCAGGCCGAAGGTCGCCTCGGTGATGAGCACGTCGCAGGGAGCGACCTCGAAAGGTGCACAGGTCGGATCGGGGCGGCGCTTGAAGTCGCCGGTGACGATCACGCGTTCGCCGGCATGTTCGAGCAGGATCTGCGCCGAGCCGAGCACATGGCCGGCTGGCAGCCAGGTCGCCCTTACCTCGCCCGCAAGGCTGACGGTCTCGCCATAGGCAACCGGAACCGCGCCTTCGCGGGTCTGGTAGCGCAGGTCCATGATCGCGAGCGTTTCGGGGGTCGCGAATGTCTCGCCGTGCCCGCCGCGGGCATGGTCGGCATGGCCGTGGGTGACGAGGGCGCGATCCACGGGCCTTGCCGGGTCGATCCAGCAATCGGCCGGGACCACATGGATCCCCATCGACTCGGCTCTGATCCAGGAGGCGGTTGCGGGCATCTCAGGTAAATGGGGCGGAACCGCGCTGGTTCCACCCCATTACCGTTGCCCTGATGGGCGAAGACGGGAGTGAGACTTATTCGCCGTCGGCGCTGTCAGTGCTCGCTTCGGGCTTCTTCGCAGCAGGCTTTTTCGCCGGCTTCTTCTTGCGCACGGCCTTTGGCGGTGCGGGCGACAGCTCGAACGAGAGCGCATCTTCCTTCACGGACACATGCACCTCGCCGCCCGAAGCCAGCTTGCCGAACAGCAATTCCTCGGCGAGCGGCTGCTTGACCTTTTCCTGGATCAGGCGGGCCATCGGGCGCGCGCCGTAGAGCTTGTCGTAGCCGCGATCGCCCAGCCATTCGCGTGCGTCGCTGTCGAACTGGATGTGGACGTTCTGTTCGGCCAGCTGCAGCTCGAGCTGGAGGATGAACTTGTCGACCACGCGGCTGACCGTTTCCTTGCCGAGATAGGCGAAGGGCACGATTGCATCGAGGCGGTTGCGGAATTCGGGGGTGAACATCAGCTTCACCGCCTCGTCACCCGCATCCTCCTTCGACACATCACCGAAGCCGATGCCCTGCTTGGCCATGTCGGACGCACCGGCATTGGTCGTCATGATCAGCACGACATTGCGGAAATCGACCGTCTTGCCGTGGTGATCGGTGAGCCTGCCGTTATCCATCACCTGTAGCAGGATGTTGAACAGGTCGGGGTGGGCCTTCTCGATCTCGTCGAGCAGCAGGACGCAGTGTGGCTGCTGGTCCACCGCATCGGTGAGCAGGCCGCCCTGATCATAGCCGACATAGCCCGGAGGC
>JAGREN010000036.1:0-316 GCA_020446505.1 Novosphingobium sp. | reverse complement strand
GTCTTGCCGACGCCGGTGGGGCCCGAGAACAGGAACGAGCCGATCGGCTTGTCCGGATCGCGCAGGCCCGCGCGGCTCAGCTTCATGGCAGTCGACAGCACGTCGATCGCCTTGTCCTGCCCGAAGACGACTCGCTTCAAGTCCTTCTCGAGGTTGCCGAGCGCCTTCTTGTCGTCGGAGCTGACCGACTTGGGCGGAATCCGCGCCATGGTCGAGATCACCTTCTCGATCTCGCGCGCGGTGATCGTCTTCTTGCGGCGACTCGGCGGCACCAGCATCTGCATGGCGCCGACCTCGTCGATCACGTCGATCGCCT
>JAGREN010000167.1 GCA_020446505.1 Novosphingobium sp. | reverse complement strand
TCGGGCGTGATGGCACTTTTCCCCTTCCTGATCTTCTGCGCTTCGCTGGTCGCCTTCTTCGATCTGGGCAATTTTCCCGACATGGCGATCCATCTCATCTTTGATGCCTGGCCAGCCTCCGTCGCCGCGCCGATCGCGCGCGAGGTGCGCGCGGTGCTGACCGAACCACGTGGCGACATCCTTACGCTGGGTGCGGTGGTGGCGCTGTTCTTTGCCTCGTCCGGGGTCGAGGCGGTCAGGCTCGGGCTCAATCGCGCCTACAAGGTCGAGGAAAGCCGCGGCATCGCAAGGCTTCGCCTGCAGAGCATCCTGTTCGTCGTCGTCGCTGCGGTGGCGATCGCTACCATTGCCTTCGCGCTGGTGCTACTGCCGCTTGGCCTTGCGATCGCACGCAAGGTCTCGCCCGATCTGGTCGCAGGCCTTGCCGGCTTCGACAATTGGCGCTTCGCCATATCGGGTGCGGTGCTGGTCGGTGCGCTCTACGCGAGCCACAGATGGCTGCCCGCCGGGCGGCGGCGCCTGGGCGAAGTGTTGCCGGGCATCCTGGTGACTTTGGTGCTCTGGCTTGCCGTATCGCATGCCTTCGCAGCCTATCTCGAGGGGTTCGCCAACTATGTCGGCACCTATGCCGGGCTGGCGGGCGTCGTGGTCGCGCTGGTCTTCGTCTACATCATGTCCGCGATCTTCCTGATCGGCGCGGAATTCAATGCTGCGCTCAAGCGCGAAGAGGAGAGCGCTCAGGCCGGGCAAGATGACTAAAATTGCAGCTGTGCGATTAATCCCGGCGGAAGCGATTCAAACTAGAATCAGGGGCAACACGGGGGGCCAATCTTCAAACCGCGCAATCGCGGGAGGTCGCCATGCTCTGGGAATTGTCGGGAGACGACTTTCTGGTCAGCCTGTCGCTTGCCAGTTCCCTTTCTTTCATCTGCGGCTGGATCGCCGACAGGATCATGGGTTATGCCGGCTTCGGCGTGCTCGGCAACTGGCTGCTGCTGCTTGTCGGCTGCTATGGCGGGCTGTTCACCTACAATCACCTCGGCTACCGCTTCGAGGGCGAGTTGCAGTTGACGATCATCGCCGCGTTCGCCGGCGCCACTGTCCTGCTCGTCCTGACCTCGGCGGCCAAGGCGCTGACGCGGACCTGAACCGGGTTCAACCTTCCATTCCGATCATGCGGCGGATATCGCCCGGCGTAGCGCCCGCCTTGCGCAGATGGCGCAGCGCGGTCGAGCCGATACTTTTCGAAAGCTTGCGGCCGTCCTCGTCGAGAATGAGATCGTGGTGAAAGTAGACCGGCGCGGACAGGCCAAAGGTTTCCTGCAGCGCACGGTGCACCGAAGTCGAGTGGAAGAGATCGCGTCCGCGCACGACATGGGTAACGCCTTGGATGGCGTCGTCGACGACGCAGGAAAGGTGGTAGCTCGCCGGTGTGTCCTTCCTCGCCAGCACGACATCGCCCCATGCGGGGATATCGACATCGATCCAGCCGGTTTCTCCGGCCGGACCGGCACCGGTTTCCAGCCATTGCAGCCCAC
>JAGREN010000035.1 GCA_020446505.1 Novosphingobium sp. | reverse complement strand
AGCGGCGGTTGGTCTTGTTGATGACGTAGGTGCGGCCGCGACGGCGGATCACGCGGTTGTCGCGGTGGCGGCCCTTCAGCGACTTGAGGCTGTTGCGAATCTTCATCGTGTATCTCACAGTCAAAACATAGCGAGGCCATCCGACCGGACAGCCTCGTAACAAGCCGCGCAGCTAGTGGCAGATGCTGACAAAGTCAACCGCTGAAGCGCGCGTTTGGTGCGTTTTCCGTTCAAGCCGACGCGAACGAAAAGGCGACGATCAGGTGCCGCGCAGCCCGATCGGGATTGATCGGAAACCGTCCTGATACCGCATTTACCGCGCGGACACTTGCCACATCGGGCCGGGCGGGCCACATCGTTTCGACGATGACAACCCCCATGCGCACCTTGCCGGTTCTGGCCCTGCTGTTCCTTTCAGCCTGTGTCGCGCCGACCGGTCCGGTCGAAGTGACCCGCTTCCACCGCACGGATACCGCCACGCTCGGCCACGGCAGCGTGGCGATAGAGCCGGCCGAAGGGCAGGACGGCGACAGTCTCGAATTCCGCAGCTATGCCGCCGCCGTCTCGCGCGAGCTGCAACGGGTCGGCTATTCCGAGCTGGTTGCCGGTACGCGCTCCAGCGACAGCATTGCGGTTGTCTCGGTCGAGCGTGCGAGCTTCCGCCGCGACAGTAATGGCAGTCCAATCAGTGTTGGCGTGGGCGGGGCGACGGGCAGCTACGGCTCCGGCGTCGGGGTAGGAGTCGGCCTCAACCTGTCAGGGCCGCCGCCCGAGACGGTCGAGACCCGCCTCTCGGTCACGATCCGCAGTCGCGCCAGCGGGCAGTCCTTGTGGGAAGGGCGGGCAAGCTTTTCGGCGCGCGCTACATCGCCGCTTGCCCAGACCCAGCTTGGCGCTGCCAAACTGGCAGAGGCGCTGTTCCGCGGCTTCCCCGGAACCTCAGGCGAAACGATCCTCGTGGAATGACGGATATAGCAATCAGCGACGCCTTCGATTCAGGCAATGTGGAAGTGCTGTCCGTGAGCGGCGCGCAAGCGAGTCTGGCGATCCGCAAGGACCGCGATTCGCGCTTCTACCAGTGGTTCCATTTCCGCGTCTCGGGCTGCGCGGGGCGTGAAGTCACGCTGCGCCTGACTGGCCTCAATGGAGCGGCCTATCCGATGGGCTGGCCCAACTATCGCGCGGCCATGTCGTTCGACCGGCAGGACTGGCTGCGCGCCGACAGCCACTGGGACGAGAGCGCCGATGGCGGCACGCTCACCATCCGCGCCCGTCCGCCGGGCGACATCGCCTGGTTCGCCTATTTCGCGCCCTATTCGCTCGAACGCCATCACGACCTCGTTTCGCGGATCGCGGCGCGTGGCGGGGTCAGCCACTCCGTGCTCGGCCAGAGCCTCGACGGTCGCCCGATCGACTGCCTGACCATGGGCAGCGGCGCGAAGGTCGTGTGGCTGATCGCTCGCCAGCACCCCGGCGAATCGATGGCGGAGTGGTGGATGGAAGGCGCGCTGGAAGCCCTGACCGATCCCACCGATTCGCTCTCGCGCGAGCTGCGTCGCCGGTGCCGGTTCCACATCGTGCCCCATGCCAACCCCGACGGTTCGTTTCGCGGTCACCTGCGCACCAATGCCGCAGGAACCAACCTCAACCGCGAATGGGCCGAGCCGAGCACCGACAAGTCGCCCGAGGTTTTGGCCATCCGCAATGCGATGGATGCGAGCGGAGTCGACTTCTTCATGGACGTCCACGGCGACGAGGCGATTCCCGGCACGTTCCTGGCAGGCTTCGAGGGCATTCCCGATCTGCGTCCCGGCCAGATCGAGGGCTACGAACGCTACAAGGCGATCCTCGACAGGCGCACGCCCGATTTCCAGACCGCGCTCGGCTATCCGGTGGCGCCTGCGGGCAAGGGCAACCTCACCATGGCCACCAACCATGTGGCGCAGCGCTTCGGTGCCGTGGCGATGACGCTGGAGATGCCGTTCAAGGATCATAACGCGGCGCCTTGCCAGCGGCAGGGCTGGAGTCCGGAACGATCGATGCGGCTGGGGCGCGATTGCCTCGGCGCGCTGCTGGAATGGCTGGACGAAGCCTAGCCTTCCCGCAAACTGTCAGGCCCGAAAGCGAAGGGCAGCAGGGCGGACAGGCTGACTTCGACAGCCTTGTCGCCACTCCCCGACCAGACCAGCGGATCGGTGCCGCCAAGCTGCGCCATCTCGCTCAACATCTGGCGGCAGCGCCCGCATGGCATGACCGCATCTTCGCCCGCAGCAAGGCCGGCAACTGCCACGGCCACAAGGCCGCCGCGCCGCCCCTCGTTCATTGCCCTGGAAAGCGCCACGACTTCTGCGCAGAGCGACAGGCCGTAGCTCGCGTTCTCTACGTTCGCTCCGGTCACGACCATGCCATCGTCGAAAGCCAGCGCCGCGCCGACCTGAAACTGCGAATAGGGGGCATAGGCCGAATTCGCCGCATCGCGCGCCGCCGCCAGCAACGTATCGCGCGCCGAACTCATGGCCGTGCCACCACCCAGCGCAGCCGGTCGGCGACATGGTCGCTGGCAAGCCCGGAATTGGCGGTCCACAGCGTCCACGGCCGTCCTGCATAGTCAGGCTGCAACAGGTCGCGTTCCAGCCACAGATTGCGCTCGATCTTGGCGGCCATGTGATGCCGCGCCTCGAAGTCCGGCCCGAGCTTGAGCAGGGTGTGCTTGCCCATGTGGGTCTCGACCTGGTTGAGGAATGTCATCAGTTCGCTCTCGACCTCCGCATCGCTGGTGGCAACCGGGCAATCGTCGGCCGAGCCGTGCAGCTCGACTGCCGTCGGCAGCATGGCCTCGTCGCGCGGTACGACCACGACGAAATTGGCGGCCTGCCTGTCTCCCGGCTGGCAGGGATCGTAGCGGTGGACCGCGCCGACCTTCAAGCCTGCGGCACGCGCTTCCTTGAGATTGCGCGAAAAGGCCGGGTCGCGGGCAAAGGCGCTTGCGCTCGCATCGATATAGGCAAAATCCGCGCCCGTGGCCTTGAGCGCCTTCCAGTCGACCGCGCCGTCTTCGGCGCCGATCTCGACACCCTGCAAGGGAAAGCTGTCCCGCCCCGGCGTCCAGTGATGGAATTGCCACCAGCCGACTCCGCCGCCCAGCAGCGCCAACAGCAGCAGTGCGCCTGCGAGCCGCGCCCGCGTCTTGCTCCGCCGTGCAGCCATCGGTGCCCCTTGCTTCCTCTCAGCCCCTGATATGCAGGACGCAGATCAGGGTGAACAGCCGCCGTGCCGTGGCGAAGTCGGTTTCGACCTTGCCTTCCAGCCGCTCGATCAGCAGTTCGGCTGCCGTATCGTGGACACCGCGCCGGGCCATGTCGATCGTTTCGATCTCCTGCGCCGTCGCCTTGCGGATCGCCTGGTAGTAGCTTTCGCAGATAGCGAAGTATTCGCGGATCGGGCGGCGGAACCGGCCGAGGCCAAGCAGCAGGCTTTCAAGGGGGTTCTGCTGCTCGTCAGAGATGTCCATCGCCAGCCGCCCGTCGCTGACCGCCAGCTTGAGGCGATAGGGGCCGGTGTAGCCTGCGTTCCATGCACGCAGCGGCTTGAACGTGTTTTCCTCGATCAGGTCGTAGATCGCGATCCGCCGTTCCTGTTCGATATCGGCATTGCGCCACAGGATCGTCGCTTCGTCGAGCTCGATATCTATGATGCGCGGATCGGACACCGGGGGGCTTTAGCGAAGCGACGCGCCGTCGAGCAAGTGTTTCGGGCTCCATCCACATGCTGTGGAATAATTCCGTCGAGAAAGCCGCTTGCCGAGGCCAGCGCTGGCGCGCATTGATGGCGCACCATGCTGCCCCAAGACCTCCTGATCCGTAGCGCTGCCGACAGCGCCAATGACGGTGCGATCCGCTCGCTTCCCGCCAATGTGGAGGCGGAGGCGGCGTTTCTCGGTGCCGTGCTGATCGACAACCGGGTGATCGAGGAAATGCCTGTTGCGCTCGTGCCTGCACACTTCTTCGAGCCAGTGCATGGGCGCATCTACGAGCGGGTGCTGCAATTGCTCGATCGCAAGGCGGTGGTCACGCCCGTCACCCTGAAGCCCTATTTCGAGGCGGACGAGGCGCTCAAGGAACTGGGCGGCGTCGCCTATCTGGCGCGGCTTACCGCTGACGGACAGGGCCTGCTTGCCCCGCGCGAACTGGCCTCGCAGATATACGACCTTGCCCTGCTGCGCGAGCTGATCGCGGTCGGTCGCGGGCTGGTCGAATCGGCCATGGACACGAGCGAATCGGTCGAGCCGCTCGAACAGATCGAACATGCCGAGGCTGCGCTCTACAAGGTGGCCGAAGGTGCGGCAGGCCAGAACGAGGCGCAGAGCTTCGGGCGCGCGACCCAGACCGCGATCCAGCAAATCCAGCGCGCGCTCGATTCGGGTGGCCATATTTCGGGCAAGACCACCGGCCTGTCCGACCTCAACGAGAAGATCGGCGGCCTGCACGATTCCGACCTCATCATCCTCGCCGGGCGCCCCGGCATGGGCAAGACCTCGCTTGCCACCAACATCGCTTTCAGCGCCGCCGAACGCCTGCGCCGCGATCTCAACGATGGCATTGCTCGCGAGGAATCGGTGGGCGCGGCGACGGCGTTTTTCAGCCTCGAAATGAGCGCCGACCAGCTCGCGACCCGTATCCTTGCGGAGCAGTCGCGGATCAGTTCGGAAAAGCTGCGCATGGGCCGAATCAGTCGCGAAGATTTTCAGCAGCTTTCTTTCGCCAGCCAGCGGCTTGCCGAACTGCCGCTCTATATCGACGACACGCCGGCACTTTCCATCGCTGCCTTGCGCACCCGCGCGCGCCGCTTGAAGCGCCGCCACGACATCGGGCTGATCGTCGTCGACTACCTCCAACTCCTGCAAGGCTCCAGCCGCGCCAACGACAATCGCGTCAACGAGATTTCCGAGATCAGCCGCGGCCTCAAGACTTTGGCCAAGGAACTGAGCGTGCCGGTAATCGCGCTCTCTCAGCTCAGCCGCGCGGTCGAAAGCCGCGAGGACAAGCGCCCGATGCTCTCCGACCTGCGTGAATCGGGCTCGATCGAGCAGGATGCCGACATGGTCTGGTTCATCTTCCGCGAGGAGTATTACCACGACGCGATTAGGCCTCAGGTGCCGGACGGGACGAGCAGCGCGGACGTGATTGCGAAATACCAGCAATGGGAAGAACAACACGAGCAGTTAGTGAACAAGGCGGCTGTGATTGTCGCCAAGCAGCGTCACGGCTCGACCGGCATGGTCCAGCTTCGCTTCGAGAGCGAGTTCACCAAGTTCAGCGATCTCGCGAGAGGCGAGCAGAGGGATTACGACTATGATTGATCAGCCGGTAATGCTGATTGCCGGGGGCAGCGGCTCCATCGGCCAGGCCTGCGCGCGAGAGGCGCTGGCACAGGGCTGGGCCGTCGCCTTGCAGGGAAAGACGCCGGAAAAGCTGGCCGCGCTCGAAGTGGAGCTTGGCAAGCTCGGCACGGTCGAATGTTTCGAGGCGGATGTTCACGCGCCCGATTGCGCGACCACGCTGGTTGCCGAGGTGGCAGAGCGGTTCGGGCGCATCGATGCCGTGGTCGATAGCGTGGCATCGGGCGTGCCGGGGATCACCGGCCTGTTCCAGGATACCGACCCTGCCGCTTTCACGCCGTTCTATGATGTGACGACCGGCTGGCTGCTGCGGCTCTCGCACGCTGCCTACCCGCACCTGAAAGTGCGCGGCGGTACGATCATATCGTTCGTAGCCGATGCCGGAATCTTCGCCGCCCCGCACCAGACCGGCACTGGTCCGGCGCGGGCCGCCTGCATCGGCTTTATCCGCAACCTTTCGCGCGAGGCAGGACGCGATGGCGTGCGCGCCCATGTCGTCTCGGTCAGCTATGTCGAGGGCAGCGACATCGTCGCCCGGATTGGCCCCAAGCGCATGGAAACGGCCCGGCGGCGGGCAGGGCTCGGCCTGCCCTACCCCGAAGACATCGCGCCGACCGTGGTGTTCCTGTGCAGCGACAAGGCTGCGAAGATGACCGGGCAGGTTATCTCGATCAACGGCGGGCTCAACGCATGACGGATATTGTTGACGAGGATCTGGCGAAGCGCCTGCTGCCGCTCGAAGGCGGCGTGAACTTTCGCGACATGGGCGGCTATCCCACGGCGGACGGGCGGCGCGTGAAGTGGGGCCACCTGTTCCGTTCGGGAACCATGACCCGCCTGACCGAGGCGGACCGGGAGCACCTTGCCGGGCGCGGAATCAGGACGGTGATCGACTTCCGCACCGAGTCCGAACACGCCCACGAGCCCAACGAATGGGGCATGGGGCTGGGCCAAGGCTACTGGCGGCGCTCGCACAACGAGACGTTCGGCAACTGGTCGCAGATCGATCCGGAGCAGCTGGGTACCGAGCGCGATGCGGAGAAAGTGCTCGAAGCAGGCTTTCGCAGGCTGCCCGAGCAGCAGGCCGAGGCCTATGCGGAAATGTTCCGGCGGCTGGCATCAGGGGCGGTGCCTGCTGTCATCCACTGCACGGCGGGCAAGGACCGGACCGGCGGCGGCGCGGCGCTGATCCTGTCGGTGCTGGGCGTGCCGCGCGAGCACATCGTCTCGGACTTCCTGCTGACCCAGCGCGCCTACAAGCCACCGACGAGCCGGAGCGAGGGCGCAAAGCCGAACCCCGATCCGAAGTACCAGAAGTTCGCCCTGATGAAGCGCGAGGTGCTTGCCGTGTTCTCCTCGGCGCGGCCCTCGTTCATTGCCGCCTTCCTCGACGGACTTACCGAGCAATACGGTTCGGCAGAGAACTATCTCGCCGACATGGGCTTCACCGCTTCCGATCTGGAAGCGGTGCGTGCCCATCTCCTCGAAAGGACGTAATCAGGCCGGTTTGGGCAACATGATATTGTTGGCCTGCTTGATCTTCCAGCTATCGCCGCTGCGCACCAGCGTTGCCGTCACGAGCGCGCAGACGAACCACTTGCCTTCGCCGTCCCAGAAGCTGACCGCGTTGTAGAACTTCGCGATGATCGTGTCCTTGTCCGCGCCATAGTCGCAATACATGTTCTGGATCATGTGGCGCATCGGCCCGCTCGGCTTGCCCGAAGCGATCGGCACCTGGCGAAGCTGTTCGCGGCCCTTGGGGTTGTCCGGGAGCGCACCGTTGAATTCGCCGTCTTCGGTGAAGCAATCGGCCCAGCCATCGGCATCGCCTTCGTCGACGGCCCAGTTATAGCGGGCATACATATCCGTAACGGCAACGTAGTCGTCGGTGGAAACAGGCATTCTTTCATCTCCCATGCAATCTGCCGCACGGCGGCATTTGGTGGACCGGTCATAACTTGCCATTCATCGGTTTGCACCTAGATATAGCGGCACATGCAAACGGGATCGCGATACCGATGAACGACGAACAGCCGAGCGGCAATCCATGGCTCAAGAGCCTGCTGGTGTGGGGCGGAATCTTCCTTGCCCTGCTCATGGTCGTCTCGATGTTCGGCGCGCAGACCGAAAGCGGCACCGCGGTGCGCTATTCCGAATTTCGCGACAGCGTGGCCGAAGGGCGCGTGGCCGAAGTGCAGATCGCCGAGGATCGCATCGTCGGCAAGTTCAAGAACGGCGACACGTTCTCGACCATTCCCGTGCCGGGCGATCCGGGCCTCACCGAACTGCTTCAGAAGAACGGCGTGAAATACGCTGGCAAGGCGCGCGAAGAACCTAACCTGCTGCTCTACATCCTGATCCAGGCGCTGCCGTTCGTGCTGATCCTCGGCATCGCGTTCTTCGCCTTGCGTCAGGTGCAGAAGGGCGGCGGGTCCGGCGCGATGGGCTTTGGCAAGAGCAAGGCCAAGCTGCTCACCCAGCGGCAGGGACGCGTAACCTTCGACGACGTCGCCGGCATCGACGAGGCGCGCGAGGAACTTCAGGAGATCGTCGAATTCCTGCGCGATCCGGGCCGCTTTTCGAAACTTGGCGGACAGATTCCCAAGGGCGCGCTGCTGGTCGGCTCGCCGGGTACCGGCAAGACCCTGCTGGCCCGCGCCATTGCGGGCGAGGCGGGCGTGCCGTTCTTCACCATTTCCGGTTCGGACTTCGTCGAGATGTTCGT
>JAGREN010000166.1 GCA_020446505.1 Novosphingobium sp. | reverse complement strand
GGGTCGTTCTTGTCCTTGGCGCGCTCGATATAGTGCGGGATCTTGTCGGGCGTGCCGATCTCGCGCAGCATGTTGAGTGCGGCCTCGTTGGCGCCGCCATGGGCCGGACCCCACAGGCAGGCGATACCCGCAGCGATGCAGGCGAAAGGGTTGGCGCCCGATGAACCGGCAAGCCGCACGGTTGAGGTCGAGGCGTTCTGTTCATGGTCGGCATGCAGGATGAAGATGCGGTCCATCGCCTTTTCGACTGCCGGGACCACCTCGTAGGGCTCAGCCGGAACGCCGAAGGTCATGCGCAGGAAATTGCCGGTATAGCTCAGCGAGTTGTCGGGATAGAGAAACGGCTGGCCGACCGCATATTTGAAAGCCATTGCCGCGATGGTCGGCATCTTGGCGATCAGGCGATGGCTGGCGATCTTGCGCTGTTCAGGGTCGGCGATGTCGGTGCTGTCATGGTAGAATGCGGAGAGTGCGCCGACCACGCCGCACATGATCGCCATCGGGTGCGCATCGCGGCGGAAACCCTGATAGAACGTGCGCAATTGCTCGTGCAGCATGGTGTGGCGGCTGATCGTGAAGCTGAAATCGTCCAGCTCGCTCTTCGAAGGCAGTTCGCCATTCAGCAGCAGGTAGGACACTTCCATGAAGCTCGACTGCTCGGCAAGCTGGCCGATCGGATAGCCGCGGTGAAGCAGCACGCCTTCGTCGCCGTCGATATAGGTGAGGGCGCTCTCGCAACTGGCGGTCGAGGTGAAGCCGGGGTCGAAAGTAAACATGCCGGTATCGCCGTAGAGCTTGCGGATATCGATCACGTCCGGCCCGACGCTGCCTTGCATCACGGCAAATTCGGTATCCTTGCCGCCCGCGCTCAATTTCGCCTGTTCACCCACTTTGCGTTACTCCCTGTGTAATCACGATCCGGCGGACGCGCGGGCCTGCGCGCCGATGCGCGCAAGGCTCTCGTCCCGTCCGAGCAGAACCAGAACATCGAATATCCCCGGCGAGGTCGTCTGACCCGTCAGCGCCGCGCGCAATGGCTGCGCAAGCTTGCCGAGGCCAAGGCCGAGTTCCTCGGCCAGCGCCTTAACGGTGCCTTCCAGAGCCTCGATTGTCCAGTCACCATGCGCCGCGAGCCGCTCATGGACGAGACCAAGGCGTCCGCGCGCTTCCTCGTCGAGCAGGCTTTCGGCCTTCTCTGTCATTTCCAGTGGGCGCTTTGCGAACAGGAAGGCAGCACCGGCGGCGATCTCGTCAATATCCTTGGCGCGTACCTTGAGCACCGGCATGGCCCGCGTCAGCAGGTCGATGTCGGTCGCGCCCTCCATTCGCTCGGCAACGAGAGCGGCAAGCCGCATATCGTCCGCCTCGCGCAGGTAGATGCCATTGAGGTTCTGGAGCTTTGCAAGGTCGAAACGCGAAGGCGACTTGCCGATCCCGGCAATGTCGAACAGTTCGACGGCCTTGTCGCGGCTGATGACTTCCTCGTCACCGTAGCCCCAGCCAAGCCGCAGCAGATAGTTGAACAGCGCCTCGGGCAGGATGCCCATGTCGTCGCGATAGGCTTCGACACCCAGCGCACCGTGCCGCTTGGACAGCTTGGCGCCGTCCGCGCCGTGGATCAGCGGAATGTGGGCATAGACCGGCTCCGGCCAACCGCCCTCGATCGCGTCCATCGCGCGGATGATCGGAAGCTGGCGAAACGCGTTGTTGAGGTGATCGTCACCGCGGA
>JAGREN010000034.1 GCA_020446505.1 Novosphingobium sp. | reverse complement strand
CAACTCTCAGCGGAAATCAACAGTGCCACGCCCTCAGACAGCAAATTCGCGCATCGAATGCGAAGATTGGGCACTAAAGTGAAAGCCCCCGGCGCGGTTGCGGCTTGCACGCCGATCGCGTTGCGATGCACAGACTGCATTCAAACACCCCCACGAGTGCATTATGTGGGGCTGATGGTCCGGCACAGACCGGAAACTGGAGAGAAGGCCGCTGCTGTGAAATGGAACTCGTAGTTGAACAGGAACTTGTCCTGCCGAACGTGACAGTGCATCTGGCCACCGTCGAATGAAAGGACGTAACGGACATTAATCGGGCAGAGTCGCACTATCATATCTGCCAGCGACTTTCCGAAGACCACTCGCCGATACGGATCGGCAACGTCAACGCGCGCGAGGCATTCCCGCGTGTGCAGTCCGTTGCCTTCCTGCCGCCCGAACACCCCGTCAGGCTCTATCCGTTCGATGGCCCCTTCCGGATGCTCGACTGCCTTTTCGAGCGCGAGCATTTCGAGCAAATAGCTGGGATCAAGGCGGAGCACTGGGAGGTGCATACCGACGCGCTAGTTGCGATCAGGAATCGGCGGCTCGAATTGCTCATGCAGGAAATCGTCGCCGAGCTGACACAGCCGGACTTCGCGCACGAGATGGTCATAGAAGCTGCATGCACAATGATCCTGGTCGAGATGGCGCGCTATGCCCGGCATCTCGACCGCATCGGCACGGATGGAGCGATCGGACACGGACTAGCGCCATGGCAGCTTCGACGGGTTCAGGAGCGCATTCAGGCAGGAATCGAGATCGGGTACCCTACGATCGACGATCTCGCTGACCTTTGCGGCATCAGCCAGAGGCACCTGATGCGCAATTTCAAGATATCCACCGGCTGGTCGATGCACAAGTACATCGCGAGGGAGCGCCTGAAGGACGCCAAACTTCTGCTTGGCCGTGACGAGTTGAGCTCGATGGAGATAGCCAGCCGTCTTGGATTTCGCAGTCCGGCCTATTTTGCAACGGTCTTCCGCCGCTTGGCTGGGATGACACCAAGCGATTATCGCAGACAAGTCAGCGCGATGAAGCGCGACTTGAGTTGAAAGTTCAAGCGCCAGCGCTCTGCCATACGATACGAAGAGCGCGGCACGTACCCAGATGTAACGTACCCGGAGGCAGCTTTCATGTCGGAACAAACCTCCGGATGGGTCACCTCTTAATGCATAGGCCTGAAGGCGGGACAAAACACATCGGAAGGCATGCCGTAGTGCGCCGGCTAGGTGCAGCTTCCGTGCATTGGCAATTCCGCCATTCAAGTCTATGCCAAGGGTCGGATGATCGTCATCGGAGCCTATCCTTCGTGTAGGATACTGTCAGTTCGAAGTTTGCTTTTGAATCGGGGTAGCTAGTCCAGCTTCCGGCGCGCGCGAACGCAGCAGGAGCTTTGCGACAACGGCAGCGGTGGTGTTCTCGTAGGAGCCTTCCGCCATCCGACTCAGGTGACTGCAAAGCCATTCGGGCCCGAATAGCAGCCAGTCATTCGCCTCGAAGATTTCATCAAGCAGCCGGGCGTTGTGACCGGTGACATGCCCGCAGATCAGGCCGAGCCGAACGCCCGCGTCGGCGGGGCAAAGGCCGCGCTCGATACACTGGAGTCTCAGGCGCCCGAGCACGGTGTCGCGCAGCACCGGATCATGGAAAAGCTTGTAGCGATGCGCGTAACGTGAGCCCGGCTGAAAGTGCGCTGCATGGACACCACCGGAGTCGAGATAGCTCTTGCATTCTAGCGCCAGCAGCTCGTTCCGGGCCGCGTGCCAGGCGATCAGGTCGATTTCCCAGCGGGGCGAGGAACGCCTGCCGATCCAGACCTTCTCTTCCCGCGTCAGCTCGACCTTGAAGCTGTTGCGAACCCAGTACCCTTCTTCCCAGAAGATATCGGCGGCCAGTTGTTCGAACGCGTCCATGAAGTTCTCTGCATACGATAAGTGACATCGCTGATGCTCGAAGAACCGGGGAAGTCAAGCGTATTGTCACTCATTGTCTGTAGATCGATTGTCTGCAGGCGCGTTCATGGCGGGCATGGACGTCCGCCAGCGCCTTGCCCGAAATTTGCGCCGCCTGCGCACCGAGAAAGGCTGGAGCCAGGAAGACTTCGCCGACCGTGCTGACATTCATCGCACCTATGTCTCCGACATCGAGCGCGGGGCACGAAACCCGACCATCACAGTCGTCGAGAAGCTTGCCAAGCCGCTCGGCGTGACCGCTTCGGATCTGCTGGCTTAGGTCAGCGATCGGGAGGCAGACGGACAAATCCAGCCGCCATGGCTCCGGCGGCATCCTGCTCGGTCAGCCAGAGGATCCTGTCGGCGCCAACCGGATAGCAGGTGCCATCGATGCCATAGAAATGGCTGACGCCGCGAGGCGCGCGCATTTTGACCGTGCGATCCTTGTGCCAAGCCTCGCGCTTCTCGTGCTCCTGGCGATAATAGTGAAAGATCCCACCCGGATTGCCTTCCTCGAGCAGGAAATTGAGCGCCTGCGAGGTGGAATCGACCTGATCGTCATGGCGCATGCCGGGAAAGCCGCAAAGCTCGTCGAGGTAGACATCCAGCCAGGCTGCGGAATGGGGCAGATAGACCCGCCCCTCCTCGATCATGGCCGAGGCGGTGACGAAGCGGCTTGCCTTGTCGCGCTCGGGCAGGACGGGACGGCATTTGCCGAAGCCTTCAGCGCGCAGTACCTGCAAGAGCCCTTCGCCGGAGCCCTTGTCCTCGATCAGGACCAGATCGGCCTTGAACCGGTCTGCTTGGTCGACCACACGATATTTGAGAGCCGGAAACTCCAGGCGCTCGCGATGAACATCGAGCAGGTAATAGCGGTCGCCCTTCGCCGCCCATGTCGTGCAAACGCTGTAGTCGTTCACCTGACCCGCCTTGGAGGCGGTATCCCATGACTGGATAATACGGTCGGGATGCTCGATCTCGAAGGGCTGATAATCCCGGAACCAGGCCCGCTTGACGAGATTGCCTTCGACCGGAACCGGCGCCTGCAGGTATTGTGCCGAGAAGTACATGCTGCCCAGCAGCCTGCGCTGCTCTTCCAGCACCTCGAGCGGTTCACGTTCGGGATGGAGCGCTTCGCCTTCCTTGCGCAGGTGACGGAGCCTTCCAAACGGCGTCGCATAATCGTGGACTTCGTCTTCGAGTGCGATGGCCGGAAATGAGAGCAGACGGAAGGTGCCGGGTGCCTTCTCCTCGAGATTGCCGATGGCATCATCGAGGTGCAGCCGCTGCATGACCAGCACGATCCGGCCCGTGCGTTTGTCATTGAGGCGGGTGAACAGCGTGTGCTGAATCCAGTTGTTGGCGGTGTTGCGCTCGGTATCGGACAGGGCCTCGGACGGCTTCATCGGATCATCGAGAATGATCCATTCGGCGCCGAAGCCGGTCAGAGTACCCCCGGTCGAGGTAGAAAACCGACCGCCGCCGGCAGTGGTCTCGAAATTCGCCAGCGACTGGCGTCCCTGCCGCAGCCGGGTCTTCGGGAACAGCCGCTGGTACCAGTCGGACTGCATCACCTGCCGGCAGTCACTCGCCAACTTGTCGGCAAGTTCCTGGCTATAGCTGACGCAGATAATCTTCTGCCCCGGATCGTGCCCTAGCAGCCAAGCAACCCACGCGACCGAGATGATGATTGATTTGAGGCTGCGGGGCGGCATGGCAACGGCCAGACGCCGTTCATCGCCACGCCGCAGGTCTTCCAGCGCCTCGTTGATCACATGGATGTGAAAGTTGTCGAGATAGCTGACGCCGGGATTGAGTTCGGCGAAGACGCGCTGGACGAAGACGGCAAAATGGAGCCGGGTGAGCGCATCGAACTCCCTGTAGGTGACCTTTTTCCGATGGAAGTGTTGCATGTATTCAGGGATCATTGCCCGTTCTCCTCGATGTGCTTGAGGAAATCCGCAAGAAAGGCTTCGACGATTTCCTGATCGCTTTGCGCCAGGGGCACATCGACGGGAGCAGCGGCCTTTTCTGCGGCTTCGGCCTTCGCGGCCATTTCAAGCATCAGCTTGCCCGCGCGGAGGTCGCCTGCTGCCCCCTTGTTGGCGATCTGGGTGGCGCTGGCCTTCACCTTCCGGATTTTCCGGCGCTTTCCGTTCTCGGTTACCGTTACTGTGGCATTCGCCGCCTCAAGGATCGCCGAACTGACGGTCCGATCCTTGCGAGGGCGGCCTTTCGGATTACCGCTCCTGCCCTTCGGAAAGCGGCCGCGCTCTGCGCGCTCGACATCTGACATGACAAAACTCCGGTGCGGCGGGATGCCGCACTGGAGTCATGATTGAACGTGCAGGTGTGGGCCAGGTGCAGAAACCTGCGTGAGGCGAGTCTATTCCCCGGAAAAGCAGGCAGCAGCTGTGAGGTCATCGAACTGCGCGCCGTCACTGCGCCTTGCCTGCTCGCCCGTCCAGCGTTGCCAGCGCCGGATGATCGTGTCGACATAGAGCGGATCGAGTTCGAGGCCCCGGGCCCGCCTGCCGACCTTCTCGGCAGCAATGATCGTCGAACCGCTGCCGAGGAAGGGATCGAGCACAATATCGCCGCGCTTCGTGCAGTCGAGCAGGATATCGGCGATGAGCGCCACCGGCTTCACTGTGGGATGGAGGGCGAGGAGATTGCCTTCGTCGCTCGCCTTGCTGAAGCTGTTGGCACCCGGGTAGGACCAGACGTTCGAGCGCGACCGCCCGAAGCGACCGAGCTGGACGTTATTGCGGTGCCTGACCCGGCCCTTGCGCCAGACACCGAACAGTTCATGCTGGCTGCGGTACAGCGAGCCCATGCCGGCACCGGTCTTTGCCCAGACACAAAGGTTGACCTGTTCATCGTAGACGCCGCGGGCTGCCATGGTGAGCTCATGAAGATGGCGCCAGTCCATTGCCCAGTAGTGCAGCGACCCATCCCGGGAGAATTCCGCCGCATTGCGCATCGCGCCTTCGAGAAAGGCGATGAACTCTGCCTCGCTCATCTCGCCCGCGCCCTGGACGAACGAGCGGTGACGGATCTTTCCAAGGCCACTCACATGCCCGTCGATGGGAACATTGTAGGGCGGGTCGGTTGCAACGACTTCGGCCTGTTCTTCTTCCATCAGGGTGCGATAGGACGGCAGGCGCAGCGCGTCTGCGCAGAGCAGGCGATGGTCGCCCAGGTGCCAAAGCTCCCCTTCTGTCGCAACGGCCGGGCCGGATTCGGGCAATGCCTCGTCGCGATCCTGTTCATCTTCCGGCGACATCACCATGAGGTCGATCTCGCCGACCGAAAAGCCGGTCAGCTCGATGTCGAAGTCAAGATCGGCTTCGGCGAGTTCGAGCAAGATCGAGGCGAGATTGTCGCGGTTCCAGCTGCTGAGATCATGGAGTCGGTTGTCCGCAACCATGAAAGCCCGGCGCTGCTCGTCACTGAGGTGCTTGAGGCGGATGGCAGCAATCTCGGTCATGCCGAGAAGCAACATTGCCTGGTGGCGGCCGTGTCCGGTAACCAGCTGTCCGCTGTCGTCGATCAGGACGGGCACGTTGAAATTGAACTCGGCGATGCTTTTCGCGAGAATCCGTATGTGCCGTTTGGAATGCGCACGTGGATTGCGCGGATCAGGACGGATCTCGTCGATCGGCAAATATTCGATTGTATGTCTGGCAAGCTGTAGTGACGGTTTCATGGGTATGCTCCTCATTGTTGAAGGAGCCGCCCATAGATACCGGATCAGCTGGCGTGTGGAGGTGCAGAAACTTGTTCGGGCTCGATCCAGCGAATTTGGATCAGCTTCGAAGCCATATTTTGGAGGCCGGGCGTGTTGCGGATATGGCCGGCGGCCTCGAGGGCGAGCGTCACCCAGCGCCTGAGAAAATCCAGGTCTTGATAGTCATATTTGTCGTCCCGGCCTTCTTTGTGTCGTTCATTTGCCAGCGATGCGAGAGCCGCGCACAGATGCGCCACCGGGTATCGTCTGCGAACCTCCCGATGCTCAATGGAATGAATCCAGGAACTGTAATTGTCCTCTGCGTCACCTGGCTGCCGCACATCCGACCAATACTACGCGACAAGAAAATCAAGCGTTGCCTTGGCAGGCATGCCGTAAAATTTAGGTGGCGCACCTTTTGCCGTGTCCTTTATCATCGCGAGAAAGACGGCTCCGGCGCGCTGCGCGTTTTTGTGATCTTCGTGCATACGACCAGTCGACGTCCTCGACCGTGCCGGATTATAGGCAGGGTATCGTTCCAGCAGTTCCTTTCGCCGGTCAGGATCATACGCAATCGTTTCACGGATTTGCGCTGCACACCGCGACGTGACGACGTCCTGTAGCCGTTTCAATTTGGCATGCGGATAGGCCAACAGCGTATCGAGCAGGGCGGCGATTTCCCATGGTTCCAGCTTCGATGTGTCGAGAACCAGTTTGACTGGAGTTTCAGGTTCGGTGTTTGGCATGATCTGCTCGAAATCCGGCCTGTTATTGCCCTGTTCCTGACCTGTTTTCCACCCGCAGTTTGATCACCGCAATATGGCGATATCGCACTCAATTTCAGTGCATTGTCTCAGCCTGACCACTGAGACCACCTGATATTCAGCCGAAAAACAGGAATTATCAGGCGAAACAGGCGTGAGACCGGTGATCACGGTCGTGCCCACACCTCCAATTATTTCGATACCCAGTATCGCTCCATGCCGATCAGCATCGTTCGACGCGTATGGTTCCGGTGCAAGCGCGCCAGACAGGTTCGTCGCAGGTGCGGCAATTGCAGTGTCGATTTGCTCGCCCGGCAAATGGACTTGGCGCCTGGCCATGACCCGCCCCTCGTCGCCGGTAATCTTCTGAATCTTCGGCATATTCCGGCCAGCTACAATTCGCTGTGTGATGGCCTTGTCGACACCGAGTTTCGCTCACCACTATTGGAGAAGCGACAAGAATAGGGTGCAGTCAATTTCGCATGCGTTCTTCGCACGGGTACAACCGATTCCGGACTCATCAACCTCAACGAGACGTCACCGCGGCTTCGCTGCCATTGCTCCCCGAAAGTCGAAATTGATATCGGATAGGGTACCGGGGAATCGCGCATACTGCCTGGACAGGGGCGATGGTCCCGATCCGGGCTGGAAGCCGATGCTGAAATACTCGTTCATCGGAAACGATGCGTCGAATTGACCGGCATACTCGCCCATTCCGATCACACTTCCGTCCATGGCCAGTTCGATGTGCTGCTTCCCTTCGCTCGGGCGAATGGTCAGCGACAGTTCGTGCTTGCCTGCAGGTACACGGGACTGCGACACTGTTTCCGTAAGGGAGAGGTCTGTCGCGCGATAGCTGAACACCATCCGCCCCTCACGCAGACCAAGCGAAATTCCTCCATGCTCGCCGCCCACAACGAACACCGGCCCGGTCGCGCGGTCGGAATTGACCTGCGCCTGTGCGGTCATCGTGAACGGCACGCGAGCGATTGGCGGCGCATTGGTCGGGCTGACCCGTTCGATCGGTTCAGGATACGACCAATAGCCGCGCCGCTGCATGAAGGCGGCGCGCGTGCGCTTCATCACTTCGGCCATGCCATCGGCGCCCTCGTGCAAGGGATAAATGTTGTATTTGGCAGCCTCGCCATCGAATGCCGTCTTCAGCGAGGATAGGATTTCGGGTCGGGCCGAGGACAGGTCGGTCATCTCGTTAAGCTCGGCATCGAGGTTGTAGAGCTGCCAGTTGTCCTTCTCGAATGGCTTGCTCTTGCTGAATTTCCAGGTCTCCACATTGTGTTCGGAAACGGCCTTCCAGCCATCGCGCCAGATCGCCCTGCTGCCGTTGATTTCGTAATACTGCAGTGGCCGCGCAGTTGGCACACTGGCGCCAGTGAACGTGTAGGTCATGCTTGTGCCCTGCATCGGGCTCTGCTCGGTGTTGTTGACGTAGCGAGCCGGTCTGACCCCGGCCATCTCGAGTATCGTCGGAGCGAGATCAGCAACGAAAGAGTACTGGCCGCGAAGCTGTCCCGGTGCTTTCAGACCACTTCCCCAGGCCATGATGAGCGGAACTCTCGTCCCCCCTTCGTAAGGCGTGTTCTTGTAGTATCGGAACGGCGTGTTGCCCGCGACGGCCCAGCCAAGCGGATAGTGCGGCGAGGTCTTGTGCGTACCCCAGTCTGCCACATGCGGCAGGTTGTCGGCGAGCGTCGGGAACTGCCCTTTCGGCACGAGGCCATGACTATAGGCCCCCTCGGGCGATCCTTCCGCGCTCGCGCCGTTGTCGGAAAGCACGATGACGACCGTGTTTTCGAGTTCGCCCGCGTGTTTGAGTTCGGCAAGGAGCCGCCCGAACTCGGCATCGGCATGGGTTAGCTGCGCCGCAGCTGCCTCCATCGCTCGCGCATAGACTTTCTTCTGGTCCGCAGACAGCGTGTTCCAGGCCGGCATGCCTTCCGGACGATCGGCCAGGGTGGTATTCGCCGGTACGATGCCCTGTGCCTTCTGCCTCGCCAGAATCTGTTCCCGCACCGCGTCCCAGCCAGCGTCGAACTTGCCTCTGTATCGTGCCAGATAGGCATCGGGTGCATGGTGCGGCGCGTGGATCGCGCCGGTCGCAAAGTAGAGGAAAAAGGGCGGCCGCTCGCCGACTGCATTTCGGGCCTCGATGAAGGAGATCGCGTGATCGACAAGGTCGGTGGTGAGGTGATAGCCGGCAGACTGATCCGGAGCGGCGGGCGCGTGATCCGACCAGAGCTGAGGTTTGAAATTATCGGTTTCGGCGGCAAGAAAACCATAGAATCGATCGAAGCCCTGGTTGCTGGGCCATGACGTATAGGGGCCGCCAGCAGAGGTTTCGGTGAGCCGGAGGTGATCCCACTTGCCCACTGCATAGGTCTGATAGCCCGACTGGCGCAGGTTTTCGGCGACCGTTCCTGCATTCGCAGGAATCTGACCTCTGTATCCCGGGAATGGCAGGGCAGCGGCAGCATGATTGCCCATGTCCACCGCATGCGGCATCCGGCCCGTCAGGAAAGCTGCGCGCGTCGATGCGCAAACCGGAGTCGTGTGGAAATTGGTGTAGCGCAGGCCCGACTGCGCCAGTTTGTCGAGATTGGGCGTATCGATCACCCCGCCGTAACAACCCAACTGCGAGAAACCCGCATCATCGATCATCCAGACGACGAAGTTAGGCCGCCGCTGTTGCTCGGCTGGCGGGCGCGCTGATCCTTCGGACTGCGGCGCAGAGTCGGCAACCTGTGCCAGCGCAAGCGCCGGTAACGTCGCGACGGACACCACCGCTACCGTTCCCAGCAGCGCGGATCGCCTCGCCAGACTGCGGATCATTGCTTGCCCTCCCGATTGGTCAAATTTCGATCTTCCGAGCTTGATGGCGTGGCTTCAGCCGCAAGTCCGGGGCGTTTCGCTGTCGCGCCCTGCATGTTCTGCTCACCTGTCGGCGCTTCGAAATGGATCGCGACCTTGTCGATCGCGCCGGCGAAATTGCCTTGTCCGACGTAGTCGTCAGTCACAGACGATCCCGTGTCGCGGCCGATGTCGAACGTCTCTCCATTGCCTGCGGGGCGAAGCACGGTGCGCTCGATGCGGCCCACCGCCAGCTTTGACCCATCCGCCGAAATCGTCATCGTTCCGCCGGAGAATGGCCGTGACGCATCGAACCTGAAATCGAATGTGACAAGGTGTTTGCCCGGCGCGAGCGGGGTGGACGAAGTCACCCGGAACTTGTGCGCCAGCTCGTGACTGAAGGCATGGAACGCGGTCGGGCGCCCATCCTTGAGATAGAAACTCCAGCCACCGAAGCGACTGCCGTTTGCTGCAATGACACCCGTTTCATGGCCGGTCGGCACGGATATTTCGGCCTGCACCGAGAAGTTACGGACCACGAAATTCGGAGCGCCCGCACCAAGCACACTGATGTCCTTGCCCCAGTAGACATAGTCGGCGCGTGGCGGATTGCGCATTATCAGCGCCGCCGTACGCGCAGGACCACGGCGATCGTCCAGCGGGTAGACATTGTTGGCGCGCGCCTCGGCGTCGAACAGCCGCTTCATTTCGGTCAGCTTGTCCGGAAAGCGGGCGGCCAGATCTTTCGACTGGCTGTAATCCTTCGTCAGGTCATAGAGCTCCCAGGTGTAGTCTTTCTCCACATCCGTCGGCCTTGCATCGACCTGGTTCCATGGCATGCGCAATGGCCGGGTGTTGGCGAACCAGCCATTGGCGTAAATGCCCCGGTTGCCGACCTGCTCGAAGTACTGAACCGTGTGCGCCTCGCTCGCGGACGGGTTCCGGAACGTGTAGGCAAGGCTCGTTCCATCCATCTTCTTCTGCACGATACCGTCGACAGTTTGTGGAGCGGTAATTCCGCTTGCCTCGAGGATGGTCGGCACGATGTCATTGAGGTGTGCGAACTGCGATCGCACCTTGCCCGGCTGATCGATATGCCCCTGCCAGGCAATCACGAGGCCATTGCGGATTCCGCCGAGATGCGATGCAATCTGCTTGTTCCACTGGAACGGCGTATTCATCGCCCAGGCCCAGCCGACGGAATAGTTGCTGTAGGTTTCGGGGCCACCGATCTCGTCCAGCATGGCGAGCGAGACCATTTCATCATCGGGAATTCGATTGACGATCCAGCCGAGTTCGTTGAGCGACCCGGTCGGGCCGTTTTCTGCCGAGCCCCCGTTGTCCCCCTCGACGAAGATGACCAGAGTGTTTTCGAGCTGGCCCATGCGCTGCAATTCGTCGAGCAAACGGCCGAACTGGGCGTCCTGATAGCTAAGTGCCGCTGCTGCCGCCTCCATCTCGCGCGCCTGGATGCGCTGCTGCTCGGGCGCGAGGCTGCTCCAGGCTGGAATTTCTTCCGGGCGCGGCGTCAGCACGCTGGACGAAGGGACAATGCCTGTCCGCTTCTGCCGGGCCAGGGTAGCCTGCCGCATCATGTCCCATCCGGAATCGAACTTGCCGCGATATCGCTGCACATAGGCTTGCGGTGCATGATGCGGCGCGTGCATCGAGCCGGGAGCGAGATATATGAGGAACGGCTTGTCCGGAGCACCTGCCTTCTGGTTGTGGATCCACTTGATTGCATCGCTGACCAGAGCGTGATCGAGGGCCTCGCCAGCCTCCGGCCTGGCGTCATCGAGAGGCTGCGTACCGCGATAGAGACGCGGATTGAACTGGTGGGAATCGCCTTCGATGAATCCATAGAAATAGTCGAAGCCGAGACCGGTCGGCCAGTTCGTGAACGGCCCTGCTGCCGATGCTTCGGCCATCGGCAGATTGTGGTGCTTGCCAAACATCGCCGTGCTGTAGCCATTGTCGCGCAGGATACGCGCCACCGTCGCAGTCTGGCGCGAGATCTGGCCGACATAGCCGGGAAAGCCGTTGCCGAGTTCTGGCAGCGATCCCGTACCGGCGGCATGGGCATTTCGTCCTGTCAGCAGCGCCGCGCGCGATGGAGAACAGATCGCGGTGGTATGAAAGCGGTTATAGCGCGCTCCCATTGCCGCCAGCCGATCGAGATTGGGCGTGGCGACCGGGCCGCCGAAGGTGGACGAAGCGCCGAACCCGACGTCGTCCGTCATCACCAGCACTATGTTCGGCGCACCCTCGGGTGCCCGCACATCCTTCGGGTAATCCGGCTTCGACTGGTCGACCGCGACCTGGATAGTGCCCCGGAAAGGCTGTGGCTGCGGGGGCAGCGCCGTACCGGGGGACTGCGCCATCACTCCAATCGGGAGCAAGGTAGTGGCAACCACTCCCAGCGCGAATAACGACTTTGCATTCAACGTGAACACGCGAGCTCCAGACATTGCAGGCTATCGATCATGCGGGAATCCGGACGACACAACGAAATCCGACATGGCTCGTCGAGGAGTCTTCGGGCTGTGCGTATCGGGCGGCTGGACGGTAACGCCGGCAATAGTTCGGCGCGCACAGGTGCGACCCGCCCTTGAGCACCCGGCGCGGAATCCGGATCTGGGGATCGCAGGGGTCGAAGCTGGCATCCCGCTCGGCGCCGCGCGGATTGTGCGGCACGCAGCAACTCCTCGTCTGGCCGGTATCGTGTCGCGGAGCGAAGAAATCCTGCGTCCACTCCCATACGTTGCCGATCATGTCATGAAGGCCGAAACCGTTGGCCGGGTAACTGCCTACTGGTGACGTTCGCTCGAAGCCGTCCTGCGCGGTGTTCTGGTGCGGAAACTGCCCTTGCCAGGTATTGGCCATGTGCCTGCCGCCGGGCACGAGTTCGTCGCCCCAGGCGTATTCCTTGCCGTCGAGACCCCCGCGACCGGCGAATTCCCATTCCGCTTCCGTCGGCAAGTCCTTGCCCGCCCATTGCGCATAGGCAGCCGCATCGACATAGGCGATGTGGACAACCGGGTGATCCTCGAGCCCGTCGATCGAGCTGGCCGGGCCGCAGGGGTGGCGCCAGTCCGCCCCGAACGAAAAGTCCCACCAGGCACCCCAGTTATCGAGGCCGACCGGGCGCATCGGCGGGGTGAAGACAAGCGAGCCGGGCTTGAGCATCTCCGGCAGGGCGCCCGGATAGTCTTTCGGATCGGGTGCGATCTCGGCGAATGTCACATAGCCGGTCGCCTCGACGAAGCGCGCGAACCGGGCATTGGTGACCGGCGTTCGATCGATCAGGAAACTGTCGACGCTCACTCGCCGCGCCGGGCCTTCTTCCGCATAGTGGTGGTCGGACCCCATCAGGAATTCGCCGCCTGCTACGGCCACCATGTCTTCCCGCGCCATGGGTTCTGCCGATGGCGCTGCGCGAACCGCATCGTTGTGACCCTGCCGTGCGGCATGGTCAGTTCGGCCAGTAGACATATTCGTCGCCCGGCTCGAGGTGGTCGGCGCCGGTCTTGTCGACCGGAATCGGCATTTCCAGTGTGAAGGGATAGAGCGCTGTGCGTGCGCCCTTGTCATGCTTCGCAATCAATGCCTTCAGCTCGGCAACCTTCTGCGGGTTCTTGTCGGCAAGGTCGACTCGTTCGGTTGGGTCTTCGGCCAGATTGTAGAGCCATGACCTGTCCGGGCGCTTGTTGACCTGGAGCTTCCAGTCGCCCTGACGGACCGACTTGTAATATCCGCTCTGCCAGAAGATCGCATCGTCGACTCGCCTCGACTTCGGATCGAGCAGATCGATGCCGTCGATCGTCACTCCTTTCGGCAGTGATGCACCAGCGGCGGCTGCAAGCGTGGGGAGGACGTCGACGAATGTAGCGGGACGGTCGAACTTCGTACCCGCCGTCAATCTGGCGGGCCAGCGCACAAAGAACGGCACCCGGACGCCGCCTTCGAAGAAGGTCGCTTTCCAGCCGCGATAGGGATTGTTCAGCCCGTCGATGCCGACATAGCCGGCGCCGCCGTTGTCGCTCGAAAACAGGACTATCGTGTTCTTGTCGAGGCCATCCTTTTCGAGCGCATCGAGCACCCGCCCGACGCTGCGATCCAGCGCCCGCACCATCGCGGCGTAGACACGCTTGCGATGCGGCTTGATGTCGCCGACTGCATCATAATCGGCTTGCGTAGCCTGCAACGGCGAGTGTGGCGCCCAGTGGGCGAAATAGAGGAAGAACGGCCGGTTCCGGTTTGCGTGAATGACCTTCACTGCCTCATCGGTCCACCAGTCGGTCAGATAGCCGCCGGGCTTGAACCTGGGACCGCCATTGAACGAGCCCGAAAACTGCATCGTTGCCCAGAGCATCCGGTCAACCGGATCGAAATCGAGTTTTGCGTTGACGATGCCCTGCGCATCTTCGGGTGCATGGAGCCCGCTTTCCTGCAACAGGCTCTCGTCAAAGCCCTGCGCGTTGGGAGCAAAATCCTTGCGGGTGCCGAGATGCCACTTGCCGATGTGGACGGTGTGGTAACCCACGCCCTTGAGCACTTCGGCCAGCGTGACTTCCGATCCCGGAAGCCCCTGATCCTCCATCTCGGGGAGCCTGTCTGCCGCCGCGCTATTGTAATATCCGCGGGGCTGCCCCTTGTCGTTGGCGTTCTGGATCATCTCGACGATGCGGCCGGTGCCGCGCGGCGATGGCGTGAATTCAAAGCCGGTGCGCGAAGGATAGCGGCCAGTCAGCAGGGCCGCACGAGAAGGTGCGCAGGTTGCATCGCCCGCGTAGCCATCCGTAAATTCCGCACCTTGAGCGGCAATCCGGTCGATATTCGGAGTGGGCACAAGGCCCTTTTCGATGCCACCGCCGAACGCCGTAATGTTGTTCATGCCAAGATCGTCGGCCAGGATAAGGACAATATTGGGCGCGCGCGCACTGATCGGCGCTTCAGGATTTTCCGGCCCTTCCTGCCAGGTTACCGGCTTGTAGTCCGGCAGGTCTTCCTGCTTCGCAGCGAAGGATGCCAGCCAAACGAACAGATCAACGCGCTTTATCCAGGCGATTGCTCCAAGCACCGCCAGGAGTGCGAGAATCCCGAAAACAATCCGTCGTTTCATTGTTGCCTGTCTTTCCTGTCTGCCGCGCAGGCATACCGGTGCCTCACTGTATTCTCCTCAATCCCCGGCCTGCCTGCATCTAGTTGATCGCATAGTCCTTCGATCTCTTGGCCGATGCTCTTTCTGCGGATGTGTCGATCGCTAGACCTGCAAGCTCGCGAAGAGCGCGGCGGGGAGGTCACAAAGGCCTCCCCGGCTTTGAGGCTCATTTCGATCAGAAATCGAAGATCAGATCGACGCCGAAAGTTCGAGCTCTCTCATAGATCGCGGAAGCAAAGTAACCCAGCGGTCCGAGGCCAATGCCAACGTAGGCATTGATCGACTTGTCGTCGAAAAGGTTGCGCCCCCATACAGCCACGGTCGCCTTTGCCCCGGCTATGTCCATATCCTTGAGGGCGATGCGTCCGTTTGCCACCCAGGTTGCCGGTACGGTGGCAGCCTTGCGGATTGCGGGATCTTCCGGATCCGTGGCGTTGTTCGAGAAGGTCAGGTCGGTCGCAAGCAGGGTTCTGCTGCGGTAGTTGGCGTCCGCGCGCAGGACCAGACGGCCGCCTGCGATTATCTCAGGCGTTTCGTACTGCGCCGACACGTTTGCCGTCCACCTCGGGCGGCTCGCGACCTGATAACCCGGAGAACCGCTGACCGCGACAAAACCGGGGAAGATCGAATCCTTGTCATACTTGAAATGCGTGTAGCCAAGGTTGCCGGTCAGCGTCAGGCCTTCGAACGGAAGCAATGTGTTTTCCCACTCGAAGCCATATGCGTGGGCGTCGCCCGATGCCACCACGGCAACGGCAAACGGTGCGGCACTGGGAACCCCGGTATTGAGACCGCTCGTGGTTACACCGATGTTCTTGTAGTCCACATCGAACACGGCGAGGTTGGTGCGGAAACGCCGGTCGAACAGGTCGGCCTTTACGCCCGCCTCCCAGCTCTTGGCCGTTTCAGGACCGAAGGCGATGGTCGCGATCTGGCCGCCGGAAATGTACCCGGTCGAATACTTTGCGTAGGCCAGTATGTCGTCGGTTGGATAGAAGTTGAGCCCGGCGAGGTAGGTGGCTTTCGTACCCCTGTAATCGACAATGCCGGACTGCGTACGGTTGACGTTTCCGGTCTGGGGCCGTGGCTGGAGCCAGCTGTACTCGATGCCCGTCTTGCGGTCCTTGGTGATCCGCATGCCGCCGACTGCGTGAATCCTGTCGGTCAGGTTCAGTTCGAGCTGAGCATAAACTGCATCCGAGACCGATTTGACCTCGGTAGGCAGATAACCGTTGGCGACGGGCAACTTGAATGGGTTTGCCGCCGTACCGGCGCCCTGAAGCGCGGCCGCGGAAAGAGTATTGGGAATGCCCGCATTTCCCCCGGCGGTCTGCTTGTCCTGAAAGTGCAGGTAACCCGCCGTGAGGTTGAACCACTGGTTATCGATTATGACCTGAAACTCGTCGCTCCATTGACGCTGCAAATTTGCGCCTGCTGCAATGATCGCGACGAAAGGCGCACCCTGGAGCGAAAAGCCGCCCATACCGTCAAGCTGGGCGTTGCCAGCAACGCGCGTTCGACGATAGCCGAGAATGTTCTTGATCTTGATCGAGTCACTGAGCTGCAATTCAGCGGTCAGGTTGTGTCCGGAACCTCTCAGCCGGGCGACGTTGACGAAGGCGTTGTTGACCGCATCCTGGCGCTCCAGAGATACCGGAGTGCGGTTTGCACCGTTCGGATAGGTCAGCGCGAGCGTTCCGTTGAGCAGTGCAAGGCCAGCGCCATTCGGCGTGAAATCCTGATCGGTCCAGTCGAACTTGTACATCAGGTCGAGGTTGTCCATCAGGTCGAAATCGACCGCGACCTGGACGGATTCGATGTTCTTGTTGCCCAGATACCTGGGCGAGGCATAGATGCCGGGGCCACGGCCCGGCGCGCTGCTGAAATCCCAGACGGTGCCGGCACCAAGATTGCGCGTGTCACCCCGCTGCTCGGAATGCAGATAAGTGCCGCTGATGCTCAACGGTCCGAACTTGGGCAGGTCGAGGATCGTCTTGCTGCGTTTCTGTTCCAGGTTGCCGTAGGTAAACTCCTGATGGACGCCGAATTCGCCGGTCGGATTATGGGTCCAGACCGAAATCGCGCCGCCAGTGGCATTGCGACCGAACAACGTACCCTGCGGACCCTTGAGCACTTCGATACGCTCGATTGCCGCAAGCTCGAAAACCGAGCCCTGGGTCGGCTGGAGGTAAACACCGTCCAGATACATCGAGATGCCCTTGTCCGAACCGGCAGCGACACCGCCTGTCACGATCCCGCGCATCGAAAGGACCGCTTGCGAACTCGCACCACCGGACTGACGGACGGTCAGGTTGGGAGCCACTGCATTCAGGTCGCGCATGTCCTGAACGCGGTTCGCGGTGATCATGTCCTCGTTGAGAGCGCTGATCGAGATCGGAACGTCCTGAAGGCTCTGTTCGCGCCTCTGCGCGGTAACGATGATTTCCTGAATGCCCGACTCGCCGTCACTGTCCTGAGCGGACGCAGATACGGGCATCAATGCAAGTGCCGTCGCCGCCAGGAGCGCAGATCTTGCAATGGCAACACTGCCGTGCCGCTTTGAGAATTTTCTGTCCATTTGTCCCCCTTCCGACCTGCCCGGTCGATCTTTGTCTTTTTTACTGTGTTGATTCAGTGCGTTATTTTTGATCTTCGCGAGGACGATCGTAGACGCTTGTCTGTTCCGTAAACGCCTTCCAGTTGGTGCGATTCCAGATGTCGCTCCAGTTGATCAGCGGGTAGAGCTTGTTGGCTTGCGCTTCGCGTTCGAACGCCTGCTTCATTTCCGCCAACTTCCCGGGCATTTTGGCTGCCAGGTCATTGATCTCGTTGAAGTCGCTGTTGAGGTTGTAGAGTTCCCACTCTTCCTTGCCGGCATTGTCGGGAATCTTGCCTGGCAGCGGATAGGTCAGGAAAATGGTGTCGAGCCCGTCCGGCCGGTACTGGAAGCTGGCCTTCCAGCCATCCTTCACAATCGCTCCGGACCCGAAGAGATAGTAATACTGCGTGGTGTGCCGGGTCGGCGCTTTCGCATTGTCGAAACTGTAAGCGAGGCTGGTTCCCTGGACCGGCGTCTGCTCGATTCCGGCCACTTTGGCCGGCGTCTTGATTCCCACTGCCTCAAGCGTGGTGGGAAGCATGTCGATGACGTGGCTGTACTGTGTCCGGACGCCATGCTTCACCCTGCCGGGCGCAAACAGGATCATGGGGTTGCGCGTTCCGCCCTCGGAATTTGCATCCCCCTTCCAGTCCCGGAACGGCGTATTCGTGGCTTGTGACCAGCCAATCGGATAGTTGGACTCGGTGCGCCTTGTCCCGAGATCGTCGAAGTGCTCGACCAATTCCTCAATCTGCCCGGCGTTGTCCTTGCTGGGCATGGTCATGTCGCCATGGATGAAACCGTTGGGACCGCCATCGCGGCTGCCACCATTGTCGCCCACGATGAGATAGATCATCGTGTTGTCGAGTTGCCCGGTCTCCTCCAGATGGTCGACGAGGCGTCCCAACTCGGCATCGGTATATTCAAGGAAGCCTGAAAAGGCCTCCATGAAGCGGGCATAGACCTTCTTCTGCGGCGCGCTCAGATTGGCCCATGCCTCCACGCGCGGATTGCGTGGTGGCAGCTTCGCGTCGGCAGGCACGATGCCCATTTTCTTCTGGCGGGCGAAAATCTCCTGGCGGACAACGTCCCAACCCTTGTCGAATTTGCCGCGGTATTTCGCGATCCACGCTTCGTCGACCTGGTGAGGCGCATGGGTCGCGCCCGTCGCAAAATACATGAAAAAGGGCTTTTCGCGGCTGATCGCCCTTTGCTCGTCGATGTAGGAAATCGCCTTGTCGACCAGCAGCTTGTTGAGGTGGCTGCCATCGGTCTTCACAGGCCGTTGATCTTCGATCAGACCGGGCTTGTATTGATCCGTCGCACCTCCGAGAAAGCCGTAAAAGTGCTGGAAGCCCTTGCCTGAAGGCCATCGGTCGAACGGCCCCAGGATGGTTCCTTCCGGCCCTGGCGTGAGATGCCACTTGCCGAGCGCATAGGTCGAGTAACCGGCATCGCGAAGATATTCGGCGACGGTGCCGTCTTCCGGCTTGAGTACGCCATCATATCCGGGGAAGTTCGCACCCAGGATACGGGATGGAAAAGCGCCCATGCCGACATTGTTATGGTTGCGGCCAGTCAACAGCGCTGCGCGAGTTGGCGAGCAGACCCCGGTCGTGTGAAAGTTTGAGTAGACCAGACCGTCTGCTGCAAGTCGCTCGATGGTCGGTGTATTGACGGGTCCGCCAAACGCGCTTGCGGCACCGAACCCGACATCATCGAGGAGAATCCAGATGATGTTGGGTTTGCCGCGCGCGATGACGGGGCCAGGCCACGGAGCTTCGACAGACTCGGCATAAGTGCGGCCGATGACGCTCTGCTTCGGCGGTTCCTGCGCGATAGCCTGCCCCATGACTGCCGGAACTGTCGACGCAATCAGCGCCGCGCGCGCAATCAATCGAATTGTTGACCGCTCGGTCATGTTTTTCACTCTCTCCCTGACCAGCATTTGATTGGCCAGTATTGGAGAGCCGACTGCGACCGCAATCCTGATTCAGAGTTGCACGACCGAATTGAAACGGCTGTTTCACGCCCAGTACTTATGCCGACCGGCCAAATAATCGGGCTGTAGGAGAGTGTTAGAAATAGGCGCGCTCGCGCCGAAGGATTATTGCAGCATCCCTCGCCTCGATACAGCGGGATGTGAAAGCGCACACCCGTGCTGGCCGAGGGGACAAAACAACCCTGGCGCCAGAAGCCAGGTCTACAATTTCCTGCGGGTCAGCATGGTCCGAACCAGAGGCAGTTCATCCCTGATGAGCGAAAACGAAACCTGTGCCTTGACGGTCAATGAACCCGCGCGAGCGTGGTCAGCGTTTCCCTGAATTCGCCTTCGACATCGGCGGGAGACCAGCTGTGCGGCAAAATAACCCGCTGAGACCCGATACCTTCAACCATCGCCATGAGCTTGCGCGCCGACTTTTCGCTGGAATCGAGGTGCGGGTGACTGTTCTTCAGAAACAACGAGAGCCGACTGCTCATCCTGTGGGCATAGGCCTGTGTTTCGAGAGCGAACCTTTCCACGCGCGCCGAATGCAGTTTGAATTCCATGAATGCCCGGAACACATCCAGCGTTGCGTCATTGGTTGCGGAAACAGAACACAAGTAGCCCAGAATGTCCCGCGGATCGCGCGCATAGACCTGGCGAAATGCCTCCGCTCCGCCAGAGATAAATCCCCGGAACGCTTCGAAAACGAGATCATCCTTGGATGCAAAATAATGTGTGATGGCTGATGTGCTCGACGACATCTCTCGTGCCAGTCGCCTGATCGTTGCCGCTTCGAGACCTTCCTTGGCAACAATCTGTATCGTCGTGTCGACGATCCATCGGCGACGCATCAGGTGGTTGGGTTGCTCGATTAACATAGTCTCCCGGCCCCTCCTCTTCCGCGCCTTATGGCAAGGCTTCTCGTTTTATCGGAACAAAATATCCTAACCGATCTGCACGAAAACACCAGACAGGAACGGTCACCCACCAAGAACGACCTGCGAACTTCTGGATTTCTGAAAGCTGCCGCGATTGAACTCGTCGCCACCCGAACCCTTGGCATTTTACCTCGCAAGGTTCGTCCGCAGGCAAAGCTCCAATCAAGACATCATGCCACGATCGCTGCGACCGAGGATCGCCTTGTCTGGATCCGAAGCTGCCACTAGCCCCAGCCGCTGACGATATCGTCCACGCCGTTCTCGACCAGCAGCCGGGTCAGCCGGTGCTCGGTTATCAGCCAGCCCCTGTCCGTCTTCTCGTAGCTTTGCCGGTAGTGGCCATAGGCGCGCATCCAGGTGCGCTTGCCGTCCTTCTCGCTCGCCAGCACGTCGTTAAGCGGCCAGATGCCGGTCGCCGTGGTGTCCGACTGGAACTCGATTTCGGGGAAGTGGACCTGATGGACGGTCTTGAGGCCGGTAAGCACTTTTGCCGTCGCATCGGCAATCGCCCGACCGCCGATGGTCGCCTCGCCAGTGCCAGCAGCATCGCCGAACGACCAGGACTTGCACTGGTCCGAATAGACCGAGGCCAGTCCGTCCCAGTCCTTCTCGTCGATGCAGCGCACGCGCCGGGCCATCAGGGTGCGGATCGCCTCTGTCTCGATCAGCTTCTGCAGGTCATCCATGCGGCTGGCTCCCTTAGCGCTGACCTCGTTCGAACGAGGCGAGAATGTCGTCATTGCGCTCGACGATCTCGTCGCGATACTGGCCGTGGCTGACAATATAGCGGTGGTTGGCGGCAAGGTCTTCGAGCAGGTTGCGCGTCGCGTGTTCGGTCGTCGCGACGTGGAAGGCCGTGTCGATCTTGCGGCTCGAAAGCATGAAATCGAGATCGTCCTGCGACATGATACCACCGGGGATGTCGGCAGGCTTGGCAAGCTGGCTACTCTCGATATGCCGCGATTCCATGCCGGCGGGAATAAACAGCGTAACGCCGATGCCTTCGGATTCAAGTTCCATGCGCAGCGTTTCGCCGTAGCCCATCACCGCAAACTTGCTCGCGATGTAGGCACCGAGCCGCTCGCCGGGAGACAGCACCGACGACGAAGCCGTCAGCGAGATGCGGCGGTTGCCGGACGACTTGCGCATCAGCGGCAGGAAAGCGGCGACGGTGTTGACCACGCCCAGCACGTTGACGTCGAGCACCCAGCGCCACTCCGCCTCGGTCAGCTTGTCGATGGCGCCGAACTGCTGCACGCCGACATTGGCGCACAGCACGTTGCAGCATCCGAACGCCTCTTCAGCGGCCTTGGCAGCTTTCTCCATCGCTTCGCGATCCGCCACGTTGACGCCCATGGCTATCGCCCGGCCACCTGCTGCGATCACCTTGTCGGCGGTTTCCTGAGCGCGCACGCCGTCAATATCGAGTGCGACGATCGCCATGCCGACCGAGGTGAAGCGATCCACCATCGATGCCCCAAGGCCCGATCCCGCCCCGGTTACGACTGCAGCTCCGCTCCAGAATTCGTCCGATTGTGCCATTCGCTTTTCCTCTCCCGCTCAAGTCTTGCGCGCCCAGTGCCACGAGTGCAACCTGCCGCGGACCACTGTCAGGTTTCAGCGCGCAGGCGATGGCCGGTCGATCGCGGGAGAGGGCCATGAAATACACCAGACTCGGCGGAACCGGCGCGCATGTCTCGCGCCTGTGCCTTGGTTGCATGAGCTTCGGCACCTCGCTGTGGGACTGGACCATCGATGAAGAGGCCAGCCTCGCCATGGTCCGCAAGGCGGTGGAGGCGGGGATCAACTTCTTCGATACCGCCGATGGCTATGGCCGGGGCGAGAGCGAGGAAATTCTTGGCCGGGCCATCCGCACGCTCGGCGTGCGCCGCGAGGAAGTGGTGCTGGCGACCAAGATATTCGCCCCGATGACGCAGGGGCCGAACATGGTCGGCCTGTCGCGCAAGCACATCCTGCAGGGCATCGACGCGGTGCTGAAGCGCATGCAGGTCGACTACATCGATCTCTACCAGATTCACCGCTTCGACTATGCGACGCCGATGGACGAGACCATCGCCGCGCTCGACGACGCGATCAGCGCGGGCAAGATCCTCTATATCGGCGCAAGCTCGATGGCGGCCTACCAGTTCGCCAAGTACCTGATGCGCGCCGATGCGCTTGGCCGGTCGCGGTTCGTGTCCATGCAGAACCACTACAACCTGCTCTACCGTGAGGAAGAGCGCGAGATGGTACCGCTGTGCCTCGAGGAAAACATCGGCATGATTCCGTGGAGCCCGCTTGGTGGCGGACGTCTAGTGGGCACCCACGAGGCGAAGACGACGCGAGCCACATCCAAGTCGGTCACGGGGGGCATCGGCAGGTTCCAGCGCCCTTCGGATCAAGCGGTGGTGGATGCGCTGGCTGAAGTGGCGCGGGAGCGCGGCGAGAGCCCAGCCCAGGTCGCGGTGGCATGGCTCATGTCGCGCCCCGGCGTCACCGCGCCGATCATCGGCGCGACCAAGCTGCACCAACTCGACGATCCGATCCGCGCGGTCGATACCGTGTTGTCGGACGAGGAAGTGGCGCGGCTTGAAGCGCCCTATGTCCCGCAGGCGCCCATCGGCCTTGCCGAACCTTTGAAGGAAGGCGAGACCGGTCGCAGTTTCGAGTTCGGACTGCCCAACTGATGGCGAGCGATGGTGAAGCCGGACCGCTGATCGTAACCGTCAGCGAGGGGCTGTGCACGTTGACGCTCAACCGGCCCGAGAAGCGCAATGCACTCGATGGCGCGACCTTCGCTGCGCTCGATGCTGCGCTGGAGCGGATCGAAAACGACGAGACAATCGCCTGCGTCGTGCTGCGCGGTGCGGGCAAGGCCTTCAGCGCGGGCGCCGATCTCGGCGGGGTCGGCACCGGCTCCGGCGGCAGTCCTCATGCCAACCAGAAAATTGTCGAACGGCTGGCCAACCTGCCGGTACCGACCGTCGCTGCCATCCACGGTATCTGCTTTACCGGCGGGCTCGAACTGGCGCTCGGCTGCGACGTGCTGATCGCGGACAGTTCCGCGCGGTTTGCCGACACGCACGGCAAGTGGGGCTTCGTGGGCACCTGGGGCATTTCGCAGCGGCTACCGCGCCGCATTGGCCTGATGAACGCCAAGTCGATGATGTTCACCAGCCGCACGGTCGAGGCGGACGAGGCTCTGGAGATGGGGCTCGTCTGGCAGGTCGTCGAGGAGGGTGGGCTGGACGAGGCAGTGGCCGCCTTCGCTGCGCAGGTGCTGGCCAACAGCGCGCATACCAACCGCAGCGTCAAGCGGCTGCTGACCGACACCGAGGGCATGCCGCTCGCCGAGGCGCTCGCGCACGAAAAAGCCAACTACGTCGGCATGGCACCTGACTACAGGGAGCGCCTCTCCGCCTTTTCGAAGAAAGGCTGACGTCCGCTCAGGCCTCGGCCCGTTGCCCCGCTCCCAACACGGCGTAACTCGGGTCGCTGCGGTCGCGCGCGCCTTCAAAAGCGGAAATTGTCGCGGCGACCGGGCGCATTTCGTCCATGGTGTTGAGATAGCGCCGGTTTGCAATGCGCCATTGTCCGTCGCGCTTTTCCCATTGGTCGAGATACCGGCCGATGGAATGGATCTCCATCACCGTGTCGCCTTCGCCCTGTACCCTGCCGTGCATGGTGACATAGGTCTCGCTGCCTGCCCGGTCGCCATCGACCGTGATCGAGACGTTGCTGATCTTGTGGTTGGTCGAAATCATCGGGACATGGGCCTGATGCACATAGTCGATGAAGCCGTATCCCGTTCCCTGATAGATGTTGGGACCGTAATCGGCAGGTGCATCGGCGTGAAAGACCGAACGACCCAGATCGTCGTCGATCCGGTCCATAGCCCGGCAATAGTCGTTGAGGCGCTCGGTTATCGCCTGCTTGGCCAGCAGGTCTGCAAGGGCAGCTTCGCTCATCTGGATACTCCTCGATTGGTTCCGGTCAGGGCCGGTAACAGTGTCTTGCAACCACCATCGGCAGTTCCCATGCCTGCACGATGCCGGGCCGGGCGGCGCAGACAGCAGGGATGGCGTGGACCGCAGACATGGCCGTGACCAGCCCGCCGCCGGAAGGATCGCCTTCGCGGTCGAACACACAGCGGATGCTGGGCGTGCCTTCGATCTCGATGACGTAGCCTTCGCCCTGCCAGTCCGGCTCCATGGCATCGCCCAGCCGCCACATGGTCGAAAGGCTGATCGCGTCGTGACCGTCAACGACTGCTGAATAGGTCATCTTGAGGCCGCAGACGGTGCCCCTGCCAATGTCCATATAGCCAAGCGCGAGGTCTTTGGTCGCGATCCCGAACTCTGCCTTGAAGGCGATTTCGTCGGGTACGATCCCGAGCCCGTCGGCCATCATTTCGACCGCGTCCTCGAATACAAGCGAACGTTCGCGCGCCGCATCGGCAAGGCCGGGCGTATCGGGCGCGCTGCCATAGCCGAGCGCGATCCACGTTTCGGCGGAGGCATATTCGGTGGCGTCCACCGATTCGAGCACGCTGATGTGGCTGAACTCCGCGCATTGGGCAGACATGGCCAGCGCATAGGCATTGGCGAGGCCGGGATTGATGCCGGTGCCATGCAGGGTGACGCCGCCCTTTTGCGCTGCCTGTTCGAGCCGGTCCACCGCTGCCTGACCGTAAGACCGCCCGGTAATGTAGTTTGCGGTCGAGATGACGTTGATCCCCGCTTCGAGCAATTGCGCCATCGCTTCCACGTCCCAGACCAGGGGCATGTAGAGCACGCAGTCGGGTTTCGCCGCGATGATGTCTTCGATCCTGTTGGTGGCCTTGATGCCGCTTGGCGGCAGGCCGATCAGGTCGCCCACATCACGCCCCACCTTTTCCGCGCCGAAGGCATGGCAGGCGACGAGTTCGAAATCGGGATGCTCGATAACCTTGCGCGCCGCCGCCGCGCCGACCGGGCCTGTCGCCCATTGTGCAATTCTCAGTGCCATGATCTGCCGCTCCTCATGCCGATACCGGGAGAGCCGGGGCGGCGCTCAGACCGTCCGGAACCGGCTGTCCGGAATAGACGAATACGCGGTGCGCAAAGCGCCATTGCCCCTGCTCGCGCCGCAGCACGTCGTGATAGCGTCCAGCGGCGACAACCGGGCACGGCTCTCCCGGCGCGCCCACCGTCAGCGCGATGGCATCGGCCCAGACCCGAGCCTCATCACCCTCGCCTTCGACGACCGCCGGAAATGTCAGGTGCTTGACCATGCCCGGCTGCGGCGGCTCGATACCCGGAAATCCGGCGACCACTTCGGCACGGCCGGAAAAGCGCAGCGGTCCTGCTTCCCAGACGCCGTCCGCGCAGAACAGGTCGCCCAGTTCCTCGAAGCGATGGTCGTCCACGAACTGGCCGTAGCGCGCGTTCAACTGCTGAATCGCGAGAATATCGCTGGCTTCCATCGGTGTCGCTCCTCTTCCCTTTGTTACGCATCCTGACAGCGGCGCAGGGGAAGACAAGAGGTAGCCGATCAAACGCCCCAGCGAGTCAGCCTCTCGTCCAGCCAGCCGACCGAGCGCCGGATCGCGCTTTCATAGCCTTCTTCCTCGATGGCAGGGCCGAGCACCTCGATCTCGAAAATACCGTCATAGCCTGCATCGAGCAGTTGCCCCATCAGCCATTCAAGCGGCATCGACCCGTCGCCTGGCACGCGGCGGTGGAATTTCAGCGGGTCGCCGATCAGGAAGTCGCTGACCTGGACCATGGTTATCAGGTCCATGTTGTCGCGGAACAGACGCGGCAGATCGTCCTCGTACCAGCAATTCTGCAATTCGAGGCAGATGCCGAGGCCCGTCTCGCGGCACAGACGCGCCGCACCGGCGACCGTATGGACAAAGCCGATCTCGCGCGAGGACACGCTGTTGTTCTCGATCGAGAGCCTGACGCCCTGCTCCTTCGCATAGGCGAGCGCGGCCGAAATGCACCGCGCAAGAGCCGCGAAGGCTTCGTCGGTCGCCATGCGGAGCGGGGTCGCTCCGGTCAGGAAATAGAGCGAACTGGCTCCCATCGAGCGGGTGAGGTCTATCGACGGCTTGAGCGTGGCAAGCGCGCCTTGCTCGGTTTCAAGCAGGCCATTGTCCGCTCCGGCCGAAACCGAGGTGACCGTGAGTCCTGACGCTGCAATTGCCGCCACTTCCTCGTCGCGCCGCCCGGTGATCTTGGTGGTCGGCACGCCCATTGCCGCGATGCCCTCGCTCTTGAAAAAGGCGATGTCCTGTTCGACCGACCAGTTCCAGCTCGAAATGGTGGTCACCGAAATCCGCGGATTAACCATGGCCGACCTCTCTAGTGATGTTGCCCGAAACGCTCGGTGTAGAACGCAAAGTCGGACCGGATGCGCTCGTCCGTGAAACCGACATCGGCAGGGCTGTGGCGATGTTCGCCATGTGCGCCGGAGTGGTTCTGCTCGTGCCACTCGCGCACGCGCGCCTCGAACGCAGCGGTGTACGGCAGGCCAAGCCCGTCATAGACTTCGCGCAAGGTGCCGAAAGTGTCGGTGCTCAGCCGCTTTTGCGAGACATCCACGAACCACGTCTCGCCCAGCAGCTCGCGCGCGGCGACGGCTGTCTTCATGCCTTCGAGCAGGTGGTGATAGATGTCGCCGGCAATGCGCTCGCGCCCGTAACGCTCGACCGCACCGGGCGGATAGTGATGCATGACGAAGCTGAAATAGCTCGACATGGCCCTGACCGGATCGCGATGGGTGAAGACGAATTTCGCATCGGGATAGACCGCCGCAATATCTTCCATGTGGAACTTGTAGTGCGGCGCCTTGAGCACCCAGCGCTCGGGCGGGCGGGCGCTTTGCAGCAATTGCAGCACGCGCTTGTGATAGGCATAGGCCGGCCGCATGTCCGCCCCGCGCCACCATGTGCGGTAGGCTGGCACCGGCAGGGTATTGTGCTGGGCGGCAAAGGCCATGCCGAGCACGTCGTGATCCTCTTCGGTGGCGTCGGTGTCGTAAAGGTGCATCGCGGCCTGCTGGGGATCGTTTTCGATCATCGCCGCGATCCGCGCGATGGATACCTGTCGGCGCGGATCGTCGGCCTCTGTGGCAAGGACCGGCGGTGGAACCGGGCTGGCCTGTTCCCAGCTTCGCAAGGGGCGAAGCTGCGCATCGAGCGAGAGCAGGTTGCCAAGGGCTGTCGTGCCGGTTCGCGGCAGCCCGGTTATCATGACCGGCGCTGGCACCTCGGCCTTGGAGGCAGCGGGATTGGCGGCATGCCACTCCTCAACCCGCAGCCGGTTTTCAAGGCGACGCAGCAAGGGGACGAGCACATTGGTCCGCGCCGGACCCTCGATCAGCGATTCGCCGCGCAAGCTATCGAGCAACTGGCCGAGGCCAGCCACGAATTCCATGCCCGCGAAATCGGCAAGTCCCTTGCGTTCGCGCGCGGCGGCCATGAGGTCTTCCGGAGCCGGCCAGCGTTCGGGCGAAAGCACCGGATGATCGACTTTCGCGTTCTCGCGCATCTCCACGGCAAGATTTGCCATTCGCTCTCCTCTCGCCCGCCATGTTTTCGGTGCGTCTTGCGAATCGGTAACGCAAAGCGCACCCTTGCGCCAACAAGAACGAGACGAGAGGATTGCCGGCATGTCGAAGGGACGCTTGATCGGGCGTGGTGGGGCCATGCTGGCTGTGCTGGCGCTGGCCGCGACAGGATTTGCAACGCACCTGTGGGCGAAGAGCGAATCGCAATCGCCGATCCTCGCCAAGACCGGCCAGCGCGACCGCGAAGCGACCGCCATGCGCATCTACAAGACTCCCGAACTTCAGGCGCAGCTGAAGATCGCCAAGTCGCAATTCGCGGCGAGTCCGCTGGCCAGCAACGCCGACGCCACGGCAACCATAGACCGCGCCAGCGAGGCGCTGGCCTTGAGCGCCGCCTATTATGCAGCCAACGCCGATGCCGCGCGGCCGTTCATCTTCTGGGGCACCAACGCAGCGCATAGCTGGATGGGCCTCGACGTCCCGTCGTCGGGTTACGGGCTCGATAGCCCTGACAACATCTATCGCAGCGCCACGATTGACGGGTCAGGCAAATATGTCGTCCGCGGAACGGTCCACGACCATGCGCCGGCGCAGGAAACCTTCGTGGTATATCGCGGACTTCCCGGTGTTCCCGGCTCGATGAATTCCGAAGGCCACATGGACGAACTGGCCGGCATCTCCACCGACACCATGGTGACAGATGCCAAGGGCAACTTCACCTTCACCATCGATGCCGACCCGGCCGATGGCCGCGTGAACCACATGCAGGTGCCGCGCGAACTGAAGGGCATGATGGTGACGATCCGCGATTCGCTGGCGGACTGGTCGAAGGAACTGCCCTACGAACTGACGATCGAACGTGTCGACAAACCCGATCCGATGCCCGCGCCGCAAAGCGAGCAGGCCTTGGTCGACAAGGCGGTCAACGCTCTCAACATGACCGTCCCCTTCTGGCTGAACTGGTTCGAGAACTACGTCTACAAAAAGCCGCTGAACGACGTGCCGACCCCGTGGAAGCGCGTGCAGGGGTGGGGCATGACCCAGCAGGGCCGCTTCTCGCTCCAGGCGGGCGAGGCATGGGTCATCACGCTCGATCCGCGCGGTGCCCGTTTCTTCGATTTCCAGATTTCCGATCCCTGGACCAAGGCGGTCGAATATGTCGAAAAGACGGGCAGCTTCAACGGCAGCCAGGTCGCCGAGAACCCGGATGGCACGATCACGCTGGTCGCCTCGCCCGTCGATCCCGGCGTCTACAACTGGCTCGACACGATGGGCCTGCATGTAGGCACCTATCAGGTGCGCTGGCAGGGCTTGCCCGCGAGCGTGACCTCTGGCGATGGCGCAGTGCGCAAGGTCGAGATCGTCAAGCTGGCAGACCTCGCCGCGCATCTGCCGCAGGGCATGCGCATGGTCGATGCAAAGGGCCGGGCCGACCAGCTTGCAGAACGCAGGAAGACCTACGCCAACCGCCTGCGATGACCTTGCTGCCGCGCGAACACAGGGAGGATATTTGATGACGGTGGACATGCAGGATCTGGCTGACCGGATTGCGATCCGCGAGCTGGCCGATCGCTATACGATGGCGGTCACATGCCGCGACTGGGCGGCAGTCGCTTCGTGTTTCCACGAGGACGCGGACTGGGCGGTGCCGGGTGTCGGGCTTGCCTTTCAGGGTCGTGATACCATCGCAAAGGGCATTCAGGGCGCGGTGGAGCCGAACGCCTTTCACATGCTGATGCCGCACGCTTTCGTGATCGATACACTCGGCTCAGGCCGGGCGACTGCTCGCAGCATCCTGCACGAGGTGTTCCAGCTTCCCGGCGGCGAGGACGGCGCCCATGTGCTCGGCGTCTACAACGACGTCATCGCAAGGCGCGACGGACAATGGCTGTTCGCATCGCGACGTTTCGATATCTACCTCATGAATGCCTCCGGATGTCCGGGGCAGGTCATGGTCGACTATGCGAGCCTCTCAAAACTGGTCTGAACATCGGCGCTGACCAGCGCGCTCAGCCGCCCGGCATGGCCAGCGCCGCCTTGCGCCATGCCGCAGGCGAGGTGCCGAAGTGCGCGCTGAACGCGCGCGTGAAGGTCGCCACCGAGCCATAGCCGATCAGCGCCGCGATCTCCTTTACCGGCAGGACCGCCTGCTTGAGATATTGCGCGGCCAGTTCCATCCGGTGCTGGAATACCAGCGCCATCGGCGTGACGCCGACATAGCGCAGGAACCGTTCGGCAAAGGTCGAACGCGACATGCCGACATGGTCCGCCAGCGAGGCGACCGACCACGCCTCGGCTGGATCCTGCGCAATCGCCGCCAGCGCCTGCTCCATCTGCAGGTCCGCTCTTGCCTGTACGCGCAGCAGGCCGGGGCTGCGTTCGAGAACCTGCTGCAACTCGCGCACCAGCAGGAAATCGACGTAGCGCGTGATGCACTGCGAGCCGCCCGGCCGCGAGGTAAGTTCGTCGAACACCGCCGTCGCTTCGAGGCCAGCCGCCGCGCTCTTGAAGTTGCGATTGCCGTGCAGGACCGGCGGCAGCAGTCGCCACTGCGAAAGCTCGCCCGGCCAGCGCACGCGCAACAGGCCTGTCAGCACAACGGCGCGGGTATCGGCGTCGTTATCCGCAGTGTCGCCAAAGCAGAGACGCGACGTATCGCCGAACAGCCAGTTCGAGGCAGGCGGATCGAACGGCGCGATCCGCGACGCTTCGCCACTCCTGATGACATGCGGCAGTCGGTCGAGCACGATCATCGCATCGCCCGGCCTCAGTGGCGATGCGGCGCGCGACTTCATGGCGAGGACAGGATTGCCCGAAACCACCAGGTGAACCGCCACCTGCCGCCCGCGCGGCACCTGAAAACCGGCATTTCGACCGAGTTCGATGCGCGTCCACTGCGCCGAGCGGACCTGAATGTCGCCAAGAATGTCGCTCAGATTGCGGGTTTGCGCCATTTCTTACCTCTGAACAGGTCGGCCAAGTCTTGCCTGTGCAATACGTTTCATCCGGAATATCTGTGCAGGGAATGCCAATTGGCGGACTTCCTGACAACTTTTCCGGACGATGGGCAAAAGATCTTGAGTCGCCTGTCTTCCCGCTTTGAGGCAGCTTTCCATCCACGCTGACCCGGCGCACGACCGGGCAATATGGAGAGACTTGCCGATGTATCTCAGCCGCAAGGAAATATTCGACAGCTTCAGCCTCGAGGGGAAAACCGCGATCGTCACCGGCATTGGTCCGGGTATCGGCGCGCATGTCGCATGGGCCTATGGCATCTGCGGCGCGAAGGTTGTCCTCGCAGCGCGTAGCGAGCAGTTATCAAACGAGATCGCGGACAAGATCCGCGGCGAAGGCGGACAGGCGCTCGCCGTCAAATGCGACGTCGGCCAGAAAGAAGACATCGAACACCTGCTCGCGGAAACCCGCAGCGCTTTCGGCGACGTCGACGTGCTGTTCAACAATGCGACGGCAGTGAACACCCGCGACGCCATGTTCGACCAGACGGACGACGACTGGCTGGACTGCGTCAACGTCAACCTGCTCGCGCCCTACCGCCTCTCGAAAGCGGTGATCCCGGCGATGAAGGAAAAGCGGTCCGGCTCGATCATCAACGTGCTGACCACCGCAGGCCACCTCGTCCTGCCGCCTCTGCTCGCCTATGGCGCGACCAAGGCGGGCCTGGCCCACATGACGCGCTACCTCGCCAAGGAGTGCGGGCCGTGGGGTATTCGGGTCAACAACCTGTGCCCCGGCACGACCACGCCCGAGGGCAGCCCGGCCTCCGAAGCCACTGGCGCCATTGCCGGAACCATCCCCGGCGTGCCGATGAACCGCGTCGGTGCAGCCCACGAGTATCTCGCTGTCGCGCTGCTGCTCGCTTCCGAGGCCGCGACCTACACCACCGGCATGACCTTCTTCGTCGACGGCGGTCGTGTGAACACCATGGGCGGTCCCGCCTACAGCACGCCAGACGGCCAGAGGCCCGGCCAATGAGCGGCAACCTGAACGTCGAACAGCTTGTCGATGCTGCCCGCCAGCGCACCGGGCTGGACGATTTCGGCCCGGATACCTGGCAGGAAGGTCTCGGCGTCCTCGTCAAATCGCTCAACGAGGAGTCCGCCCTCAACGCCCGCGGTGAGGAGCTGATGGCAGGGCGCATCGTCGACCTGCTCGCCGAGCGCCTGAAGTTCGAACAGAGCTGGAAGGACAACCCCTCCATCGCCGACGAACAGATCGTGCGCCCGGTGATCGGCATCGGGCTTGGCCGCTCCGGCTCCAACGCGCTCGGCTTCGTCATGGCGCAGGATCCGAACCGGCGCGTGCTGCGCTCGTGGGAGGCACATGTCCCCAGCCCGCCGCCAGAGGAAGCCACCCAGTACGACAATCCGCGCATCGAAATGCAGGCCGCCCGTCACAAGGCCGAGCGAGCCGAGTTTCCCGAGTCCGGCGACAAGGTGCCCACCGATCCGCGCGGGCCGACCGAATGCGTCTTTGTCCTGGCCTACGATTTCCGCTCGCAGCTGTTCGAGGCATGGGGCCGCAATCCCACTTACAGCGAATGGCTGTTCTCCTGCGACATGACGCCGGCCTACGACTTCCACAAGCGCGTGCTGCAGATGCTGCAATGGCATTGCGGCCCGAAGGACTGGTTCATCCGCAGCCCGCCGCACATGCATGGCGTGTTCGAGCTCGGCAAAACCTATCCGGACGCCAGGTTCATCCAGACCCACCGCAATGTCGACGACATGATCCCGTCCGAAGCGGCGCTGTTCTCCTCGCTGCTGACCCAGCTCACCGACGAGCCGGACGAGCCCTACATCGGGCGACATCTGGCAGACGTCCGCGTGATTTGCCTTCAGCGCCTGATGGCCTTCCGCGACCAGCATCCCGACAAGTTCTTCGACATCGGCTTCTACGAAATGGCCGAAGACATCATGGGCCGCATCCGCGCGCTCTACGACTGGCTCGGCGACGAACTGACCGACGAGGCGGCGCAAAGGATGGAAGCGTGGTGGGCGGCGAACTCGGCAGGCCGTCACGGCGGGCGCAGCTATGATGCGGCGCGTTTCGGGGTCGACAAGGACGAGCTGAAGCAACGCTTTGCCTTCTACCACGACCGCTTCCCGGAACTGACCCGGAAGAGGTAAACCCGATGGTCCGGATCACGGCGCGCGATCGGCTCGGCCTGCTCGGCGCCTTGGCGGGAGTGGCGGCGTTCCCGCCGCTCCGGGCCGCCGCTGCTAGAGAGGTGACGAAAATGGCTGACAATCCCTCGCGCGATCTGGAGCAGGCCTGGTCCGACATGTGTGCTTCGCTCATGCAGGCGTCGCATTTCGTTCAAAACCACGCCAACTACCGCGCCGGGGAAAACCGCGCTCGGGCCTACCAGATGATGGCGAGCGTGCTGGTCAAGGCGCTGGAGATGCACACCCGCATCGACCCGGATTTCCCGATGTTCCACGTCCACGACGCGCTGCACCTGTCCGGCGCGGACAACCCCGACCAGCGCTATCTGCAAACCCGCATCCGCGGCGGCGAATCCTACCGCATCTGGGGCCGCCTCACCAACGAGGCACGGCTCGACGTGCAGATCTATGCAGGTGAGTCGACGTCGCTTCCCCGCTCGACCGGCTTCCTCGCCTTCGAGGAAATGCATGTGGAGCCTGACGGCACCTACGAAGTTTTCCTGTCACCCGAACGACAGGGCAGGAACTGGATGGACAACCCGCCAGACAGCGCGCGGGTGCTGATCCGGCAGGTCTATTCTGACTGGTCGGTCGCGCCACCGGGCGAGGTTCACATCGACCGGATGGGCCATGAAGGCGCGCGGCGCACCGGGCCGGTCGAAGAAGAAATGGCGCGCGGCCTGCGCGAGGCGGGCGAGAACCTGCTGCAGGACGTTACCGCATGGGCAAACCTGCACCAGACGGTCACGGACTCAGACCACGCTACGCCCGTCAACGCGATCCCGCCGCCAGCCAGCACCTTCGCGCAAGGCGGCG
>JAGREN010000165.1 GCA_020446505.1 Novosphingobium sp. | reverse complement strand
TTCGTCGGCCATGTCGGATGCTTTCCCGTCGAATGTGATTCTGGTGACCCTGCTGACCGGGTCTGGTGCGCGCGACTAGCACTCGCAACGGCAGGCGGCAATGGGGAGGGGCAAGGGCGTTGTCAGGAACGTGCAGGGGCAAGTCCGGTCGATGGCCTGCGCGCGTGCTTTCCTACTTGAATGCAGACTGTCATGGTTGGCTTTGGCGCTCTATCGCAGACAACGGAATTGACCATCTATTCAACCATTCGTCCGTTTTTGGGGTGTCCGGATTTTTCGCGCCTGGAAACAGGAACTTTTCTTGTTCAGGACAGTGTCTCATGTGTAACCTACTGGTCGCCCGTTAACCTCGGTCACCTTCGCGAAAGCTTTTGACCGTTATAAAAACGGGTCTGACCGAGGGGGGATGTGTTGTGCATTTGTCAACCATGCCTATCTCGGGTTATGATCGCGGCGAGACGCCGATCGTCTCTTTCAAGATGGACCCGCTGGTGTGACTGTCGAAATCGTAATCTTGGCCATGATCGCTGCATTCCTCGGCCTGCGGCTCTATTCCGTGCTTGGCCGCCGCGCCGAGCATGAGGAAGAGCCGATCCAGGGCAGATTCGACCAACCGCCCGGCATGGCGCGCTCGCCCGCGCATCAGCCGCTTGAGGAGAGCGAGACCTTCCCGCCGCGCATGCCGGAGCGCCACTATCCCGCCGTCACCCCGATGGTCGAGCGGGGCCTGCGTGACATTGCCGCGGCTGACCGCCGGTTCGATGCCTTTGCCTTCATGGACGGCGCGCGTGGTGCCTATCGCATGGTGCTCGAAGCCTTCTGGCAGGGCGACAAGGCAGAACTGCGCGAGCTTTGCGACGCCTCCGTCTACGAGAGCTTCGCTTCCGCCATCGACGCGCGCGAGGCTGCGGGCGAAACGCTCGACAACCGGCTGGTGCGGATCGAGGATACGGCGATCACCGATGCGACCTGCGACGGGTCGACCGCGCGCATCACCGTGCGCTTCCGCTCCGACATCGCCGCCGTGACGCGCGATGCCGAAGGCACCGTCGTTGCCGGTTCGCTCGACGATGCGATCGAGGCGGTCGACGTGTGGACCTTCGCGCGCAACGTCAATTCCGCCGATCCTGACTGGGTGCTGGAAGAAACCGACGAAGGGTAAGGCGGGTGCCGCTTGCGGGGCGAAAACTGGCGGCGCTGGCGCTGATCTCGTTGCTAGGTGCCTGCGTAAGGGTCATTCCCGGACAGACAGGTTCCACTCCGCCGAGCCCGGTCACCCCTGACAACGCTCTCGCTGCCGGTGTGCATCCCGGCCCCTCGGTCGAGCGGCTCGGCATGGCGGATGGCGATGCGCGGCTTGCCCTGCTGTCCTTCGTCGAGAGCTGCCCGCGCCTGCTGTCGCGCGACGATGCCAGCGGCCTGACCCGTCAGGCGGACTGGCGCGCGCCCTGCGATGCGGCAGCGCGGTGGACCGTCGATCCCGTCCGGTTCTTCGCCAACTACTTCGAAACCGTCAGGGTGGGCGAGGGCGAGGCCTTCGCGACCGGCTATTTCGAGCAGGAGATCGAAGGCTCGCGCCAGCGCCTCCCCGGCTACGAGGTGCCGGTCTATGCCATGCCTTCCGACCTCGTGCGTGCAAGGCCCGGCGATGCGCCACCGCTCGACAACGGCAGGATGCCGATGGGGCGTTACGATGAAAGCGGGCGCTTCGTACCCTACTACGACCGCGCCGCCATCGAGCAGGGTGCCTTGCTGGGAAAGGGGCTGGAGATCGGCTGGGCGAAAGACCCGGTCGAGTTCTTCTTCCTCCAGATACAGGGCTCTGGGCGCCTGCGCGGTCCGGACGGCTCGATCATGCGGATCGGCTATGCCGGACAGAATGGCCAGCCCTACACCGGTATTGGCGGCCTCATGCGCGAGCGCGGCCTGATCGGCAGCGGGCCGGGGCAGTACTCCGGCTCGATGCAGGGCATCATGCAGTACATCCGCGAGAATCCCGAGGCTGGCCGCGCGCTGATGCGCGAGAACAGGAGCTGGGTGTTCTTTCGCGAACTGACCGGCGACGGTCCGATCGGCGCGCTCGGCGTGCCGGTGCGGCCGAAAAGCTCGGTTGCGGCGGATCCCAAGTTCGTGCCGCTCGGCGCACCGGTGTGGCTCGACCTTGACCGGGGCGAGGCAGACGGCATGTGGATCGCGC
>JAGREN010000033.1 GCA_020446505.1 Novosphingobium sp. | reverse complement strand
GTGCAGCGGACGAAAACTCATGGGATATCCCTCCTCAAAGAAACTCAAGTCGATCTTGGCACTCTCATGTCCGGAGTGCCAACGGGCGCGCATATGGGTTTGGCCCGGCGGGGCGTCAAGCGATTCCGCAGGAATTATTTCAGGCCCGTGCCAGGGCGGGAAGCAGGCTGTAGCGCGCGCGGCGGGTCCAGCGGAACAGCAGGGCGCTGGCGACAACGACCAGTCCGGCAGCAAGGCCGACCCACACGCCAAGGCCGCCGAGCGGGCTGCCAAAGCCAAGGCCCACCGCTGCTGCGAAGCCGATCAGCCAGTAGCCGCCGATGGCAATGACCATCGGCACCTGCGTGTCCTGCAATCCGCGCAGCAGGCCGGCCGACACTGCCTGGGTGCCGTCGAAGATCTGGAAGGCCGCTGCGACATACAGGTACTGCGTCCCTATCGCCATGAGATGCGCGTTCGCGGGATTGGCCGAATCGATGTAGATCGCAAGGAACGGCGCGGGGAACGCGAACAGCGCGACAGCCGAAACCGACATGAAGGTCAGCGCCATGATGAGCGCGGCGCGGCCTGCGCGGGCGATGCCCTGGTGGTCGCGGGCGCCATAGAAGTAGCCTACCCGGATCGTCGCGGCCTGTGAGACGCCGTAGGCGACCTGAAAGGTGAACGAGCAGATCTGCAGAGCGATCGAATGGGCGGCGAGTTCGGCGGCGCCGATCCGGCCCATCAGGAAGGCAGCGCCCGCAAACAGGCCGGCCTCGGCCATCAGGGTCAGGCCGATCGGCGTGCCGATCCGCAGCATCTCGCGCAAACGCTGCCATTCGGGCCGCCACCACCTTCCGAACAGATGGAAGCGGCGCATGCGGCGATTGGTGGCTATCGCCACGACATAGGCGAACAGCGTGACGATCGAGGTTGCCACGCTCGCCAGCGCCGATCCGAGCAGGCCCAGCTCCGGCGCGCCCAGATTGCCGAACACGAGGGCATAGTTGGCCAAGGCGTTTACCACTATCGCCAGCCCGGTGATGAAGGTCGCGAAGATCGGCCTGCCCATGACCGATACGAAGATGCGCAGTGCCGTCGTCAGCTGCGTCGGGATCATGCTCAGCGAGATCAGCGCGAGGAAGGCGGCCGCTTGCGGCGCGATCTGCGGGTCCTGCCCGGTAAGCTGGTAGAACGGCCCGCCCAGCATCGCGAGACCCATGCCGAGCGTGCCGCCAGCCACGGCCAGCCACAGGGCCATGCGTATCGAGCGGCGCACCTCGCGCACGGCATTGTCACGCCTGCCTAGCTCCGCGGCGACGAAAGGCGATACCGCGCTGACGACGCCGACCAGTCCATAGTTGACCAGCCAGTAGTAGGAAATGCCCAGGGTTGCTGCGGCGAGTGCATCTTGCCCGAGCTGCGCGACGAACATCACGTCGATGGCATGGACCAGCATCTGCAGCACATTGGCAATCGCCAGTGGCCCGGCGAGCCGCACGTTTGCGGCTATCTCATCCTTCAGGCTGTTCGATGGTGCCGCGCTCGCCATGCAGCGCCCATAGGCCGGGCGGAGGCCGGGGGATAGGGGGCGTGCCGATTCACGAAGCGGACCGAGCCTGTACGAGGCTGGCACAGGCGAGACTGGGTCCTGCGCCGTTGACGACATGTTCGCTCTTTTCGGGCAAGGCGTACGGCGATGAGAGACCTCTGCCGACTTCTTGCAGTGCTTGCCGCTTCATTGCCTGCGGTTCCGGCCCATGCCGACGAGCTGTTCGCGGGAGCCTATGTGCATGAGGTCGATACGCCTTTCACCCTCAAGGTCGCGGAACAGGGCGCGGACATCGCCATCGGCTATCGCTTTGCCCCGATCGAAGGCCTGCGAGCCGTGGGCAAACCGGCGCCCTATGTCATCGCCTCGGTCAATACGGCTGGCGACACATCCTTTGCCGGAGCGGGCCTGAGCTGGACCATCGGCAAGGGCCGCTTCTACGTCCGGCCTGCCGTTGCTCTGGTCGTCCACGATGGCGATACCCGGCGCATCGAACCCCTGACCGGCGTGGACCGGGGGCTCGGCAGCAGCGTGCTGTTCGAGCCCGAACTTGGCCTCGGCTGGCGCGCCAGCGACAGGCTGGCGGTCGAGGCGAGCTGGATGCATGTCAGCCATGCCCAGCTGTTCGGCCGCCAGAACCCCGGCATCGACATGATGGGACTGCGCCTCAATCTGGGGCTGTAGCGCGGCGCTTGCTCTGCTAGAGGCGCGCAGATGGGCCGCCTTATCCTCTTCAACAAGCCGATGGGCGTGCTCAGCCAGTTCACGGACAAGGGCAGTGCCGGTTCGCAGCGCGCCACGCTCTCGGACTTCGTCAAGGTGCCCCATGTCTACCCCGCCGGTCGGCTCGACCGCGACAGCGAAGGGCTGCTGCTGCTGACCGACGACGGGCGGCTGCAGGCGCGGATCGCCGATCCCAGGTTCAAGCTGGCCAAGACCTATCTCGTGCAGGTCGAAGGCGAGATCGGCGAGGAGGCGCTCTGCGCCTTGCGCAAGGGTGTCCTGCTCAAGGACGGCATGACCCGGCCTGCCAGGGCGGAGTCCATCGCCGCGCCCGACCTGTGGCCGCGCGATCCGCCGGTGCGGTTCCGCAAGGCCGTCCCCGACAGCTGGCTTGCGCTCACCATCAGCGAAGGCCGCAACCGGCAGGTGCGGCGCATGACGGCTGCCGTGGGACACCCAACGCTGCGGCTGGTGCGCTGGCGCATCGGCGACTGGACGCTCGATGGCCTTGCACCGGGGGAGTGGCGCGAGGTGACTGTCCGCAGCGAGGCGCGCTGATCCAGAGCGCCTGTCCGGACGGCTGGCGCACACCGGATCGACCTTGCGCTGCCCTGCATTTCGGCAGTTACTTCCAGTTCCACGATAGGCTACCCCTTGATTCGATACACCGGCTGTCGCGGCGGCGCGGGTCATGGGACTGGATTGGAAGTCAGAGGAGTTTGGAATGGATGCATTGTCAGGCACGGAGCGTTTGATCGCTCTTTCGGAGATACAGGAACTCAAGGCGAGAAGGGACCACTCGCTCGACCTCAAGGAATGGGACACCTACGTTTCCCTTCACGCTCCCGATCACGTCTCCAGCCACGGCGCGCAGGACGGCGGCGACATGGGCAGCGCGGCCGACGTCGTCAGGCAGCTGGCAGTGACTCTCGATGGCGTGATTACGGCGCACCATTCGCACACGCCCGTCATCGAGTTCGAAACGCCGGAAAAGGCGAAATGCGTCTGGGCCATGGAGGACAACCTCTACTGGAAGCAGGGCGAGGAAGACCATTGGCTGCGCGGCTTTGGTTTCTATCACGAGACCTGCGAAAAGCGCGACGGCGTCTGGCTGTTCACGTCGAGAAGCCTCAGGCGCACGCATGTCATGATGTCGCCGGGCGCCAAACTGGGCGCGGAACGAGCGGCCCTCAACAAGCAGAACGCCTGACTGCCGGTTTTCCTCGCGACCTTCGGCCCCTCTTCCTCGATCGCGATCCGGGAAGCGGGGCCGTGGGCTCGACGGAAACGGGCGCGTTCGCTGCTTGTAGGTTACACATGAGACACTGTCCTGAACGCAAAAACCGGGCGGCTTGAGGCGGGTCGCGACGGTTCGCCGGACCGGCAACTGGCGGGAGGCAGGAAGACAGGAGACAGGACTGGGCATGGAGCCGCGATCATCGCAGATCGCTGCCATGTAGGACAGGGCCGATAGCGCGCGGCGGCCCCGGCGAAGCCTGCCTAGCAGGTGTTCAACACATTCTTTGTTCAGGACTTGTGACAATACGCGCATAGAGCACCCCCGCAAAACAGGGGCTGCATGCCCTGCTCGATCAGGGGGTCGCAGATGCCGGACAATACCATTTCAACCACTTTGCGTGCCGCACTTGCAAGTGCCTCACTGGCGCTGGCGCTTGCGTCCAGCCCGGCACAGGCGACCGACGGCTATTTCCTCAACGGCGTCGGCGCCAAGGCAAAGGGCATGGGCGGCGTCGCCATTGCCCTGCCGCAGGAGCCTCTGTCCATCGCCAGCAATCCGGCTGCTGCCACCGAGGTAGGGCATGGGGTGCAGTTCGATGTCGACGTTTTCATCCCCGATCGCGGAGCCACGATATCGGGCAACGGCGCGGGCCTCGACGGGTCCTATTCCGGTAACGGCGCCAATCCGTTCCTGCTGCCCGAATTCGCCTATGTCCGCCCGATCAGCGACACCGTTTCCCTTGGCATCTCGATCAATGGCAACGGCGGGATGAATACCCATTACAAGACCAATCCCTTCGCCAGCTTCGGCGCGACAGGACATGCAGGCGTGGATCTTGCGCAGGTCTTCATTGCACCGACAGTCGCGGTGAAACTGGCCGAGGGCCATTCGGTCGGCGTTTCACCGATCCTGATGGTGCAGGGTTTCAAGGCCAGCGGCATCCAGCCTTTCACGATGGCCTCTGCCGATCCGGCGCGTTTCACCAACAGGGGGCGTTCGATCTCCTACGATTTCGGCTTTCGACTGGGCTACATGGGTCAGATCGCCGAGGGCGTGCGTATCGGCGCGTTCTACCAGTCGAAGATTCACGGCCCGCGCTTCAAGAAATATGCGGGCCTGTTTGCCGATCAGGGCAGCTTTCACGTTCCCGCATCCTATGGCGCCGGAATTTCGGTGCAGCCCGGAGGCGGCCTGACGCTGGGGGCCGACGTGAAGCACATCCAGTATTCCAAGGTTGGATCGGTCGGCAATCCGCTTGCCCCCCTGTTTGCGGGCGTGCCGTTCGGGGCAGATGGCGGGCCGGGCTTCGGCTGGCGCGACGTCACCGCCTACAAGATCGGCGCATCCTATGCCTTCGACGACAGCTTCACTCTGCGGGCCGGATATGGCCATTCGCAGAACCCGGTCCCGTCGAGCGAGACGTTCCTGAACATTCTCGCGCCCGGCGTGGTGCAGGATCACTTCACGCTCGGTGGCAGCGTTCTCGTCGGCAAGGGGCAGGAAATCACTGCCTTCGTCATGCGCGCGCCGAACAAGACCGTGCGTGGCAGCGGCTCGATCCCGGCGCCCTATGGCGGCGGCGAGGCCGACATTTCGCTGGCAGAGACCGCGATCGGCTTTGGCTTCAGCTGGGTGATGTAGGCACGGCTTGCATGGCTCTGCCACAGGCCGCATGACTGTCGCATCGGTCGCAGGCTGGAGGATAGGCCATGACAGTTCGGCTAGGCCTCGGGCCGGGTATCGCCACGAGCCTTTCGGCTGACGACACATGGCGCTGGATCGATCACTGCGAAGCGAGTGGTATCGATTCGCTGTGGGTCAGCGACCAGTTGCTGGGCAAGGGGCTTGAGCCTGTCGCCATGCTGGCGGCGCTGGCCGCGCGCACCCGGCGCATGCGCTTCGGCACCAGTGCGATCGTCGCGCCGTTCCGCGATCCGGTGGTCTTCGCGAAGGAACTGGCGACGATCAATTTTCTGGCAGGCGGGCGGCTCTTTCCCGTGCTCGGCGTGGGCAACGAATCCGACGCCTGGTGGGCGGCGACTGGCACCAGTCCACAGGGCAGGGGCGCAAAGTCCGACGAATTCATTCGTCTGGTGCGGTTGTTGCTCGGCCAGGACGAGGTTTCGTTCAGCGGCAAGTTCTACGCCTATGACGGTCCGGGCGTACACCCCCGCCCTGCCAGGCCGATCCCGCTGTGGATCGGCGGCAACAGCAAGGCGGCCTTCCGGCGCACGGCGCGGCTGGGCGACGGCTGGCTCGGCTCGATGGCGGGGCCCGACGCGGCAGGCGCGGCGCGCAAGGCTATCGAGGCGGCTCTTGCCGAGGAGGGCCGTAGCATCGACGGCGATCACTACGGCATGACGCTGATGCTGCGCCTCGGCGAGGCCGACGATCCGCTGATCGACCAAGGCAGGCAGCGCATGGCCGCGCGCATGCCCAAGGAGATGCAGCATCTTGCCGCCGACATGCTCGTCGCTGGCACGGCGCAGCAGGCGGTGGCGAGCCTGCGCCGCTATGTCGATGCAGGGATCTCGAAGTTCGTGCTCATCCCGATGTCGGACGGGATCGACGACCTGATCGACCAGACCGACCGGCTGGTGGCCGAAGTCCTGCCCGAGGTGGAGGACTGACTCAGGCGGGCAGCGCCTCCGGCAACGGCGCACGCGGTGCCGACGCGAACACGCTGGGCCGCAGCCAGCTCGATATGTTGCGCAGGAGCGCCGGTTCGCCTTCGACCAGCAGATCGCCCGAGCTCATCGCATCCTTGTAGGTGCGGTCGCCCATCCAGCAATCGTGCATGGTGCGCAGGGTGCAATTGAAGAACACGTTCACATCGCGGCCCGGATCGGTGATGCACAGGTCGACCCGGCGCTCCTTCACCAGCAGCCACCAGTCCTGCTGTTCGGTGAGGTCGCGGAACTTGAACTTGATCGTGCTCTCGTTGCCGATCAGCTTTTCGGGGTCCACGCTGCGTTCGAGGTAGAGCATCAGCAGTTCGACATCGAGGTCGGCGTCGATGACGTTGTGCCGGGCCCAGAGCAGGCCCCATTCGCCCATGGCGAGCAAGGTGGGCAGAAGGCCCTGACAGGCCTCGGTCGGGAAATATTCGAAACCGCGCTGTCCGGGGATGCGACGTTTTGCCGCAATGCCGTTCTCTTCGAGCGACTTCAGCCGGGCGGTCAGCAGGGCAGGCGAGATGTCGCCAAGGCCGCGCTGGAACTCGCTGAACCGCCGCGCGCCCATGATGAGTTCGCGGACGATCAGGATCGTCCATTTTTCTCCAAGGATTTCATTGGCTTTGGCGATCGGGCAGAACTGTCCGTACTTCAAGGCGCATCTCCATCCGGGCAGAAAAGGCACTCAACTACCCGAAAAGTGTAGCACGTTACTTCAGAATTTGTAGCGCGTTGCTTCAATCCGTGAACTCTACTGCGAGGCAATCGCAGGGCAAAAGCTCCTCATCGCCGGACGGTCCGGGGAAACACAAACAGGAGTCAAGGATATGCCGCTCGTTACCATCGATGTCATCAAGGACGTTTTCACCCCCGAGCAGAAGGAAGAGCTCATCACCCGCGTCACCGACGCCATGGTCGAAGTCGAAGGCGAAGCCATGCGCCAGGTCACCTGGGTGCGGATCATGGAAGTCGAACAGGGCGACTGGGGCATCGGCGGCCAGCTGCTCAAGGCCCGCGACGTTCACGCCCTTGCAGGCATGGAAACGCAGGCAGTCTGACCCGGCTCGCAGCCACCGGATGCAAAAAAGGGCGGTCCCTTGCGGGGCCGCCCTTTTCGCGTGATCCGAATGGATCGAGTGTAATCGAAGAGATTACTTCAGCGAGCCGAATTACTTCAGTTCAACCGTGCCGCCGGCTTCCTCGATCTTCTTCTTGATCTCTTCGGCTTCCGTCTTGTTCACGCCTTCCTTCACGGCCTTCGGCGCGCCCTCGACGAGAGCCTTGGCTTCGGCGAGGCCCAGGCCGGTAATGCTGCGCACTTCCTTGATGACCTGGATCTTCTTGCCACCGTCGCCGGTGAGGATGACGTCGAATTCGTCCTTGGCTTCGGCAGCGCCGCCGGCGTCGCCGCCGCCAGCAGCCGGAGCGGCCACGGCAACAGCAGCAGCAGCGGAAACGCCCCATGCTTCTTCAAGCGCCTTGGCGAGTTCGGCAGCTTCCAGAACGGTGAGCTGCGACAGTTCGTCTACGATTTTCTGAATATCAGCCATTGTATGTACTCCATCGGTTCGTATCGGCCGCGTGCGACAAGTGCTGCACGGCGGCCGGATCTTCGTTTGCGAAATCCGTTATGCGGCTTCCTTGGCGCCATAGGCACCGAAGACGCGGGCCAGCTTGGCCGCCGGAGCGGTCGAGAGCTGGGCGATCTTCGTCGCCGGAGCGTTGAGGAGGCCAACCAGCTTGCCGCGCAGTTCGTCGAGCGAGGGCATCGAGGCGAGCGCCTTGACACCTTCGGCATCCAGAACCTGCGTGCCCATCGATCCGCCGACGATTTCGAGCTTGTCGTTCGTCTTGGCGAAATCCACCGCAACCTTGGCGGCGGCCACCGGGTCGACCGAAGAGGCCAGCGCGGTGGGACCAGTGAGCATGTCGCCGAGACCGGTATAGTCGGTATCGGCGATGGCGAGCTTGGCGAGACGGTTCTTCGCGACCTTGTAGCTTGCGCCGGCTTCCCGCATCTTCGAGCGCAGTTCGGTGGACTGGGCCACCGAAAGGCCGAGGTTGCGGGTGACTACCACCACGCCGACCTCGTTGAAGACCGCGTTGAGCTGGGCAACTGACTCGACTTTTTGCGAACGATCCATGCCTTACTCCTTCATTATGGCCGCGAACGGGAAAGACCCGCGCACAACCGGCTCGTGTTTGCCGCGCCGCCGGAAAGCGGAGCGGACAAGTCCTTGCGATGGGGAAGGAGACCGCGTGCCAGGACGCGGAACAGGCAGACGCGCCCGAACAGGAGCGAATGGCCGATTGAAACTCTTTTCCCCGTCTAGGCTGGAAATTAAGCGCGGGCAGATCCCGTGCACCAACTGTCTCGGACGGATGACCCCCGAGGGGATCGGGCCGGGCCATTGGCGCAAGACATGCGGAATGTCAATCGCGGATCGGCATTCCCAGCGCGTCATAGCGCACGATCCGCGCTTTCGGCCTCGGTGGCGGAGGGGGCGGCGGCGGCGCTGCTTTCGGCGCAGCGGCGATAGGCCTTCCGAAAGAATCGTAACGGGCAATTGCTGGCTGAGGTGACGCAGGCGGCGGCGCAGGAGGTGCAGCGCGGCGTTCGAGGTCCGCGACTTTCACGCTGAGACCGCTGTTCGATGCATGGACCGGCGCAGGCGCCGGGGCTGGATCCGGCGCGGGCGCAGGCACGACTGGCTGGACATGCATGGGCTCGGGCAAGACCGGGGGTAGGGAAGGCGGCGGCGAGACGGCAGGCTCGGGCTCGACATATGGTTCCGGTTCACGCGAGAGCGGCGCTTCCGGTTCTGGGGTCGGTTCTGGGGTTTCGCTGGCAGCGCCAGCTTGCTTGCGGCGGCGGAAGGCGAACCACAGGGCCGCGGCAAGCAGGGCCAGCCCGAACGGCCAGGCGGGGAAGCCTTGCGATGCAGTGTCGGCAGCCTCGGGCGTGGTGCCTTCAGGTGCAGGCAGGGCGGACGGCTGTTCGGCGCTTTCGGCAGACGGCAGCGCGTCCTGATCTGCAGGTGTGACGGGTTCAGCCGTATCAGCGGACGGTGCAGTAAGCGGCCTTTCAGCGGTCGGCCAGGTTGGCGAGGCGCGATCGCGCGGTGCCTCGCTTGCGGCGGATCGTGCCGGTTGTGCGGCAGGCGAGGCAGCCGGAGGCGACGGGGCAGCTTCGCTTGCCGGACTCGTCGGCGAAGGCCGCAATGAGCGTCCTTCGGTTGGCGTGCCGGGGTTCTCGACCTGCTTGCCCTTGAGCGAGAAGTCGATATCGGCGACGCCGGGAAGAGCGGGAGGCGGGGAACTCCCGGCTTCCTGCGCTGCTGCGGGCATGGCGCAGCACAGTGCCAGCGCACCAAGCGCTGCGCCCCTCAGGCAGCCAAGGCGGTCAGAATTCATCATGGTCGGTCTGGTGCAAATGTCTGTCTCGACCTGAACCCTAGCTTATCGGCGCACGGTTTGACAGAGCGCCTGCGCGTACCTATATGCGACACCCGATCCACTGGTTCGAGCAAGGCAGGCCCATGCGCGGGGGCAGGCCACAGGAAGGAACCGGCGGATTTTCCATCTGACGCAACAAGGCTGCGGGCCGTCGTTTCCCGATCGGGGAAGCGCGTGCATGCGGCCTGTTTGTGCATGGTGGCTCCCTCTCGCGTGAGGCGAATCAGCGTCGGCGCAACCTCGCGCCGCGCACCAATTGTAAAGAGGCACGATCCCCCATGGCGACCAAGCCTGCCAGCGACATCCGTCCTTCGGCCAAGAAGCGTATCCGCAAGATTTTCGGCGACATCCATGAAGTCGTCTCGATGCCCAACCTGATCGAGGTGCAACGCGAGAGCTACGAACAGTTCCTGCGTTCGGACAAGTCGACCGGCTATGTCTCGGGCCTCGAAAAGACGCTTGGCTCGGTGTTCCCGATCCGCGACTTCGCGGGCACCAGCGAGCTCGATTTCGTGCACTACGAACTCGAAGATCCGAAGTACGACACCACCGAGTGCCGTCAGCGGGGCATCACCTATGCCGCGCCGATGAAGGTGACGCTGCGCCTGATCGTGTTCGAGGTCGATCATGAAACCGAAACCCGCTCGGTGCTCGATATCAAGGAGCAGGACGTCTACATGGGCGATATGCCGCTCAT
>JAGREN010000032.1 GCA_020446505.1 Novosphingobium sp. | reverse complement strand
TCATAGGCGAACATCTTGTAGGTCTCGATCACCTCGACGTGTTCGCCCGCGACGCCGAATTCGGCCTGACCGGCCAGCTTGTCGATCTGTTCGCGCATCTTGTCGAAAGCGAGCAGAACCCGCTGGCGCTCGGCCTCGGTGTCTTCGGCAACGACATGCTCGATGGTGACGCGCGGCTGGTGATAGACCGCATTGCCGATGGCGAGACCCTTGACCAGCGTCAGCCCGGTCAGAAGCTCCGAACCCGACTGGCCCGATCCGGGGCCGCGCCGGTCCTCCTCGTCGATGAGGCCTGCATTGGCAATCAGTTCGGACAGTACCATCGCCACGGTCTGAAGCGTCTCGATCTCCACTTCCTCGTAGCGGCGGGGATCGACATGCTGCACGCCCAGTACGCCCACCACTCGCTCGCGGTGGACGATGGGAACACCGGCAAAGGAGTGAAAGCGATCTTCGCCTGTTTCCGGGCGATAGGAAAAGTCCGGGTGCGCCGCTGCCTCGGCAAGGTTCAGCGTCTCGTTGCGCTCGGCAATCGTACCGACCAGACCTTCACCTATGCCCATGCGCGTGACGTGCACGGCTTCCTGCGACAGGCCGCGGGTCGCGAACAGTTCGAGCATGCCTTCGCGCAGCAGGTAGATCGAGCAGACCTCGCTATCGAGGCACTCGCCGATCACTTCCACCACCGTATTCAGCTTGGCCTGCGCATGGCTGCGCGAAGCCATCACCTCATGAAGGCGCGTGAGAATATTTCGCGATGCCGCGATTGCAGTGCTGTCCATGCAGACAGCCTAGCGCAAAGCGCCGGTCTTGGAAACGCGCAGGCGCGGCTCGCGAGCGAGGAAATTCGCTGCGTCTAGTGACGCAGCATTTCCTCCTTGATTCGCAGTTTGCGCTTCTTGAGGTCCTGGACGAGGGCATCATCAGGCATCGGTCGGCTCATTTCGCGGTGAAGCTGGCGTTCGATGCCGGCATGTTTGAGCTGAAGGGCGCTGAGATGCGAACTATCCATGGATGGTCCTCCTTAGTTGGGGCCGAACCTCCTTGCCGACTCGACAAGTCATGTACGGCGCGAATGGGATTGAACCATAATCCGCAATGATTGCGAAGACCCTGACGTCTCCGAATTGATGCTAATCGCCGGGTCGCAGTCTTGCCGCGATGGATCGCAACGCCTATTGCGCCTCATCTGCTGTGAAGGGCGTTTGGCGGCGTGACCGAAGAAGAAATGCGCAAGCGCCTTGGCGCACTCCGGATAGAGCATCGCGATCTCGACGCCGCGATCGACGCGCTCGAGGCTTCGGGGTCGACCGACCAGCTTCAGATCGCCCGCCTGAAAAAGCGCAAGCTGTTGTTGAAAGACCAGATTGCCCACATCGAGGACTACCTCATTCCCGACATCATCGCCTGATCCCGCGATGGCGACCTCTTGTCGGTTAGCTGACCGCCAAAACGTGCCGCTTTCGGACAGTTGAAAATCCGATGGGGCAAAAGCACGGGCACGCATTGCGCGAATGCCCTCATGCGCAATAACGGCTTCAGGATGGCGGAACCGGCGAGCATAAATCCCCAGATCGTGGAAGGTCTGTACTGCGAGGCACTTGTCCTTGCGGACGAAGTGCGGGCGGCTTTCGCGCTGGCGCGCAAGACCGAACCGGCAGGCCATGACGAGGATCTGAAGCGGATCGCGCTGTCCTGCGAAGGTCTGCGCACGACCACGCGGGTCATGCACGCGCTTGCCTGGCTGCTGAACCAGCGGTCCTTTTTCCTGGGCGAACTGACCGACTACCAGCTTCGCCGCCACGGCAAGCTGTCACGCGACCTGAGGCAGCCCGATCCGGACAACCTTGCCCTGCTGCCGCGCGAAACCCGCGCTCTGGTTGCCGAGACCGAGCGGTTCTACGCGCGGCTGATGCGGCTCGACGAGGAATGGCGGCAGATCCCGCCCAATCCGCCAAGCGCGCTCGAAGCCTTGCGCTGGCGCGTGCAGCACCGGGCCTAGGCCGCCTAGACCGAAGCCATCGCCTCGCGCCAGGCCGCGAGCCGCGCCGCGCGCACGTCTTCCTGCATCGTCGGCACGAAATTCATCCGCTCGCCGCGCATCGCATCGCTTGCCGCTTCGAGCGAAGGGTATAGCCCGCATCCGACGGCAGCCAGCTTGGCCGCCCCCAGGGCCGTCGTCTCGACCATGGCCGGACGCTCGACCGGCAAGGACAGAATGTCGGCAATGTCCTGCGCCATCCAGTCGTTCGCACTCATCCCGCCATCGATCGCGATCTCGGTCCAGCGCGCGCCGTCTCCTGCAAAGGCACCGGCCAGATCGTGAGTCTGGTGCGCCATTGCTTCGAGCGCGGCGCGGGCAATCTGCGCGCGGCCTGCCGCGAAACTCAACCCCGAGATCACTCCGCGAGCCTCGGGCCGCCAGTGCGGCGCGCCAAGCCCCGAAAGCGCGGGCACGACGACCACGCCGCCGCTGTCCGGGACCGAACGGGCCAGTGCTTGCGTCTCGTCCGCGGTCCGGATCACGCCGAGACTGTCGCGCAGCCATTTTACCAGGCTGCCTGCAACGAAGATCGAACCTTCGAGCGCATAGCTGCGCTGCCCGCCGGACTGGCTCAGCACTGTCGCCAGCAGGCGGTGGCGCGATACAGGCACCTGCTGCCCCATGTTGGTCAGCACGAAGGCGCCGGTGCCATAGGTCGCCTTGCTCTGGCCCGGCGACAGGCACCCCTGTCCGATGGTCGCGGCCTGCTGGTCCCCTGCGACCCCGGTGACCGGCACGGCGCGGCCAAGAATGTCGGGCGCGGTCATGGCAAGTTCGCCATGGGTATCGACCACTTCGGGCAAGGCGCCGCGCGGCACGCCGAACAGCTCGCAAAGCTCCTCGTCCCACCCAGTCCCTTCGAGCGGCAGCAGGCTGGTGCGGCTGGCGTTGCTCGCGTCGCTGACATGCGCGCCGCCCGTCAGCTTCCAGATCAGACAGCTCTCCACCGTGCCAAGCGCCAGACGGCCAGCCTCGGCGGCTTCGCGCACCAAGGGTTCGTTGTCGAGCAGCCAGCGCATCTTGGTTGCCGAGAAATAGGGATCGAGCAGAAGCCCGGTACGCTCCTGCACCAGCGCCTCGTGCCCGGCTTCTCGCAACGCTTCGCACTGATCGGCGGTTCGCCGATCCTGCCAGACAATCGCGCGGGACAAGGGCTCACCGCTTTTCCTGTCCCAGGCGACCACCGTCTCGCGCTGGTTGGTGATGCCGATGGCGGCGACCCTCTCCGCCCCGCCGATCCGCTCGCAAACCTCGCGAAGCGCCGCCACGGTCAGGCGCCAGATTTCCTCGGCATCGTGCTCGACCCAGCCGGGGCGAGGATAGTGCTGCATCAGGTCCGCCTGTGAAACGGCCAGAACCGAGCCGTCCGGCGCGAAAGCGAGCGCGCGGGTCGAGGTTGTCCCTGCATCGATCACGAGGATCACATCGCCCGATCCGGACATGGCAACTCCCTTGGCATCCCTGCGCACGTCTCGACATCGGCGCACGCGCAGCCCATATCATTGCCATGGAAGCAGAGACAGACAAGCCGCCCTATGCCCCCCCATACGGAATAGCGGAGCCGGTCGCCCCGTTCGTGAGGCGCGTGCTGGCGCACAACCCCTCGTTCTTCACCTATACCGGCACGCAAAGCTATCTCGTCGGCACAGACCGCGAACTGGCGGTGATAGACCCCGGACCGGACGACGCCGATCATATCGCGGCGTTGGTCGAAGGCATCGGCCAGGCGAAGGTCGTCGCCATCTGCTGCACCCACACCCACCGCGACCATTCGCCCGCTGCCGCTGCTCTGGCGCAGATGACGGGCGCACGAGTCTACGGCTGCTCGCCTCTCGCCATGACTGACGACGGCCCGCGCATGGATGCCTCGTTCGACACGAGCTACCAGCCCGACGGGGTGATGAGCGATGGCGATGCGATCGGCGGCGACGGCTGGGAACTGGCCGCCGTCCACACCCCCGGCCATACCTCCAACCACCTGTGCTACGCGCTCAACGGCTCGGACGCGCTGTTCACCGGCGATCACGTCATGGGCTGGTCGACCACGGTCGTCTCGCCGCCCGATGGCGACATGACCGCCTACATGGAAAGCCTCTCCAAGCTCTACGAGCGCACCGACGAGGTCTACTTTCCGGCCCACGGTCCGCAGGTCGACAAGACCCGCCAGTTCGTGCGCGGCATGATCGGCCACCGCCGCCAGCGCGAGAACCAGATCGTCAAGCACATGCAGAACGGCCTGTCGCGCATCCCCGAAATGGTGCCGCAGATGTACAAGGGCGTGGACGAGCGGCTGTGGCCTGCTGCCGAGCGTTCGGTCCTCGCCCATCTCATCGATCTGGAACGCAAGGGCCGGGTGACGCGTTACGAGGACGAATGGTCGATAGCCTGAACGATACGCCTGCGCCCCAGGCGCCGCAGATGAACCTCGCGCGCGTGCAGGCCGTGCCGTGGCTGCTGTTCATTCTCATGCTCGGCCTCGCGGCATGGCTCGGCATGAAGGCGTTCGGCCACGGTGATCGGGGCGATCCCGTCGCGGGCGCGCTGCTGACCTTCGAAAAGCAGAACTCGCTCACGGTGTTCTCCGCCCGCTTCGACGTGCTCGCCAGCAGCACCGACTCGCGCGGACTGCTTGGCATCGATCTGCTCAACAGCGAACAGATCGTCGCGGTCCCTGCCACGGTCGAATACCGGCTCGACCTGTCCAAGGTCGGGCGCGAGCGCATGTCGTGGGACGAAGAAAAACAGGTTCTGACGGTGCGCCTCCCGCAGCCGCGCATGTCGAAGCCCAACATCGACGAGAGCAAGGCGAAGGTCTTTACCAAGGGCATGTGGGTCACCTCCGACGCGCAAGATGACCTGCGCCGCAACAATGCCGAACAGGCCGAGCGAAAGGCGCAGGACTTCGCAGGGCAGCCCGACATCTTCGCAATGGCGAAGAAGGCGGCACGCGAAGTCGTGCGGCAGAATCTCGCGGTGCCCTTGCAGGTCGCCGGGTTCGAGGATGCGACGGTAAAGGTAACTATCGACGGCGATCCAGCCACTTACTGAAACCGCTTCGCCTGCCCTCCAAACAGGTATACATTAGCGTCCTACCTTGGGCATGAGAGGGGGACGTCATGGCCACTGTAATCGAACGAGACGACACGACGCGGGCTGGCGGCAGCGAGCGTTTCTTTCTTGTCATGGCGGCGGCGATGGCCGTTATCATCGTTGCAGGCTTCGCTGTGAACCTCGCCATGGGCCGATCCAGCTTCGCGGTTCCGGCAGCCTACCATATCCACGCGGCCATATTCTTCAGCTGGGTCGCGCTCTATGTGACGCAGGCCTGGTCGATCACGACGGGCAGGATTGAACTGCACAGGTCACTGGGCAGGCTCGGCTATATCTGGGCGCCGCTGATGGTGGTCATGGGCTTTGTCATCATGATCGTCTCGATGCGACGCACCGGCGGGCCGTTCTTCTTCGATCAGAACGAGTTCGTGGTCAGCAATTCACTGATGCTGATCCTGTTCGCGACGCTCGTGATTACTGCGCTGCGCCGCCGCCGATATACAGGCTGGCACCGCCGGCTGCTGCTCGTCGCCATGTCGATCCTGACCGGGCCGGGACTTGGGCGGCTGCTGCCAATGCCGCTCATGATCCCGAACGGGTGGCGCATCATGACGGCGGTCACCCTGATCTGGCCAGTGATCGGCATGATCGCGGACAAGCGCGCGACCGGGAGGGTTCACCCGGCCTACCTGTGGGGCGTTGGCGCGATCATCGTGCTGCAGATACTTGCGGACCTGATCGCCTACAGTTCGCTCGGGGTGTCGCTGACCGAGGCCGTTCTGGCAAACTCGCCGGGTGCAGATCGCCCGATGCACGCCTTCCTCCCGCCCGGCTTTTCCATGTAAATCTAAAGCCCGAGCGGCGCTTGAGCCTTGCAAGGCGAGGATGCGCAAGCATCTTCGAGCCTTGATTTAACGCACATGCATCCTTGATCCTGCGGGCTGCGAAGGCCATCTGGAGTCAACCAAGGACAAGGATGCAATGATGACCGTTCAGCCGCGCGAAGACCTTACCGGCCTCGACCTGCTTGCCGAGATCGACCGCCTGCGCAAGGAACGCAACGCCGTCATCCTCGCGCACTATTACCAGAAGCCGGAAATCCAGGACCTTGCCGATTTCGTCGGCGATTCGCTGGAGCTGTCGCGCAAGGCCGCCGAAACCGATGCCGACGTCATCGCCTTTTGCGGCGTCAAGTTCATGGCCGACACCGCCAAGATCCTCAGCCCCGAAAAGATCGTCGTGCTGCCCGATCTCAACGCAGGATGCAGCCTTGAGGACTCCTGCCCGCCCGAGAAGTTCAAGGCTTTCCGCGACGCGCACCCCGATCACATCGCGCTCACCTACATCAACTGTTCGACTGAGGTGAAGGCGCTGAGCGACGTGATCGTTACCTCGTCGAGCGCCGAGACGATCCTCAACAAGATCCCGGCCGGCCAGAAGATCATCTTCGGCCCCGACCGGCACCTTGGCGGCTACCTTTCGCGCAAGTTCAACCGCGAGATGCTGCTGTGGCCGGGCGTATGCATCGTCCACGAGGCGTTCAGCGAGACGGAGTTGCTCAAGCTCAAGGCACAGCACCCCGGCGCACCAGTCGCCGCGCACCCCGAATGCCCGCCGCACATCATCGACCATGCCGACATGGTCGGCTCGACCAGCGCGATCCTGACATTCGCCAAGGAATTCGAAGGCGACACCCTGATCGTCGCGACCGAGCCGCACATCATCCACCAGATGGAAAAGGCGCTGCCCGAAAAGACCTTCATCGGCGCGCCCGGTGCAGACGGCCAGTGCGCCTGCAACATCTGCCCCTACATGGCGCTCAACACGCTGGAGAAGCTCTACCTCGCCCTGCGCGACCTCGAACCACGCATCGAGATCGAGGAGGAGCTTCGCCTCAAGGCCAAGGCCAGCCTCGACCGGATGCTCGAAATGGCGAGCGATTCCGTCGGCAAGGGTGATATCGGCAAGGTCCACATCGAGGACGTCCCTGCCGCGGAGGTTCCGGACGGCGACTGACCGCGCCGCTTCTAAACCCGGTCGCTTGCCCTGACGATCACGAGAGCAGCGGCGAGCAGCACCATGCCGAGCACGTCGAGCGGGCCAAGCGCCTCGCCATAAACCAGCCAGCCGATCACCGATGAGATCGCCGGCTGGGTGAGCAGGGCGAGGCCGATCACCAGCGCGCTGAAATGGCGCAGCGCATAGACCAGCAGACCCTGCCCGATCAGGTGTCCGCTGACTGTCAGGGCGACGATCGGCCACCAGACGTCGGGCCAGATCGTCTCGCCCAGAGCCAGCGCCAGGACCAGCAGGATCGGCATGCTCGCCAGTGTCGCCCAGAACAGCAGGGTGAACTGGCCGATCCGGGCGCGCTCGCTGCGCAGGATCAGCAGGTAGCCGGCATAGCAGATGCCGGACATGACCCCCATCAGATCGCCTCGAAAACTTTCGAACGAAAGGTGGAGCGATCCGCCGATGAGCAAACCGCCGCCGACCAGCGCCGACAGCACCGCCACCATTTCGAGCGGGCGCGGAACGCGAGCGGCTGCGATCAGGCCCCAGATCATCAGCAGCACTCCGCCCGAATTGCCGAGCAGGACCACATTGCCGAGCCGGGTCATGGTGAAGCCAGTATAGGCGAAGACGAGGTTCAGGCCGAACAGGACGCCGCCGCCCATCACGATCCACAAGGTCCGCCCGCGCAGGACCCACTGGCTCGTCGGCTCCCGCCAGATCAGCAGCAAGGCCAGGAACGGCAGGGCCATGATGTGCCGCCAGAAGCCGGTTGCTGCCGGGCCTGTCTCGGCCATGCGCACGAATAGCGGCCCCACCCCCATCGACAGGTTCGCGCCGAGCAAGGCCGCGAGATGGCCGATATTCCAGTTTCTGGTGGGAGCTGGCGCTTTCATTGGCCGCGCCCTAGCGGATCGGGCGGCTTTGGCCATGAATTTTCGTCATGGCGCCAAGGCTCGCCCCATGCCAGTCTCGGGGAACCGCTTGCCGCGTCAGGCGCTATATGTGCGAAAGGACACTTAACCCATGTTCGCCCGCCTGCGCTCTGCCGGTTTCGCCATCAAGGCCAGCTACTGGTTCTACCCGGCCATCTTCTCCGTGGCCCTGTTCGCGCTTGCCCATTTCATGGTCGCGCTCGACCGGTCCGGCGCTGCCGATTTCGTCACCCGGCTGACCTTCCTGCACCCGGCGCGGCCCGACGGGGCCAGCAACATGCTGACCGTGTTGGCAGGTTCGATGATCGGCGTCGCTTCGACCGTGTTCTCGATCACGATTGCGGCTGTCGCCTATGCCAGCGGCACCTATGGTCCGCGCCTGCTCACCAATTTCATGGAGGACAAGGGCAACCAGCTTTCGCTCGCGACCTTCATCGGCACCTTCGTCTATTCGATCAGCGTGTTGCGCACGGTGCGCGCCGAGGACGAGGTCTCGCTGTTTGCCGACAAGGCCGACGCCCTGCCCGGCTTCGTGCCGCAACTGGCGCTGCTGGTCGGCTTCGGGCTGATGATGATCGCGATCGCCGTGCTCGTCTATTTCCTGCACCACATCCCGTCGAGCATCCGCATCAACACCGTTCTGGAAGAGATCGCGCGAGCTCTGCTGCGCATGATCGACGACCGTTATGACGAGCAATCCGGCTTCGAGGCCCCCAGGCGCGATGTGCCGCGCGGCGCAGACGTCGACTCGAGTGGAACGGGATACATTCGCTACATCGATTTCGGCTCTCTCGATTCGATAGCCGAAGAGCGCGAAACTCGTATCGGCCTTGCCGTGCGCACCGGAGATTTCGTGCAGAAGGGCACCAGACTCGTCTACCTCGACGGCGACGAGGCGAGCGAGGATGTGTCAGGCGACATACGCGATTGCTTCGCGCTGGGCGGCTCGCGCACGCCCGAACAGGACATCGAGTTCGCAATCGACGAACTGGTGGAAATCGCCCTGCGCGCCCTCTCCCCCGGCATCAACGATCCTTTCACGGCAATTACCGCGATCCACTGGCTTGGCGCCGCGACCGCGCGCCTCGGCAAGAAGCAGCTCCACCCCGATGGCGATGGCGACAAGATACTCGGAAAGCGCGTCATTCCGCTCGAGGACGATTTCGCGCATTTCCTCAAGCGCGGCTTCGGCATGGCGCGAGGCGCTGTCGCCAGCAGCAAGCCGGCCGCTCTCGTCTGCCTCGATACCTTGGCCGAGGTGGCCCGGCTGCTCCCGGACAGGACGCGCGCCGCGCTTGTGGAGCGCGAGGCGGCCCTGTTGCTTACCCAGTCGCAAATCGCGCTGGCCGGTCCCGAACTCGACGAGGTCAGGGCCCGCCATGCCCTGCGGTTTGCCGCGCAAGGCGACTGACCGTTACTGCGGCGTGTCGACCAGCGCGCCTTCGCCTCGGGTCTTCCACAGCGACCAGCCGACCCCGCCGCCGATCAGGGCGAGCGTCACGCCAAGGCTGGCGAGCGGTGGGAACTTGGCCCCGCCCAGCACGAAATCGGCGATCAGGATCTTCGCGCCGATGAACACCAGCACGGCCGCGAGTGCGTATTTCAGGTATTCGAAGCGGTGAACCATGGCTGCGAGCGCGAAATAGAGCGCACGCAGGCCGAGGATCGCCATGATGTTCGACGTGTAGACGATGAAGGTGTCTGTCGTGATCGCGAAGATCGCGGGCACTGAGTCTACCGCAAACACGAGGTCGGCGATGTTGATGACGACCAGTGCGAGGAACAATGGCGTTGCCGCGCGCACCATCTTGCCGGTCTTCTCGTCCCGCTCCTGCACAAAGAAATGCTGGCCATGATGTTGCTTCGTCACCCGCATGTGGTTCGAGATCCAGCGGACCACCGGGTTCTTGCCGATGTCGGGATCGTGATCGCTGGTGAAAAACATCCTCACGCCCGTGAAGATCAGGAAGGCCGCGAAGATGTAGAGCACCCAGCCAGCCTCGGCGAGAATGGCTGCGCCGCCCGCGATCATGAGGCCGCGCAGCACGATCACGGCGACGATGCCCCACAGGAGCGCGCGATACTGGTACTTCGCGGGGATCGCGAAGAAGCCGAAGATCATCGAAATGACGAAGACGTTGTCGATCGACAGCGCCTTTTCGAGAGAATAGCCGGTGAGATACTCGGTCCCGGCGCTCGCGCCTTTCTCCACCCAGACCCACGCTCCGAAAGCGAGGGCTACGGCGATATAGAAGGCGGAGAGCTTGAGCGATTCGGCGATGCCCATCTCCTTGTCTTCCTTGTGCAGCACGCCAAGGTCGAAGACGGTGAGAGCAAGGACGACGGCGATGAAGGCCAGCCAGAACCAGGCCGGCGTGCCGAGCCATTCGGCAACCAGAAATTCCATGTGATGCTATCCTGAAAAGGGGATCATGGTCGGAAACGCCGGTGCGCATGAAAAACGCGCACCGGCGTCCGGCTCAGCTCGGCAGACCGGCAGGGGATTGATTGCCGGCAGGGGCGAGCCATTCCACGAGCTGCGGGTCAGGCGGCGCTCCCGACAGGACGCAATAGCGAAAGCGGTTGGGGTGAAAGCGGCTGGTCGCAACGGCGGTTGCAGCAGGTCGGCATAGTCGGGTCGCAGGCATGCGAGGCTCCCTTCGAACGGGTGGGTGTTCGATCGGATGAGCCGATGCGGGACCGATGCGTCGGGTTGGGGGGCTGAGGGGACGCCCGGTATCCAAACGCATCGGCTTCATCCGATGCGGTCCGACATCACGCGCCATTTCCCGAGTTTCGGCAAAACGGCACGCCAGAGGGGCCCGGCCCGCATATGCAAAGTAGGACCGATCCGGTCCGATTTCAAGATGCGCGCCACCCGTTCGCACCTGACAAGGCCAGAATATTCAGGAAATGACCGGTAAATCATTGTCGAATTAAGTGTGCCGGACCCGGACGGCGACCATTCGGCTCGTCCAACGGCACCTGTTTGAGACTAGGCACTTCACAATGAACCAGCGAATCGTTTCCGCTTTCGGCCTCGTGCTCGCGCTGTCGGCACTCACGCAGCCTCTCAACGCAGAACCCGCGCGCGATGTGAACGGCTTGCCGCCCTATACCGTCGTCGAAAGCGGACGCAGCTATGAGCGGTTGCAGGACGCCGTCAACGCCATCGGCAACGGCAAGGGCACCATCCGCTTCGCCTCGATGCGCTTTGCCGACTGCGCGGTGCAGAAGGGCGGCGACATCACCTACCAGGCGGCTGTGGCAGGCCAGTCGATCCTCGATGGGCGACCTTGCGAGGACAAGGCCGCACTGGTGCTGGGCGGACGCAATGCCCGGATCGAGGGCATGGTCTTCGCGAACATGCGAGTCGACGACAAGAACGGGGCAGGCATCCGTCTCGAGCGCGGCAACCTTGAGGTCGTGCAGTCATGGTTCCGCGACAGCGAACAGGGCATCCTTGCCAACAATGACCCCTCCGGCTCGATCGTCATCGACAAGTCGACCTTCACCCGGCTCGGCACCTGCGAGGGCAGCGGTTGTGCCCATTCGATCTATATCGGCGACTATGGCTCGCTCACCGTCACGCGAAGCCGTTTCGAGAAAGGCACGGGCGGGCACTACGTCAAGCACCGCGGCGCGCGCGTCTCGATCACCGACAGCAGCTTCGACGATACCGGCGGCACCGAGACCAACTACATGATCGACCTGCCGAACGGCTCCACCGGACGGATCGCGGGCAACACTTTCGTGCAGGGCATGAGCAAGGACAACAAGTCGGGCTTCATCGTCGTCGGTGCGAACGACAGCCGCCATACGTCAGACGGCCTCATCATCGAGGACAACGACGCCCGGCTCGCCCCGCAGGCCGACTGGTCGAGCAATTTCGTCGCCGATTTCACCGGACAGAAGCTGGTCATGCGAAACAACAGGCTCGGCGAAGGTCTGAAGCCCTACGCGCGGTACTGACATTCAACCGAAGGCAGAGGCGTAGCGCAGCGTGCCGCGCGGCGGTTCGCCTGCCAGCACAAGAGCGCGGAAATAGGGCAGGTCGTGATCCGACGAGGGCGCAAGTCCGGACAGTTCGGCAAATCCGAAGCGTTCATAATAGGCCGGATCCCCGACAACGGACACACCACGCGCACCGCTGGCCCGCAGCCGCTCGATTCCCGCGCGGATCAGGGCGCTGCCAATCCCGCGAAACTGGACTGGCGGATCGGCTGACACCGGCGCCATCTGAAACCAGCCGCAGTCCCTGCCGTCGATGGTTGCGGGGCTGAAGCCGATATGGCCGACGATCTTGCCGGACTTGTCGAGCGCCACGAGTGATAGCGCCAGCTCGCCCCTTTCGCGAAGCAGGTCGACAAGACCGGGTTCACTGCCGTCGGAAAACGGCATCCGGGCAAAGGCCCGCTCGACCAGACCGTATATGGCCCGCTCGTCGCCGGCTGCCTCTGGCCGGATCGTCCAGTCGCTCACTTCAACAGATGCCCAGTGCGGTCGCGCTTGGTTTCGAGATAGCGGGCGTTGTGGGGATTGGGCGGAAGCTGGTGTGGCACCCGCTCGGCCACGATGACGCCTTCCGCTTCCAGCGCCTCGACCTTGGCGGGGTTGTTGGTCATCAGCCGGATCGACCTGACGCCAAGCAGGCCAAGCATCCGCGCCGCCACGGGGAAATCGCGCGCTTCGGTCGGCAGGCCGAGACGATTGTTCGCATCGACCGTGTCATAGCCCTGATCCTGCAGGCGATAGGCGCGCAGCTTGTTGATGAGGCCGATGCCGCGCCCTTCCTGCCGCAGGTAGAGCAGCACGCCCCAGCCGCCCTTCGCCGCTTCGTCCGCCATTGCGTGCAAGGCTGCATCGAGTTGCGGCCCGCAGTCGCACTTGAGGCTGCCAAGGATGTCACCGGTCAGGCATTCGGAATGAAGCCGCGCCAAGGGCGCGCGCTCGCCGTTCTGCTCGCCGATCACCAGCGCGACATGTTCGCGAAGGTCGTCTGCCGAGCGGAAGGCCACGATTTCGGCATCTTCGGCGGCCGCGACCGGGAGCCGGGCACGCGAGGCAATCTTGAGGCGCGCCGGATCGCGCCACTCGGCAAGGTCCGTCGAAGCGACCTGCTGCGCCTCTCCCACGGTATCGGGATCAACCAGAAAGGCGGGCAGCACGCCCGCCAGCCGCGCCAGCTCCATCGCTGCCCGCGCGGCGTCCGGATGGGCTATCGGTTCGGCCAGAAACGGACCCTTGAAGGGAAATTGCAGGTCGAGCGCCGGATCGGCAATGGCGCGCGCCGCTTCCAGATCGAACGCTTCCGCCCCGCGGATCAGGACGGGCGCATCGGGCTGCGCGGCCTCGCGCTGGTTGGCGAGCTTGAGCGTTGCGGCGCGGGCGGCTGAGATCAGCATGCGCGGCGCGGTAGTGCGCGGCCCGAATCCGGTCTCGGCAGGCAACAAGGTCAGCGCACCATCCACCGAGATGGCCCAGCCATGGCGGAGCGCGTCGATGGCCAGCGCCACCCGCCTCGCCGGGCCTGAAGGCGGACCGTCGCTCAGAGATCGAACTCGGTGATGAGCGGAACGTGGTCGCTCGGCTGATCCCAGCGCCGCGTTTCCTCGACAAAGCGATGCGCGCGCGACTGCGCGGCAAGGTCAGGTGAGGCCCACATGTGATCGAGCCGGCGGCCCCGGTCCTTCTCCTGCCAATAAGTGCGATAGGACCACCAGGTCCAGTTGCGTTCCGGCGCGGGGATATGCTTGCGGCCGAGATCGACCCAACCATGCGCGTCCTGAAACCTGCCCAGCGTCTCCACCTCGATCGGCGTGTGACTGACGACCTTCAACAGCGCCTTGTGATCGTAGACGTCGCATTCGAGCGGGGCGATGTTGAAATCGCCGGTAATCATGGTGGGACGGTCGATCTTTTCGGCCCAGCGCGTCATCCGTTCGAGGAAATCGAGCTTCTGGCCGAACTTGGGATTGACCTCGCGGTCGGCCACGTCCCCGCCAGCAGGTATGTAGACGTTTTCCAAAATCATGCCCTGCCCGGCTCCGCCAAGCTCGATGCCGACATGGCGGGCCTCGCCGTTGTCCTGCCAGTCATACCGGCTGAATTCGCTGGCAGGCAGGCGGCTGAGCGTCGCGACGCCGTGATAGCCCTTCTGGCCGTGGACGAAGCGGTGCGCGTAGCCGAGCTTCTCGAACGGTTCGTGCGGAAACTTGTCTTCCGCGCACTTGATCTCCTGCAGACACAGCACGTCCGGCTGATGCTCCTGCAGGAAGCGTTCGACCTGTTCGATGCGCAGACGGACCGAATTGATGTTCCAGGTAGCGATAGAAACCATGGCAGGCGTTTAGGCATGCGCCAGCGGGATTTCCAGCCCTGCACATGTTGCCTGTGCGGATTCGCCTCAAGGAGCGAGCGAGAATGCTGGCACGCGAGAACCGGCGCGCAGCGACCTTAAAGGTCGTGAGCACCGGAAGCGCAGCGTGGTTGCGTTCGCAGCCGCACCTTGAGACGAAGGCGTGCGGGCAAAAGAAAACCCTCGTCCCGGGGGCAAGTGGGACGAGGGTTCCTTTTAGCGTTCGTCACGCTTGTTCCGGCGCGGCCATCCAGGAGGCGCGGGCAACAGGGGGGAAACCCGCCTCGGCCGCTCCGGTAACACGCAATTTAGGGATTTTTCGCTTTCTGCCTAGTGAACGAGTGCAAGCAAAGTGTCGTATTTTGTCGCAACAATTGCACATATTGCGCCAGAACGACGCTGGTCATCGACGAACCCTTGGGCGGGGATCGCGCCACTTGAAAGTGCTGTCGGGAACAGGCGCTCCGTAACTGTGATTCGAGAGGCGAATCGTGGTGCGCGTGTTCTGCGAATCGAGCGCGACCCAGCTTACCAGTTCCAGCCCTCCCGGTGCACTCGCATTGCGCATGAAGATGAGCGTGATGATCCCGTATTCGGGATGCTTCGAATCGCGCACCTCGATGCTCACCACGTTGGGATTGCCGGTAGGCTTGAGGGTGCCATACCGCTTCACGTCGCGATTGGGATCGAGCAGTGCGCCGAGCGGGCTGTTCTTGATCGGCCAGC
>JAGREN010000031.1 GCA_020446505.1 Novosphingobium sp. | reverse complement strand
TCTACCACTGAGCTACGCGCCCCGCCGAAAGGCCGTGGCCTCGTGCGGAAGGCGCGCCATTAGTCGAGCGTGGCGCGATTGACAAGCCGCCAAGCTCACCTAAAGGGCACAGCCATGAGCGAAGACACTACTCCCGCCACCGACGTTCCGCCCGATCGGCTCGCGATCAACCCGCGCAGCCTGCATTTCGATGCAGACAAGCTGCAGCGCGGCGTCGGCATCCGCTTCAAGGGCACCGTTCGCACCAATATCGAGGAATACTGCATTTCCGAAGGCTGGGTGCGGGTTCAGGCCGGCAAGACGATGGACCGCAAGGGGCAGCCGCTGACGCTCAAGCTCAATGGTCCGGTCGAAGCCTGGTACGAAGATCTGGGCGACGACCCGCCGGTCGCCAAGGCTGGCTGAGCAGCCGCGCTTCAGAGCCGCCCGGCGATGATGTCGCCGATGAGATCGTCACGCTCCGGGCGCTTGCGCTCGCTTCGTCCGGCCTTGTTCAGGTCGCCTTTGCCGTCCTTGTAGATGAACCCGAAGAGCGGCCAGTGCCGCGAGCCGAGCTGCTGGCTGGGGCCGTGCCAGATGCGCACCTCGCTCCAGTCGTTCTGCGGCGAGACGTCGACCGCGCGCACATCGTTCTCGATCTGGCCGGGCGAGGACCAGTTGGCATGGCGTAGCAGCACGGTTCGGTCGTCAACCACGCGGCTGACCGCAGCGACATGGCCGAGCCGTGAATTGCCGTATGGCCTGATCGCCATGACCGCGCCGACTCGCGGCTCGTGCCCGCGCGGATACTTGCCTGCCGCCTGTCCCCACCAGGTATAGGCATCGCCGTAGATGCGGATGCCGGTCACGTCGCGGGCATAGGGCACGCATTGCAGCACGTCGGATCCGGAATTGCTGCTGGCATGGGCGGCGGGGGCAAGCGATGAGGCCGCGAGAGCGAGGGCCAGCGTCATGGTTACGGTCTTCATGGCGATCATGGTGACCGTTTCAGGTTAGTGCCGCGCTTCCCCTTATGGTTAACAGCACGGCAAGAATTTGCCGGAGTGCTTGCCAAGCCGCGCAATCAGGGCCACTTGCCCGGCAACATGCTGCCGCAAGTCATCATCATCGGCCGTCCCAACGTGGGCAAGTCCACCCTGTTCAACCGTCTCGTCGGCAAGAAGCTGGCGCTGGTGGACGATCAGCCCGGCGTCACGCGCGACCGGCGCTTTGGCGAAGCGCACCTGCTCGGGCTCGATTTCACCATCGTCGATACTGCCGGCTGGGAGGACGAGGACGAGGCGAGCCTGCCCGGACGGATGCGCGCCCAGACCGAGGCGGCGCTGGAAGGCGCGGACGCAGCGCTGTTCGTGATCGATGCCCGGGCGGGACTCACCCCGCTGGACGAGGAAATCGCCCGCTGGCTGCGCGCTTCGACGGTGCCGGTGGTGCTGATGGCCAACAAGGCCGAAGGACGCGCGGGCGAGGGCGGTGTGCTCGAAGCCTACTCGCTCGGCCTTGGCGACCCGGTCGCCTTCTCGGCCGAGCATGGCGAGGGGCTGGCGGAGCTGTTCGAGGAACTGCGCCCGATCGTGGAGCCCTTGCAGGAAGCGCACGAGGCCCAGCTTGAGGAAGAGGCAGGCGAGCTCTCCGGCCCGCTCAAGCTGGCCATCGTCGGGCGGCCCAACGCGGGCAAGTCGACGCTCATCAACGCGCTACTTCAGGAAGACCGGCTGCTGACCGGGCCGGAGGCGGGCATTACGCGCGATTCGATTGCGGTCGACTGGGTGTGGACCGATCCAGGCAGCGGCGAGACGCGGCCCGTGCGGCTGATCGACACGGCCGGCATGCGCAAGAAGGCGCGGGTGGCCGACAAGTTGGAAAAGCTGGCGGTTGCCGATGCCCGCCATGCCGTCGATTTTGCCGAAGTGGTCATCCTGCTGCTCGATGCCACCAAGGGTCTGGAGCATCAGGATCTCAAGATTGCCTCGATGGTGCTCGAGGAAGGCCGCGCGCTCCTCATCGCGATCAACAAGTGGGACGTGGCCGAGGACGCTTCAGGCCTGTTCAACGGCATCCGTCACGCGCTCGACGAAGGGCTGGCGCAGGTGCGCGGGGTGCCGCTGCTGGCGGTGTCGGCGCGGACCGGCAAGGGGCTGGACCCGCTCATCAAGGCGGCCTTCGAACTGCGCGAGAGCTGGAGCAGGCGCATACCGACCGCCGCGCTCAATCGCTGGTTCGACGATGCTCTGGCCGCCAATCCGCCGCCAGCACCGGGCGGCCGGCGGATCAAGCTGCGCTACATCACCCAGTCGAACGTGCGCCCGCCAACCTTCGCGCTGTTCGGCACGCGGCTCGACCAGTTGCCCGAAAGCTACCAGCGCTATCTGGTGAACGGGATCAGGCGCGATCTGGGTTTCGGATCGGTGCCGGTGCGGCTGATGCTGCGCAGCCCGAAGAACCCCTACGCCAAGAGCTAGCGCGGTTCGCGTTTCGTAACGGGAACCGCGGCAAGCCCGCGCGGCGTTTGAGCGATCCCGTCAGGGGGTTAGCCGTCGTTCTCGGCGGCCTTGCTGTTGAGCTGGATGTAGTTCTGAAGGCCCATCCGTTCGATCATGTCGAACTGCCTTTCGAGGAAATCGACGTGTTCTTCCTCGTTTTCGAGGATGCGTTCGAAAATCTCGCGGCTGACATAGTCGCGGGCCGATTCGCAATGAGCGATGGCGTCCTTGAGCAGGGGAATCGCCTCATGCTCGACGGCCAGATCGCACTTGAGGATCTCCTCGACGTTTTCGCCGATCTTCAGCTTGCCGAGCGCCTGGAAGTTGGGGAGCCCTTCGAGAAACAGGATGCGTTCGGCCAGCATGTCGGCGTGCTTCATCTCGTCGATGGATTCGTGCCGCTCGAACTCGGCGAGCTTGGCCACGCCCCAGTTGTCGAGCATGCGGTAGTGCAGCCAGTACTGGTTGACCGCAGTCAGCTCGTTGAGCAGCGCCTTGTTAAGGAAATCGATGACTTGCTGGTCGCCCTTCATGTCGCTTGCTCCTGTCTTGAGAGGTCGGGACTATGGGCCTGACCTTGCTGCTAGGCAAGGTCAGTGGGGCAGAGTTGCGGGCACGTTTGCAGCGGCGCGGGCATCTTCCACGACCCTTTCGGCCTCGTCTATGCACTGGTAGCACATCGGTTCGCGGCCCAGCTTGCGGTAGAGGTCTTCGGCATTTCCAGCGCAGCACCTTGCCACCTCGCGCAGGTCGGCTTCCTTGATGGCATTGCAAATGCAAATGTACATGCGTGAAAGTTCCTCTCTTGCTGACGAGGTCTTACACCATCATGCGAATGGATCGCAATAGCAATTCGTTCTGTGCATGGCCTGCTCAGCGCAGATTTGGGAGCCTATGCCCTTCGACCAGCGAACGCCACAGCCATTCAAGTGGCCCGCGCCGGAAACGCCCCAGCCACAGGTTGCTGAACAGGATCATCGCTGCCCAGCCCAGCAGGACGAAGGCCCATTGCCAGGCCGGGCCGAACCGCTCGATCCAGCCCAGTCCCCAGCCGTAGAATATCCAGGTCATGAGCACGGTCGTGCCGATGTAATTGCTGAATGCCATGCGCCCGCAGTTCATCAGCCAGTGACCCGGCAGGGTGCCTGACAGGCGCGGAGCGATCAGGACGAGCAAGCAGGCGTAGCCGATCGCGGTCACAAGGTGAGGGATCGCCGTCCAGTAGCGGATCGCCGATTCCATCGCCTCGAACGGAAAGGCGCGCGGCCAGACAAAGGCGATGATCGCTCCGGAAAGCGCCAGTCCCGTGACACTTGCGCCAAGGCCGATCGCGACGAGCGTGCGTTTGCGCCATGCGCCCGAAAAGAACCCTGTCCGCAGCAGCGCCATTCCGATCATCATAAGCGGCAGCGTTTCGCCCAGGGCATCCCACGCGCCGGTAAATGGCTCGAAGGTCTTGCCCACGATCCGGCTTCGCGCCTGATCGGCGAAGCTGCCACTCAGCGCCGCAGTTTCCTGACGGGCGTAGTCCTCGATCTGCTGCCGCAGTTCGCCATAGGCGCGCGTCTCCGCCGGCGTTGCCGTGCCGTGCAGAACCCGGTTCTCGCGAAGCACGTCGGGCGCGCTCAGCAGCGCTCCCGAACCGTGCCAGATCGTGAAAATCGCCAGCGCCGCAATGACCAGCGTGCGCGGCTTCAGCTCCACCAGTGTCAGTGCGACGAAACCCGCGATGGCATAGGCAAACAGGATGTCTCCCCACCACAGCAGGTAGAAATGGGCGAGGCCGAACAGCGCCAGCCATGCCAGCCGCCGCACCTGCACGCCGATCCCGAACCGGCCGGATTCTTCGGCCCGGTCTATCAGCAGCACCGTGCTCGCCCCGAACAAGAGCGTGAACAGCGCGCGCATCTTGCCTTCGAACAGCAGGAACGAGAGCGCATAGGCCGTCTCGTCCGCGCGGCTGACGGCGGATGGCAGTTCCGGGCTTAGCGTCGAGAGCGACGGTCCGGCAAAACCGCCGATGTTGATGGCAAGGATGCCGAGAACCGCGACGCCGCGGATCAGGTCGAGCGTGACGATCCGCCCGGATTGCGCGCCGGTCACGTCGTCAATTGTTGACGGCAATGCACTCGAACCCGCCAGCCTTCAGCTTGCCGCAGGCCGCCTGCGCGCTTTCCATGCTGGCAAAGCCGCCAGCCTGAAGCTTCGTGACCTTGCCTGCCGGGATCGCCAGTTTCGGGTGCCCGGCCAGTTCCGGGCGTGCCTTCACGCGATCCCACAGCTTGTCGGCATTGGAACGAACCCCGAACGCGCCAAGCTGTACTCGATAGAGCCCGCTCGCATTGGCCAGCTTCGGCGTCGGGGCAGGATCGAAGCGCGGCGTGGGCATGGGCAGGACCGTCGGTTTGGGTGCTGGCTGGACCTTGGGCGGTGGCGGCGCGCTCGCCATGATGCTGGCGACGGCGGGCGCGCGGCCAGGCGTGTAGTCGGCGCCCGGTCGTGCTGGCCCGGTACCGGTTGCCGGGCTGAAGGGCTTGAGGGTGGTGCTCTTCGGTGTCGTGGTTCCGGCATTGAGGTCGGCAGCGGCAAGCTGCGCATGGCGGGCCTGTTCGGCATCGGCTGAAATCCTGGCAGCCAGCGCGACCGAACGCTGGCGCTGTTCGAGCGGAACGTACTTGTCCATCTGCGTAATCGCAGTGGTTGCTTGCGGCAGACCGGCCTGCTGGGCGAGGCTGACGAGCGCATAGGCGCGCTCCCAGTCCTTCTCGACGCCGTCACCGTTGAAATAGGCGAGGCCGAGGACGTATTGCGCACGCGGATCGCCGCGACCGGCCGCGGCAGTGATATAGGGCATGGCATTGGCCCGCTCGCCGCGCTGGAACAGCAGCAGTCCGAGATTGTCGGCGGCCTGAAGGTGGCCTTGTGCGGCAGCCAGCGCAAAGAGCTGTTCGGCCTTCTTCAGGTCCTGCGTGACGCCGCGCCCCAGCTTGTAGGCCTGCGCGAGATTGAACTGCGCGTCGGCATCGCCTTTCTCCGCCGGCCCCTGCCATTGCCTGATGGCGGCCGAATAGTCTCCGCGTGACCAGGCATCGACACCGTCTTTCACGTCCGCGAGGGCAGGACCTGCACAAAGCAGTGCAAGACCGCACAGCGCGAAATGCGGGATTCGGATTGCTGGCACCAACAGTCTCCTCGATCGGCCATGCCGCGCCATAAACCAATTGGCGCTGCGAACCAGTCTCCCGACAGGGGTCGGGGCCGGACACCATAATTAACCGATAGAATGAACAATTCCCTAGCCTGCGTCGAGACCTCGGGAAACCGCGCTCCGAGTGTCGTCCGGAGCGATGCATTAACCCAAAATTAGGAACGATCTGCGATCCATGTCCTGAATACGGTTTGACTTGACCGTAATCGGGACTGATTTTTTAGGGGGCAAGGCATTGCGCGTACTCGCATTGGCATCACAGAAAGGCGGCTCGGGCAAGACAACGCTCTCCGGCCACCTCGCCGTGCAGGCACAGAGGGCCGGAGCCGGCCCGGTTGTCCTGATCGACATCGACCCGCAGGGTTCGCTCGCCGACTGGTGGAACGAGCGCGAGGCCGAATATCCCGCTTTCGCCCAGACTACTGTCGCCCGTCTGGCGCATGACCTTCAGGCGCTGCGCGAGCAGGGCTTCAAGCTTG
>JAGREN010000164.1 GCA_020446505.1 Novosphingobium sp. | reverse complement strand
AGCTTGCAGGCGATGCAGCGTTCTTCGCCGTTGGGATACCGGCGCAGCGCATGTTCGCCGCGGAAACGGGGCGACAGCGGGTTCTTCTCGAATGGATAGTTGATCGTCGCCTTGGGCTTGAAGAAGTACTTCAGGGTCAGCCAGTGCGCCTTGAGGAATTCCCACAAGGTGAACGATTTGACGAGTTGCGAGACGCTCATACCGTGTACCTCGTCAGCATCAGGTAGCCGCTGACCAGCACCACAAACAGCAGCGAGACAGGCAGGAACACCTTCCAGCCAAGCCGCATGAGCTGGTCATAGCGATAGCGCGGCACGGTCGCCTTTACCCATGAGAATACGAAGAAGAAGAAGGCGATCTTGGCGAACAGCCAGATCCAGCCCGGAATGATGTAGAGCGGCGCCCAGTCGACCGGCGGCAACCAGCCCCCGAAGAACAGCGTGGCGTTGAGCGCGCACATCAGCAGCACGTTGGCATATTCGCCCAGCCAGTAGAGCGCGAAGCTCATGGAGGAATATTCGGTCTGGTACCCGGCGACCAGCTCGCTCTCCGCCTCGGTCAGGTCGAAGGGTGCGCGGGCCGTCTCGGCCATCGACGAGATCAGGAACATCACCCACATCGGGAACAGCAGCAGGTTGAAGGCAAAGCCGTTGAGGAACCCGAGGCCGTGGCCCTTCTGCGCCAGCACGATTGCGTTGAGGTTGAACGAGCCTGCCCACAGCACCACGCAGATGAGGATGAAGCCGATCGAGACTTCGTAGGAGATCATTTGCGCCGAGGCGCGCATGGCGCTGAAAAACGGATACTTCGAGTTCGAGGACCAGCCCGCGATAATCACGCCGTAAACGCCCAGCGAAGAGATCGCGAGAATGTAGAGCAGGCCGACGTTGATGTTCGCCAGCACCGCGCCCGAATTGAACGGGATCACCGCCCAGGCCATCAGCGCCACGGTAAAGGTGATGATCGGCGCGATCAGGAACAGGCCCTTGTTCGAGGCCGAGGGGATGATCGTTTCCTGCAGGAACACCTTGAGGCCGTCCGCAAACGATTGCAGGAGGCCGAAGGGGCCGACCACGTTGGGGCCGCGCCGCAGCGCCATTGCCGCCCAGATCTTGCGGTCGAAATAGATCGCGAAAGCCACCGCCAGCATGACCGGCAGTGCGATCAGCAGGATGCCGCAGATCGTCGCGACGGCCCATGCCCAGTCGTGGGACATGCCGAGGGATTGGAAAAACGCGGTCATCTTTGTAGCCCCTTCGCGAGGGACATCGGAATGTTTGGACTTGCCGGATTGACGGAAAGATTTTGACGCGAGGGGTGAATCACAAGGTCCATATCTTCCATCGGTATTGCGCCGAGCAGCGCTTCATTGCCCAGGACGAGCGCACCTGTAAGGCACTTGCGCCCCTCGAACGAAACCGTGACGGGACCGACATAATCGACTGTCTGTTCACGGCCATCGGCGAGAGTTACAGCCCGCTCGCTTTGCTTCTCCAGCTTCAATTGATTGGCGATATGCTGAGGAATACAGAGGTGCAACGCGCCTGAATCTACAAGTGCGTTCACCTCCATCGGCTGCAAACTGTCGTCGCGGGCGTTCGCAAGACCAATCAGGGCGTGGACGATACCCATTATTCCGCTGCCTCCGCAAGATCCTCGCCGTGGAGCAGTTCAGCCGAACAACGCTGCAGCGTCTGGCTGGCGCGGCAGATCGCGTTGGTAAGGTAGAAGTCCTTTACCGGCACACCCACCTCGCCCGAAGCCGAGCCGCCGCCAGCGGGAAGCGCGCTGCCATAGTCGGCCAGCCCTTCCAAGCCGAGCGCGGGAACTTCGGCGACCATCGCTGCGCGCAGTTCCTCGAAGCTGTCGAAGCCGACTTCAACGCCAAGGGCATCGGCCAGGGCGCGCAGGATGGTCCAGTCCTCGCGAGCGTCTCCGGGCGCGAATACCGCCTTGTCGGCAAATTGCACGCGGCCTTCGGTGTTGACGTAGGTGCCGGCCTTTTCGGTGTAGGCCGAGCCGGGCAGGATCACGTCAGCCGCATGGGCAGCCGCATCGCCGTGCGAGCCGATGTGGACTTTCAGGCTATCCGGGAACTGCGCGAAATCGACCTCGTCAGCGCCGAGCGACAGCAGGACCGCAGGCTTGGCCGCGACCAGATCGGCAAGGCCGCCCTTTTGCGCAAATCCGAGCATCAGCCCGCCCATGCGCGCGGCCGAGAGGTGCAGGACGTTGAAGCCGTTCCAACCGTCACGCACGAGATTGAATTCGCCAGCGAGCGCCAGCGCCGGGCCAAGCGCGCCCCTGGCTATCGCGCCGCCGCCGACGATGACTGCTGGCTTGCTGGCCGCCTTGAGCGCATCGACAACATGCGAGGGCAGTCCGCCCAGCAGCGACAGGTCGTTGCCAAGGAACTCGCCGCCGAAGGTCGTTTCCCACTCCGGCCCGATCAGGAACACCCTGGCGCCGCCCTTCACGGCCTTGCGCAGCCGCACGTTGACCAGCGGCGCTTCGGTGCGGACGTTGCTGCCGACGATCAGGATCGCATCGGCTTCTTCGATCCCGGCGAAGGTGCTGTTGAAATTGACGGCTGCGAGGCTCGACACGTCATAGTCCATGCCGGTCTGCCGCCCTTCAAGCAGCGTCGAACCCAGCGCGCCGAGCAGCTTCTTGGCTGCAAACATCGTCTCGCAGTCAAGCTGGTCGCCAGCAATGGCAGCGATGCTCTTGCCGGGTTTGGCCCTGGCGATCACGTCGAACGCTTCGTTCCAGCTTGCAGCCTGCAACTTGCCCGCGTTCTTGCCGCTCTTTGGGCGCACCCACGGCTTGTCGAGGCGACGATGAGTCAGGCCTTCGCACATGTAGCGCGCCTTGTCGGAGATCCACTCCTCGTTGACGTCGTCGTTGACGCGCGGGAGCACGCGAAGCACTTCGCGGCCCCGGCTGTCGACGCGGATGTTCGCACCGCAAGCGTCGGAAACGTCGATCGAAAGCGTCTTCTTCAGCTCCCACGGACGGGCCTCGAAAGCATAGGGGCGCGAGGTCAGCGCGCCGACGGGGCACAAGTCGATCACGTTGGCCGACATCTCGTGCGTGGCGGCCTTTTCGAGATAGGTCGTGATCTGCATGTTCTCGCCGCGATAGAGCGCGCCGATCTCGTCCACGCCCGCGATCTCCTCGGAGAAGCGCACGCAGCGGGTACACTGGATGCAGCGCGTCATCGCCGTCTTGATGAGCGGCCCCATGTATTTCTCGGTCACGGCCCGCTTGGGTTCGTGATAGCGGGACTTGCCTCGGCCATAGGCCATCGACTGGTCCTGCA
>JAGREN010000163.1 GCA_020446505.1 Novosphingobium sp. | reverse complement strand
TGGTGGCGCAGGTGCCTTCGCTGCTGCTGTCGATTGCCGCCGCCGTCATCGTCACCCGCGTTTCCGACGCGCGCGACCTTGCCGGACAGATCGGCGGACAGTTCGCCGATGCGCGCGGCTGGTTGCCGGTGGCCGTGGTGCTGCTCGCCATCGGCATGGTTCCGGCCATGCCGCAGTCGATTTTCCTGCCCGCCAGCGCGCTGGCCTTCTGGCTGTGGCACGGCCTGCGCAAGCGCAAGCTGACAGCGCCTGAGCCTGTTGCCGAGCCCGAACCGCAGCCCGATCCTTCGCGCATCGACCTTGCCGAAGTGTCCGACCATACCCTCGTCACCATCGAGATGGGCTACGGCCTTGTCCCGCTGGTCGACGACCGCAAGGGATCGCCGCTCGTCACCCGCGTGACAGGCGTGCGCAAGCAGCTTTCGAAGATGTTCGGCTTCGTCGTGCCGCAGCTACGCATCCGCGACGCGCTGGATATGTCGCCATACGACTATCGCATTGCCCTTGGCGGGGTGTCGCTGGGCGGCGGCACGATTCAGCCGGACCGGATGCTCGCCATCGACACGGGCGAAGCCAGCGCCAGCCATACCCTGCGCGGCGATGCCACCACCGACCCAAGCTTCGGCTGTCCGGCCCTGTGGATCGACCCGGCGCAGCGCGATCAGGCGGTGGCCGAGGGGTTCCTTACGGTTGATCCCGGCACCGTGATTGCCACGCACCTCAACCAGGTGCTGTCCGCACGTCCGCAAGACCTGCTCGGCCCCGACGAGGTTTCCGCGCTGGTCGAGGACATGAAGGGCCACGCCAGCGGCCTGATGGAGACGGTGACGCCGCAGCCCTTGTCGCTTGCCGCGCTGACCCGCCTGTTGCGCGCCTTGCTGGAGGACGGGATTGCCTTGTCGCACCCGCTGCCGATCTTCGCCGCGCTCAGTCGTGCGGTTCAGCAGACGCAGGATCACGATACGCTGATCGACATGGTGCGCGCCGACCTTGGCGCGGCCATCGTCGGCCGGGTCTGTCCGCCTGGCGGCACTCTGCCTGTCATCACGCTCGACGGCGGGCTGGAGAGCGCAATCCTGCAAGGGCTGCGCGATCCCGTCACCGGCCAGCCGATGGTCGAGCCGGACCTGTCCTCGAAGATCGCCGGGCGGGTGAGGGCGCTGATCGATGCCCGGCCGCCCGGATCGACCGCACCAGCCTTCGTCGTCCAGCCGCCGACACGCCGCGTCATCGCCAGCCTGCTGCGGCTGCGTGCGCCGGAATGCCTCGTGCTGTCGATTGCCGAGCTGCCTGCCGCTCAGGCCATCGAGGTGATCGACGTGATCGGCGCGCCTGAAGAGAGCGGCGAGCCTGCCGCGCTGCCCGCCAACCAGTCCCAGTTCCAGCCAGACGAGATGGCCGCATGAAACATGACCACAGACCATTCACTACTGCCGTTAGCGCCGCCTATGCTGGCGATGTCGGCGACCGGGTCCAGAGGTTCCTGCCGATGGTCCGGCGGCTTGCCTGGCACGTCAACGGCTCGGGCCGCCCCGGTATCGAGGTGGAAGACCTGATGCAGGCGGGCCTCGTCGCGCTCACCGAATGTGCGCAACGCCACGAAGGCCCGAACGAGGATGGTTTTGCCGCCTATGCCAAGATGCGGGTGCGCGGGGCGATGGTCGATCTGGTGCGTCGGCACGCGCCGATCTCGCGCGGAGCCAACGAGCGGCGCAAGCGGCTTGAGGCCGCCTCGCGAGAACTCGAGACGCAATTGGGGCGTCCGCCCGATCCGGCAGAGCTGGCAGCGGCGCTGGAGATTACCGTCGCCGAACTGGCCGATCTGCGCGATGCGAGCCAGCCGATGCGCTTCGAATCCATCGACGCGGTCTATTCCGATCACGACGCGGCCTATGCCGATGACGAGCCCGACAGCCACGACCTGCTCGAAGCCGAGGAAATGCGCGAGGCATTGATCGCCGCCATTGCCGACCTGCCGGAACGGTTGCGGCTCGTGGTCCAGCTCTACTTCGTCGAGGAATTGAACCTTTCGGAAATCGCAGAGGTTCTCGCGGTCAGCGTGCCGCGAGTTCACCAGTTGAAAGCGCAGGCCATCGGCAAGCTGCGCGCGTCGCTCGATCCTGTCGCCGACGTGCTTTGACGGCCATTCAGGGGGAAAATCGAATGGAACATGAAATAACCTTGGGACAGAGGTCGAAGCGCTTCGTGCGCGACCTGTTCGGAATATCGGGAAGTGGGCAGACCATGCCGCGCGAACGGCGCATGCCGCCCAGCCTGCACCTCGCCGAATGCACGGGCGAAAGCCGCGTTCAGGTACTCGATGCGATGAAGGCCTTTCTGGTCGAGAACGACCTGCCGCTGACCGCAGACAATGTACTCGCCGCTCACTCGGCGTTTACGGGCAATAACCTGCGCCTGCGCCGCAAGATCGCGCTACATCTGCAATCCGGCCTGCCGGTGACGCAGGAATGGCTTGAGTCGCAGGCCGAAGATGACCGGCAGGACAGCGACGTCGCCGATCAGATCGACCAGATGGCGGACCTGCTCGACAGTTCCGTTTCGGATTTCCAGCTCACCGCGATCAGAGCGCGCACGGCGGTGTCGGACTATGGCCGTTCGATCGAGGAAAGCGTCAGCGAGATCGGCGTTGCCGGCGATCCCGGCAGCCAGACCCTTGCCGGGTGGCTGGAGATCTCGCAGCGGATGATCGCCCAGTCGCTGCAATTCGAGGAACGGCTGCGCCGCAGCGAAACCGAAGCGCAGAAGCTGCGCTATGAGCTGGAAAAGGTCAGGCGGCTTGCCGACATCGACCACATGACCGGCCTGCCGAACCGTCGCGGCTTCGACTCCCTGCTGGAGGAGGAATTGCGCAAGGCCAACGAGAATATCGAGCCGCTCAGCGTCGCCTTTTGCGACATCGATAACTTCAAGCGAGTCAACGATACCTGGGGGCACGATACCGGTGACCGCGTAATCTCGTCAGTGGCGCGAAGCCTTGCCAAGCTGACCGACGACAAGTGCCACGCGGCCCGTCATGGCGGCGAGGAATTCGTGATGCTGTTCCGGGGAATTTCTCTGGATGAAGCCTTCTTGCGGCTCAACGAGGCCCGCGAGGCTTTGAGCCAGCGCCGCTTCGTCAAGGAAGCGAGCGACGAGGTGATCGGTGCGGTAACGTTCTCGGGCGGGATCGCTGACGTCTTCGCCTATGAAAGCCCGCGCTTCGCCCTGCGCGCCGCAGATGAAGCACTCTATCGCGCCAAGCATGCGGGGCGCAACCGCATCTGCCTTGCCGAGCGGTAAGCCCGGCGAGGGCGCTGGTCAGCGGCGGCCGAACAGCCGTTCGAAGAAGCCGGGCTCCTCCATCGGGCGGATCTTGCCATAGGTGCGCATGCGATGATGGGCATCGGTATGCGGACGAGGCAGGACGGATTCGTGCGGTCTGCTGCTATGCGTGATGTATGACGACATGGCTTCGCTCCTGTGTTCCTCCTCCCCCATGCGATGGATTAACGCACAGCAGCGATGAACGGTTCCAGAACGCGGTTAGGAAGACGGAGACATTTTTGGCGAAACGCGGGATTCCTGCCTGAAATTCCATCTCTGCAGAGATGGGTCAGGTCACCTCACGCATGCCAGCGGCAGAACTCGTCGGCGACGGCGCGATCGAGCGCATCGCGATAGGTGGCAAAGTCGGCATCGCCGCTTTGCAGCAGGCCATAACTCAGGTTGCCGAACTCGTCCGCCGGGATGAGCGCGATCGGGCAGGAAACCGGCAGAAGCTGCGAACCCGATCCGACCTGCAGGGTAGAAAGCAGGCCGTACATCCGCCGCTCGCGGGTGGCGCGGCCCAGCATTATCATCCGGTATTGCCCCTCTTCGCTGGTGATGAGGTAGGTGTGGCCGGAAAGGTTCGGCATTGAGACAAAGCCCTTCTGCGTGAACACGTCATCGACCCGCGCAATTTCCGCGAAACCGAGGTGGCCGCGCTGCTCGTCCCAGCGAATTTCGGTGCCATAGGCGAAAACGGCTCCGGGCTGGCTGAAAGCCGGGCGCAGGGTGAGGTAGGTTCCCTCGATCCAGCGCACTGCCGGGCGGCTGTAGGAGCCCATCTCGGCAGGGGCAAGCTGCGGAGCCGCCGAGGCTGGCTCCTCCTGATCGCGCAGCCGTGTTCCGAGCACGTCCTCGATCCGAACCACTGTCGCGAGGGAGAAGGGGCGGCTACCGGACAGCGCCTTCTCAAGGGTGGAAAGGCTGATGCGCGCCATGTCGGCCAGCGCCTGCCGGGAAATCCGGCGTCGCGCCAGTTCCTCGCGCAAGCGAGTGGCAATGGCCTCGTTTTCGGCCAAGCTCACATCGGTCTGGTTCGCCATGCCCCCTCCAGTCCAGACAATTCCGCACAAAACCGGACAATCCGTCAAGCAGTTTCATGCCTGTTGCCGGAATGGGTCATGGCCAGCCGCCAATGGCTGACAGTGCCGGACATTTCGCGTGGCTGTGCGGCATTTCCGGTGCCTAAGGGAAAGGCTCCCTTGAAGAGGAGCCAATACCATGCAGATGCAAGTCGCTTCCCGCCAGATCCGCCGTGCGCAGGCCAGACAGCGCCTGAAAATCGGCGCCGTTACCCTGGTTGCCGTCGTTCTCGGCGCAGCCCTTTCCTGTCACGCCCGCGCGGCGGAACGCGGCGATCCCGCCGCCGGCGGCGCGCTGATGCTTCACGGCAAGGGGCTCGCCACCGAGATGCCGGCGGTGCGCCTCGGCACCGACATGGACGTGAGCGTCAGCGGCACGATCATGCGCGTTCGCGTCACGCAGGCCTTTCGCAACACCAGCGGCAAGTGGATGGAGGCGAGCTATCTCTATCCGCTTCCCGACGACGGCGCGGTTGACACCATGAACATGGTCGTCGGCCAGCGCGTGATCGTCGGCGAGATCAAGCGGCGGATCGAGGCCCGCGAAATCTACGAGCAGGCCAAGGCTGCGGGCCAAAAGGCAGGGCTTGTCGAATCCGAGCGCGCCAACCTGTTCCGCACCAATGTCGCCAATGTCGGGCCGGGCGAGACGGTGGTGATCTCCATCGAATATCAGGCACCGGTTCGCCAGCTTGGCGGCGAATATTCGATGCGCCTGCCGCTGGTCGTCGGGCCGCGCTACGTGCCGCCTCACACTTTAACCGACGCTTCGGGCCTCGCGGATGCCACCGATGTGACCGCGCCGCTTGCCGGGCCGGACCTTGGTCGCTCGCTCAATCCGGTGTCAATCACCGTTCACCTTGCTCCCGGCTTTGATCCGAAGCGGATCGTCAGCGCCTATCACCGCATCGACATCGACAAGGCAGGCCGCAACGAGCGCACCGTTACGCTTGCGAAGGGCGAAGTTCCCGCCGACCGCGACTTCGAACTGAGCTGGCGCTCGGACAGTGACACGCCGACGCTCGAACTGTTCCGGCAGGACATGGGCGGCGAAAGCTATGTGATGGCGACGATCACCCCGCAGGCCACGGTCGAGGAAACAGCAGTGGCCCCGCGCGAGATGATCTTCGTGATCGACAACAGCGGCTCGATGATGGGCGAATCGATGGATGCGGCGAAGAAGAGCCTGCTTCACGCGCTTTCCACCCTGCGCCCGCAGGACAGCTTCAACGTCATTCGCTTCGACGATACCCTGACCCAGTTGTTCGAACATTCGACGCCGGCGAGCGACGAGCAGATCAAGCTGGCCCGCACCTTCACCGAGGGTCTTGAAGCCAGCGGCGGCACCGAGATGCTGCCTGCTCTCAAGGCAGCGCTGGTTGATGGCGATCCGTCCGGCGAACAGGTGCGGCAGGTGGTGTTCCTCACCGACGGCGATCTCTCGAACGAGAAGGAGATGATGGAGGAAATCCTCGCTCATGCCGGGCGCAGCCGCGTGTTCATGGTAGGCATCGGCTCTGCCCCGAACAATTACCTGATGCGGCGCATGGCCGAGGCTGGGCGGGGCACCTACACCAATATCGGCGAAGGCAAGGAGGTCATGCCCCGGATGACCGCGATGCTCGACCGGCTGAAGGCCCCGGCAGTGCAGAATCTGAGTGTGAAGGTCGAAGGCGAACCGCTCGAACTCACGCCCAGGAACCTGCCCGACCTCTATGCCGGAGAGCCGCTGGTGCTGCTCGGCAGGGGCAAGCAGGTGAGCGGCAAGCTGGTAGTCAGCGGCACGATCCAGGGCAAGCCGTGGAGCCAGAGCGTCAGCCTCGACCGCGCCAAGGACAGCCCGTCCGTCGCGCGCCTGTGGGCCAACCGCAGCGTCGCCGATGTCGAGGCCCAGCGCTGGTCGGGGCAAATGGACGAGGAGAGTGCTGACGAGACCATCGCCCAGATCGGCCTCGCCTATCATCTCGTCACGACCCAGACGAGCCTCGTCGCGGTCGACCGCACGCCCGCGCGCCCCAAGGGCAAGCGCCTGACCCGCGAGGAACTGCCGTTGCTGCTGCCCAAGGGCTGGAGTTTCGACGGCCTGTTCGGCGGCGATCTGCCCGCGCCCGATGCGCAGGATGCCTTGCCGGATCAGGAGCAGGAGCTTGACCTCCCGCAGACGGCCACCGGCTTTCTCGGATCGGTGCTACGCGGCCTTGCCGCCCTGCTGGCCGGGCTTGGCGGCCTTGCTTCCCTTCGCCGTCGCAAGGGAGCCTGACAGTCATGGCAAAGCGCAATCATTCCAGCCGCAACCCGACCGTGTGGCGTGCTATCACCCTGACCGCCTCGGTCGCCCTGTGCGTCTACGGCGGGGCGAGCCTCACACAGGGGCTTGCCGTGCCGGTCAAGGCAGAGGTGGCCCAGAAGGGACTGGAGCGTCAGTTCGAGCAACGGCTTGCCTTGCAGGCGACCGCGACCCAGCGGCACCCGGCGGCCCTGGTTCGCCCACAACCATCCCGGCCACAGACCGGACCGGCGCCGAAAGCGTCAGCATCGCCCGGCAAGGCGCCGATGCTCGTCAGGCTCGGTGTCGCCCGGCTGGGTATCAGCGAGATCGTGCGCTCGGGCGAAGCGACGCACGAGCGGCTCGCGGGCGGACCGATCATGATAAAGCGAGGCGACGCGGCAAACCCCGTCACCATCGTCTCCGCCCATCGCGACACGCACTTCCTGTTCGTGCGCGACCTGCAACAGGACGACGTGGTCACGATGCAATCGGCTGACGGCACGATCGACCGCTACCGCGTGATCGGTTTCGAAACGGTGCGCTGGAACCGCTTCCGCTATCCGCTGGACCCGGCCCGCCCGCTGCTCGCGCTGGCGACATGCTACCCGTTCGGCAGCACCGAATACGGCGGCCCCTGGCGGCGTGTCGCATGGGCGGAACGGATTGGCTGAACTTGGTCGGGGAGACAGGAGCTTGGG
>JAGREN010000162.1 GCA_020446505.1 Novosphingobium sp. | reverse complement strand
ACCAGCTGATCCGCATCGAGGAAGAGCTTGGCGACGTTGCGGTTTATGCGGGCGAGGGGGCGTTCGGGCGGCTCTCGCGCTGACCGTTTGACTCCGGTTTTGCCTGCTTGCGGGCATTAATGCATTGCGTGATGTGCATTAATTGTGCATTGCTCGGCGGGTAAGAATTAAACCCGTTCGAGAGGATTTTTGCGCCTTGCCGCTGGTTGTCCCATTCGCCGAAGACGTCTTCACCTGGCCGTCCGACAAGCCCCAGCTGATCGGGTGCAAATGCTCCGAATGCAGCGCAGTCTTCTTCCCGGAGCAGTCCGCCTGCGGACGCTGTGGCAGTACCGCGGTCGAACGCGAGCTGCTGCCGACGACCGGGACGGTTTATAGCTGGACCTCGCAGGAATTCCTGCCGCCGCCGCCTTATGCAGGTGGCGAAACACGCGATACCTATCAGCCGATGGGCATTGGCCTGATCGATCTTGAAGGCGTGGTGATGGTCGAAGCGCGCCTCACCGAATGCGATCCGGACAGGATCCACATTGGCGATCGGGTCGAGATGGTGATCGTTCCGTTTCGATCAGATGACGACAAGGACGTCGTCACGTTTGCTTTCAAGCCGGTTTAGGAGGGTTTCTCATGCGCGAAGTCGTAGTCCTCGGCGTAGGCATTCATCCGTTCGGCCGTTTCGGCGACAAGTCCGCCATCGAGATGGGCGCGGAAGCCGTGCGCATGGCCCTTGGCGATGCGGGCGTGACTTGGAACGACGTGCAGTTCGCCTTCGGCGGCAGCTTCGAGGTCGATAATCCGGATGCGGTACTGGGTCGACTGGGCCGTACCGGCATCCCGTTCATGGACGTCTACAATGGCTGCGCCACGGCGGCGACGGCGCTCGAACTGACGGCTGATGGCATTCGTTCGGGCAAGTACGACATCGGCGTTGCTGTCGGTATGGACAAGCACGGGCATGGTGCCTTCACCTCGGACCCGGTCCATTACGGCGCGCCGAGCTGGTACGGTGATGCGGGCATGTTCCTCACCACCAAGTTCTTCGGCATGAAGATCAACCGCTACATGCACGATTTCGGCATCAGCCACGAAACTCTGGCCCGCGTCGCATCGAAGAATTATGAGAACGGCTCGCTTAACCCCAATGCCCTGCGCCGCACTCCGATGAGCGTGGAGCAGATCATGGAATCGCGCATGCTGAACTATCCGCTGCGTCAGTACATGTTCTGCTCGCCCGATGAGGGCGCGGCAGCCGTAGTGCTGTGCAGCGCAGAGAAGGCGCGGCAATTGACGAGCAACCCGATCTTCCTGCGCGCCACGGCGCTGCGCACGCGCAAGGCCGGAGCCTACGAGGTGCACTCCAGCTCTACCTTCCCCGAACACGAACCGGCTCCGACCGTGTTCGCGTCGCAGGCCGCTTACGAACAGGCAGGCATCGGTCCGGAAGACGTCGATATCGTCCAATTGCAGGATACCGATTCCGGTGCCGAGATCATCCACATGGCGGAAAACGGATTCTGCAATGATGGCGAGCAGGAACAGATGCTGGCCGACGGCGACACCAGGATCACCGGGCGCCTGCCGATCAATACCGATGGTGGCCTGATCGCCAACGGAGAGCCCATCGGCGCGTCGGGCCTTCGCCAGATCCACGAACTGGTCCAGCAGCTTCGCGGCAACGCTGGCGAGCGGCAGGTGCCGGGCAATCCCAAAGTCGGTTATTCGCAGCTTTACGGTGCGCCAGGCACGGCGGGCGTCTCGATCGTCAGCCTGTAGGCTTCGCCGACCCGCTCAAATGGTGGTCACAAGACGATAGCCGGCATCGATCTCGTCGAGGTCGAGCAGGTGGCCGTATTTGCGCTGCCACGCTCCGCTATCAAGGTCGCTGGCAAGTCGGGCCATTGCTGCGTCGAGATTCGCGATCTTCCAGAACGACGAAATTCCACTGCGGATACGGGGATCGAGATAGGCTTCGGGCCTGCGCCAGTAGGAGGCGAGGAATCCGTCGCTGCAATCGGCAGGAATGGGCACAGGGGAAATGTCTACTGGGCCGAGTGCTTCGCCATAGGCGGACAGCGGCGGCATGATTTCGGCATCGATCTTGGCCAGTTCAGGCAAGTAATCGCTCAACCAGCCTTCATGTTTGTCCGGATCGAACGTGAAGATGACGATGGGGCCAGTGGTTACGCGCCGCATTTCGCGCAGCCCCTTGAGCTTGTCGGTCCAGTGATGGACGGTGAGCACGGCCATGCTCGCATCGAAGCTGCTATCGCCAAACGGCAGGTTCTCGGCGTGCCCCTGAACGACCGGAGCGGAGTGCGCGGGCCGTTGCCGGATCATTTCGGCTGACGGCTCAAGCGCGGTTACCTGCCGGTCGACCGGTTCGTAATTGCCCGTGCCAGCGCCCACGTTGAGCACGGTGCTCGCCGCTCCGAGCGCAGCGTGAATCTGCGCGGCAATGCGTGGGTCAGCCCTGCGTTGCGCCGAATAGTCGACGCCGATCCTGTCATAGGTGGCGGGGCCGCTGTTCACCCACCCGCGCTGTTCAGTCGCTCGATCTGTTCCGGCTCGAGCTTGAGCGAAACCGCCGCGACGAGATCGGCAAGCTGTTCGACCGAGGTTGCGCTTGCAATGGGCGCGGCGATGCCGGGCTGGTGTAGCTGCCAGGCAATGGCGACATGAGCGGGCCTGGTCCCCAACTCGGCGGCAACTTCGCGCACTGCGTTGAGTACGTTCCAGCCGCCATTGGCGGCAGCGCCAGCCAGCATTCCGGCGCGTGCATGGCCTTCCCAGTCCGCCTCGGATGAATATTTGCCCGAGAGGAACCCGGCGGCGAGAGCGAAGTACGGCAGGACCGCGATCCCGCGCTCGACGCAAAGATCCTGCAGAGTCCCTTCATAGGAACCGCGTGCGACGAGATTGTATTCGGGCTGAAGCACGGTGAAACCTGCCGCGCCCATCTCTTTTGCCTTGTCGAGGATGGCGGCAAGCCGGTCCGCTGCATAGTTGGACGCGCCGATCTCACGGACCTTTCCGGCCCTTATCGCTTCGTCATAAGCGCTTACCGTTTCGTCAAGGGGCGTCGACGGGTCGTCGCGGTGCGCGTAGTAGAGGTCGACATAATTGCTGCGAAGCCGTTCGAGCGACGTGTCCAGCGCCTTTGAAACTGCTTCCGGTTTGAGCTTGCCTTCGCCCTGTCCAAGTCCGGTCTTGGTACCAACCAGCATGTCGGAGCGAACGCCGCGCGCTTCCATCCATTCACCGATCATGGCCTCGGATTCGCCGCCCTTATTACCCGGAACCCAGGCCGAATAGGCTTCGGCGGAATCGATCATGCGGCCGCCAGCCTCATAGAAGGCATCGAGGACGACGAAGCTCTGGTCGCGATCCAGGGTCCAGCCGAACACGTTGCCGCCCAGAACCAGTGGAAGGCCACCAATGGAGGGATGGCCTTCAGCCATTGAATCTCTCCTTCAGGGCAAGCAGCGCAATGGCCGCCTTGGCCGCTTCGCCACCCTTGTCCTTCTGGGCAGGATCGGCGCGGACGAGGGCCTGCTGCTCGTTTTCCACGGTCAGGATGCCGTTGCCGATGGCGATCCCGTCCATCGTCATCGCCATGATGCCGCGCGCACTCTCGCCGGCAACGATCTCGAAATGATAGGTCTCGCCGCGAATGACGACGCCGATGGCGACATAGCCGTCGAACTGCTCGCTTTCCTCGGCAAGCGAAATGGCGCCGGGGATTTCGAGAGCGCCTGGCACGGTCAGCACTTCTACATCGTGGCCCGCAGCTTCAAGTGCAGCCTTTGCTCCGGCCACCAGCATGTCGTTGAGGTGATCGTAGAAGCGGGCCTCCACGATGAGGAATTTCGCCATGTGTCTGTTCCCTAATCTATCGGCTTCTGGCCGACGATGTTGAGGCCGTAACCTTCCAGCGCCACCAGCGAATGTTCCGTGTTGGTCAGCAGGACCATGTCCTGGATGCCAAGTTCGGCAAGGATCTGCGCGCCCACACCATAGTCGCGCATATCTTCCATCCGAGGCAACTTGCCCTGGAGCAAGCCCATCTTGAGATCGATGACATTGGACATCGAGTTGACCAGCGGTTTGTTCAGTACGACGATCACGCCGTTGCCCTCTTCCGCGATCAATTCCATCGAGCGGCTCAGCAGCGATGCACGCGTGCCGAGTTCACCGAAAATATCCGGGAAGAACGCCAGGGTGTGCATGCGCACGAGAGTGGGCATGTCGGGCGTGACATGGCCCTTGACCAGCACCATCGTCTCATCATTCGTCGCGCTGTTGTGATAGACGCGCGCGCGCCACTGGCCGCCCCATTTGCTCTCGAAGCTGTACTCGCGCACCAGCTCGACCATGCGGTCGTGCTTGCGGCGATAGGCGATGAGATCGCGGATCGTGCCGATCTTCAGGTCATGCATCCGCGCGAAGGTCACAAGGTCGTCCATGCGCGCCATGGTGCCGTCATCGCGCATGATTTCGCAGATGACGCTTGATGGGTTGAGGCCGGCGAGGCGCGAGATATCGACACCTGCTTCGGTGTGGCCGGCGCGGACGAGTACGCCACCGTCGCGGGCGCGCAGCGGGAAAACGTGGCCCGGTGTGACGATGTCGTCCTTGCTCTTGCTGCCGTCGATAGCCACGCTGATGGTACGCGCGCGGTCGCCTGCCGAAATGCCCGTGGTGACGCCTTCTCGTGCTTCGATCGAGACAGTGAACGCCGTCTCGTAGACGGTGCCGTTGTGGCGGCTCATCGGTTCGAGGCCGAGCTGCGCGCACCTGTCGCTGGTCAGCGTCAGGCAGATCAGGCCGCGACCGTGCGTTGCCATGAAATTGATTGCGGCAGGCGTAGCCATCTGCGCGGGAATGACGAGATCGCCTTCGTTTTCACGGTCCTCGTCGTCAACCAGCACGAACATCCGGCCATTGCGCGCTTCCTCGATGATCTCCTCGATCGGGCAGAGGACAGGGCGGTCGTCATTGGCCGAGAGGAAGCGTTCCAGCTTGCCAAGCGTCTCGGCGGTGGGGTTCCAGTCCGGCTCGGTGCAGTCGCGCAGGGTGTTGGCGTGGAGCCCGGCGGCGCGTGCCAGCCCGGCCTTGCTCATTCCGCCTTCGCTTACCAGCGTGCGGACCTTGTCGATAAGAAGTTCGCTCATGTCGCGTGCGTATCACACTGAAATGTGATTCAGCAAGCAGGCAATCACATCAAGAATGTGAATATCACATTACATTCCTGTGAAGCGGGGAGGGCGCTTTTCGAGGAAGGCTGCGACTGCCTCGGCATGGTCGGCCGTGTCATGGGCAGCGGCTTGCATCGCGGCGGCCATTTCCAGCACGGTTTCAAGCCCGGACTCGCGGCTTTCCCAGAGCAGGCGGCGGG
>JAGREN010000161.1 GCA_020446505.1 Novosphingobium sp. | reverse complement strand
CTTGATGTAGTTCGAAATGTCGTGGACCCGTTCGTCGCCAAGCTGGCCGTCGCGAAGGCGGGCGACAGCGTCGTATTCGTAAAGACCCTGATGCGCCTTGGTCGTCGACTTCACATTCCATTCGATCAGCGGTGCATTGATGGCCTTGGCCACTTCATGTGCCAAGACTGTCTTGCCGGTCCCCGGCTCGCCCTTCACCAGGAGCGGGCGGCGCAGCAGAACGGCTGCATTGACCGCGACCTTGAGGTCCTCGGTGGCGACATATGACTGGGTACCTTCGAAACGCTGCATCGTGTGATCCTGTCCGGCAAATTTGCGCCGGACCCTATGGTGTGCAGCGCAGCGAAGCAAGCGCGCAGAACGAGGCGTGGATTGCGCCCTTCAAGCTACGCCCGTGCGATGGACAGCGGCGGTCCCCGGGAGCATAGACGCGCCCATGAACGTCGATTTCCTGCGCGAGGCGAACTGGCTGAAAAGCCGCACGCGCGGCTATCTGTTGCTGTTTGCGGTGATCAATCTCGCGGGGCTGGTGTTTCTCGTCGCGACTTCGGACAATGGCGTCGATCGAAATGGCTTTCTTCTTGGCACTGACTTCCTGAGTTTCTGGACGTCGGGGCACATGTTGCAGCACGGTGGCGCGGTTTACGATCAGGCTGCCCATATCGCCGCGCAGAACGAATATTTCGTGCAGAAGGACGGCGCCTTCACGGCCTTTTTCTATCCGCCATCGTTTCTGCCCTTTTGCTGGCCGCTTGGATTTTTGGGGCACTTTCCCGCGCTTGCCGCATGGCTGGTGACAACGGGAGCCTTTTACATCGCCGTCGTGAGCGCATGGCTGCGCGAATACCGGCTTTTCCAGCCTTCACGGTGGCTGTTGATCGCTGCCTTTCCGCCCGTTCTGATTACCATCACCCACGGCCAGACCTCCTTTCTGGTCGCAGGGCTGCTTGGCCTTGCGACACTGCTGGTGCCGCGCGCGCCAGTGCTGAGCGGCGCCCTGTTCGGACTGGCGACGATCAAGCCGCAGCTTGGCCTGCTTGTGCCGATTGCGCTGCTTCTGACGGGGGAGTGGCGCGTTATCGTAGCCGCGGCCGCAAGCACGATAGCCTTGGCCCTTGTCGCAACGCTGCTGTTCGGCACTGACCAGTGGGGCCAGTGGATGGACCTCAGCACGGCGGTGCAGGATACGATGGGTCTTGGCGGCGTGGAATTTGCCAAGATGATGAGCGTGTTCGCTGCCGCGCGGCTTGTCGGCTTGCCGATACCGCTGGCCTACGCTCTGCAGATCGCCGTCAGTCTTGGCGTGATCGCGGCTCTCGCCAGAGCGACCTGGCGCGTAGAATGGAGCCCGGCAATCGGAGCGGCCATGCTGGCAGGCGCACCGCTGGCGACACCCTTCGTGCTCGATTACGACCTTGTCCTGCTCGCATTCCCGCTGATCTGGCTGGCTACGCGAACGGATCGTCAGCCGTGGGAGCGGTTGGTCATTGCGCTCACCTTTGCCGCACCGGCCTTCGCTCGACCTCTTGCCTTGTCCGCCGCGATACCGATCATGCCTCTGGTGCTTCTGGTGCTGTTTGCGCTAGTCGTGCGCCGCGCCATATCGGAAAACCGCAGCCCGCGCGTCGGGGAAAGGATCGCCGCATGACCATCACCCCTCGCGAGGGCCGCAACATTGCGCTTCTGGTCGATGCCGACAATGCATCGCCGCGCGATCTGGAACCCGCGCTTTCGATCCTCGGCGACCTCGGTTCGGTCAATATCCGGCGCGCCTATGGCAACTGGAAAAAGCCCGCGCTGTCGGGCTGGGCCAAGATCGTTCATCGCTACGCAATCGAACCTCAGCAACAGTTCGATATCACCAAGGGCAAGAATGCGACCGACATGAAGATCACCATCGATGCGATGGACTTGCTCTACAGCGGGCGGGTGGACGGATTCGGCCTGATGACCAGCGACAGCGATTTCATGCCGGTCGCCATGCGCATCCGGCAGGAAGGGCTGCCGGTCTATGGCTTCGGGTCGGACAAGACGCCGGAGGGTTTTCGTCAGGCCTGCACGCGGTTCATAGATCTCAGCCGCATCGCGGACGAGGAAGAAGCTGGCGGCAAGCAAACAACCTCTGTCGACGATGAGATGGTCAAGCTGCTTGGCGATGCGTGGAAAGGCTCCAAGCGCGACGATGGCGGTTTCGCCAGCCTTGACGAGGTCGGCCAGCGGGTCGGCAATCTCAAGAGCTTCGATGCGCGCAGTTATGGCTTTTCGCGCCTGTCGGAAATGATCGAATCGCTGCCCAATTTCGTGACCGAGCGGCGCGAAGGCGGCAAGATTTTCATGAAGCGAGTCCGCTAGGATCGCCGAGCGCCCCAGAAACAATCCGGATCGGAAATTCAGGAAAATACGATGAAGAAAAATTGGTACCTGGCAATCGTGCTCGCTGCTTTGCCTCTCGCTCCTGCCGTGGCGTCGCCTAGTGACTGGCTACCGTGGAACTGGGGCGGCAAGGATTCTGGCGAGCATTCGGAAGGCCCGAAGGAATCGATACACGCCCCCGATCTTCCCGGCTTTTATGTGGCGCACGAACAGGCCAACAACAACCAGTCGATCCGCGAGGAAATTCCCAAGAACGAGACGGTTGAGCGCTGGTCGAAAATGGTCACGACGCAATGGTTCCGCAAGCTGACCGAGCGGCTGACGCCGGTCGAATACCTGGGCAAGATGAAGGCCAGCCTGCCCAAATCCTGCCCCGGCGCGACGTCCTCGCAGATCCAGTCGCTCAAGGTTTCGGGCTACGATGCGGCACGCTTCAAGGTCGTGTGCCCGAATACTGCAAATGGCATGGCCGAAAGCTTCTTCCTGCTGGCCGTGGCAGGCAAGCAGGACATGTACGTCAAGCAGGTCGCATTTCGGGGAGAAGCCAGTTCGGCTGACTTCCTCTGGGCGCGCAAATTCCTTGCCGGCGTCGTGATGTGCACGCCCGAAAGCACGCATTACGCCTGCTACTGATCGAAACGACTTTGCAGGGAACGCTCTGTCCGGCGTTCCCTGCACTTCCATCGGTCAGGACAGGATGCCGGCAATCGCAGGCAAGAGCGCCCTGGTCGCATCCTCGTGCATTTCCGGCGTCGCGTAATAGGCGTTGTGTTCTTCAAACAGATCGCGCGTTGGCCCGAAAATGCCCAGGTTGCGATAGTTGATGCGCACAGGCTTTCCGGTCCAGCGGCTGACATAAGGTCCGCCGATGCCCCTTTCCGTGACGCATTCCACTACGCCCGCTGCAAGGTCGGCGATCTGGGCCACGTCCTCGCCATTGACGAAATGGGGAAAGGCCGTGTGGCTCAGCGTGCCGACCTGTCCGGTGTCGGTTCCGGTCTGCTGCATAGGTCGCGCGGACAGCCACAGCAGGATCGTCGGCACTGTCAGCGATGCGAGCAGTTTGCGGTGTTCGACAACCCAGGTCGCCCGACTTTGCGCGACGTAACGGTCGAACGCTTCGGGCTCCTCCTGCGAAATGCGATGCCAGGCGTTGTCCGAGCCTATCAGATCGCCGTGCTTGTGATCGAGCACGAATTGCGCGCAAGGCGTTGACGAGAAGCGTTCGTTGCTCTCCATGCGCGCAGCGGTGATCTGCAACACGGCGAAGCGGCCACGATTTGCCAGGTCGATGATGCCCGAATGGCGATTGTAGAACGAGGTGGAAATGCCGCCGACGCCGACATTCCAGTGATCCAGACCCAGTTCGCCAGCGAGCAGGTCGCCATAGGCGACAGGCGAGAGCGCGCCGAGCGTGTGGGCCGATCCCATGGTTGTGAAAAAACTGCCCGACTCCGCTCCGCGCGGATCGAAATAGGGTCCGCGAAAGCGCATGCGCGGGAAGGCATCGAGAACGTAATAGTCGTAATCGACAACATCGAAATCGCGCGCGGTATAATCGACCGTCAGCAGATCGGGTAGCCGCGGATCAATTTCAGTATCCACGGCCCCGGATACTTGTTGTTCCGGCATCCTGCTCTCCTGACGCTTTTATCCATCAGCAGGCTAGAGGACTCGGCAAGCCATGACCAGCGCGAGCCAGCAGGTCACGCGTCGATCAGGTCCGGGTCCAGTTCGCCGGCCCGGTTCTGGATGAAGTTGAACCGGTGTTCCGGGTTGCGGCCCATCAGCCGGTCTACGAGATCCTTGACGGCTGCCCGTTGCTCGAACTCGGGCGGCAGGGTGATGCGGATCAGCGAGC
>JAGREN010000160.1 GCA_020446505.1 Novosphingobium sp. | reverse complement strand
GCCTCTCCCGGGTCAACTCTCAGCGAAAATCAACAACCTGCCCATTTCTTGAACTATTCGAACAGGCCCGGAATCTCGCTGTTTATGGCGGCCAGATCGACCGAATGCATGCTGGATTGCCCTGCCCACCAGGTGCCACTCAGGCTCCCGGCGAATGCAAAACGGGCAAATGCGCAACAGCCAGGGGACCGGTTGCGCCCCCGATTCGCACAGGGCGACGGAGCTACGCCGCCTCGGTCTCGCGCAAGGCTTCCATCGCGACGGTTCTGGTGTCCTTTCCGGAACGCAGAACGGTGCCCGGCAGCTTGCCGGTATGCTCACCGTGGCGGACGATCTCGACCCCGTTGACGATGACATGATCGATGCCCTCTGCGTCGGCATAGAGACGGAAATCGTTGCCGCCGGGAAGGTCGTAGCGCATCTGCGTCGGGCCACGGCCCACGGTATCCTTGTCGAAGACAACCACGTCAGCGTGGAATCCCGGTTCGAGCAAGCCGCGTTCGACGAGGCCGAAGTAGGTAGCCTGCCGACCCGTTATCTGGTGCACGGCCTCTTCCAGCGAAATCACGCCGAACTCACGCACTGCCTGCTGCAGCAGTCCGGTCGAGAAGGCAAAGGTGTCGATCAGGTCGAGGTGAGCACCTGCGTCTGACGCGCCGATGAGCGTGCGGTCGTCCTTGAAGACCTTGCCTCGCAGCGCGAAAGTCGTTGGATTGTCGCTGTTGTTGTCCGGCGTGAACACGGTGTCGAGATTGTCGGCAAGCGCAAGGTCCAGCAGAACGTCGATTGGCTCGCGGCCTACCTCGCTGGCGATGTCGCCGGTCTTGCGGCCAACGTACTTCTGGTTCTCGTCGCTGATCGCAGTGGAGACCTTGAAGTTGTCGAGACGGGCAAGACCCTTGAGCGGCGCTTCCGGGCTCATCGTATCGAGGTCGGCAACCATCTGGCGGCGTACCTCGGGGTCGCGGAATTTCACCATGCGCTCTTCAGGCGACATCTGGAACAGCGAGGGCCAGATGCCGGGGAAGGCATCGAACAGGAAGCCGCTGCGCAGGTTCATGTAGGCCTTGGCACTGACCGGCACTGCCAGCGCGATGACCTCGCCGCCGCGTTCACGCGCGAAATCGGACACGGCCAGCCGCTTCCTGACCATTTCTTCGGCGTCAGGCCGGCTGGATACGCCCAGCACGTTCCAGTTGACCGGGCGATTGCCCGCCACCGAAACGTCGGCCAGCAGTTCCGGCATGCCGGGGCCGAATTCCAGGTCCGGCAAGAGTTCGAGACCGGTGCCTTCGTAGTCCTTCACCACGCCTGCAAGCGCGACGATCTCCGAATGCTCGGCCCAGCGCGAGGGTACGGGATTGCCGTCGCCGTCGTTGTGGGTGTTCGAAACAGTCGTCGAAAAACCCATCGCCCCTTCGGCGAGACAGGTGCCGAGCAGGGACTTCATCTGATCCAGGTCAGCCTCACTCGCTTTTTCGCCAACTGCGCGTTCGCCCATGACATAACGACGGATGGCCGAATGCCCGGCGAAGAACCCGGCGTTGAGCCCGATCTTGCCCTCGAACTTGTCGAGGAATTCGCCGAAGCTCGACCAGTTCCACGGCACGGCCTTGTCCAGCACTTCGAGCGGCATCCCCTCGACGCGTGCCAGCATGGGCTTGAGGTAATCGCCCGAGTCGGCGCTCAGCGGCGCGATCGAGAAGCCGCAGAACCCGCCGAAGACGGTCGTCACACCGTGGTAGCATGAGGGGCTCAGTGTCGGATCCCAGAAGACCTGCGCATCGTAGTGCGTGTGACAGTCGATGAAGCCGGGAGCAACGATCCGCCCCGTCGCATCGATGGTTTCCCGAGCCCCTTCGTCCACTTTGCCGACGGCCACGATTCGGCCGTCACGAATTCCGACGTCTCCGGCAAAACCGGGCTTGCCCGTTCCATCGACTATCGTGCCATTGGCGATCTTGAGATCCAGCATTTCTCTCTCCCGTTTGCAGGCAGGATGCCACGAGCCGGGCCCCGCGCCAATTGCGAAATGTTTGCAAGCGCAGTTGCGTCGTGTGTGCGCGGGTCTAAGGGACAAGCTGCATTCTTAATCGAACGGTTAAATCAACCATGGCCTCACTCGAACCGCAGGAGCGCGCTGCGCCCGCTATCCGCACCGACTGGACCCGCGAGGAAATCGCGTCACTGTTCGACCTGCCCTTCACCGAACTGGTGTTCCGGGCCGCCGGGATCCATCGCGCCCATCACCGCCCGGACGAGGTGCAGCTCTGCACCCTGCTCTCGATCAAGACTGGCGGGTGCCCGGAGGACTGCGGCTACTGCTCGCAGAGCGTCCACGCGGACAGCGGGGTCGAGGCGACGAAGCTGATGGACGTGCGCGCGGTGCTACAATCGGCGGCTCGGGCCAGGGATGCGGGCAGCCAGAGGTTCTGCATGGGTGCAGCCTGGCGCAATCCCAAGGATCGCGACATGCCCGCCATCGTCGAGATCGTGAAAGGCGTGCGCGCCATGGGGCTGGAAACCTGCATGACGCTCGGCATGTTGACCCGCGATCAGGCCGACCAGCTCGCCGAAGCAGGGCTCGACTACTACAATCACAATATCGATTCTTCGCCCGAATATTACGAGCGCGCCATCACCACCCGCAGCTTCGAGGACAGGCTGGAAACGCTCGCTCATGTGCGCGAAGCAGGCATCGCCGTGTGCAGCGGCGGGATCGTCGGGATGGGGGAGACGCGGGATGACCGGGTCGGCTTCGTCCATGCCCTCGCCACCTTGCCGCGCCATCCCGAAAGCGTGCCGGTCAACGCGCTCGTGCCAGTGAAGGGCACGGTGCTGGGAGACATGCTCGCAGACACGCCGCTTGCCCAAATCGACGATATCGAATTCGTGCGGACCGTGGCTGCTGCCCGGATCACCATGCCGGAAAGCATGGTCAGGCTTTCGGCAGGTCGCGAGTCCATGGCGGACACGGTGCAGGCCCTGTGTTTCCTTGCCGGCGCGAACTCCATCTTTACCGGAGACACCTTGCTGACCGCGCCGAATGCGGGTGACGATGCCGACACTGCGCTGTTCGGAAAGCTGGGATTGAAACCGCAGACCTGACTGCCAACAAGCAAGGACTGGCAGGCAATATCCAAATCATGGCAATCTGACCCGGACTTTCACGGTCATTCGACCAAGCATAACCGGGAGGGGCGGCATGACAGGGAAATACCGGATCGCGCAGTGTTACACCGGACCGGTCGGCTCGGAGATCGTGCGCCGCATGGCAGGCCATCCGCAGCTCGAACTGGTGGGCGTTCTCGTCCACTTTCCCGAGAAAGTAGGCCGCGACTCCGGCGAACTGGTTGGCGCAGCGCCGAACGGGGTCATCACGACCGACAAGCTCGACGAGATCATCGCTTTGAAGCCCGATGCCGCGATCTGGAGCGGACTGGTCAACGACACCGACGCCTATGTGAAGCTGCTCGAGGCCGGGATCAACGTCTATACGAGCATCGGCTGCTACTACCTGCCGCAATCTCCGGAGGAGCCGCATTTGACCGAGGCCGCGCTGAAGGGAGGCACCTCGATCACGGCGGGCGGCAATATCCCCGGCCTGATCTCGGATGCCCTGCCCCTGTTCCTCACCGGCTACACCGGCAAAATCCGCCAGATCCGGATGTGGCAGCGAAACGACATGTCGAGCGGCCCTTCGGCACCGCAGATCCAGTCGCTCGGCGTCGGCTATTACCCCGGTGAGTGGGAATTTGCCGAAGCCATGAACTCCGGCTTCACCTGGGCCATCGGCCAGTCGGCGCGCATGGTTGCTGACGGACTCGGCATCGAATTCGAAGGCATTCGCATGGAGAAATTCGAGCAGGTGCTTGCTCCGGAAGACTATGTGCTGCCGGCAAGCGGGCTCGAGATCAGGAAAGGCATGGTGGCCGGTGTGCGCTGGACCTTCATCGCACAGGCAAGCGGCGGGCGCGACTTCTACTGGCTGGTCAACGAGCAGTCGACACGGCTCGACCACGGCGAAGGCTGGCGAACCAATTTCGACGATCCGGCATGGCGCGTGGAGATCGACGGCGACCCATCGATTGTCTCGACCTTCGGCTGGCCGAGCGGAACCGCTCCGGGCAAGGCCTGCCACGAACTAAACGCGGCACGAGCGATGAACATCGTCCCGCGCCTGATCGAGGCGAAGCCGGGCGGAGTGAGCGTGCTGGACTTTCCGGCGCCAAGGGCGGGAGACGGGCTTTTCCCCTGAGCCAGTCCGCTTTGCGCTGCGGTTTCCGGAGCCTTCGTCTTGACCGATCAGGGCATCGCCAGCGGCTGCCATACCGGCGCGATCAGTCCATCGATCATGGCAGGTAGAGACGTGCCTCCAGCGTGCCCTGTCCCAAAGTCATAGGCAACAGCACGGAATTGACGGAACCAGCGGAGCCTGTCAGTCTTGCATGTCTGGCAATCGCGCCGCCCCACGGGCCTTGGCATGGCAGGGTGCGGTCGGTAATTGCCCAATACCATGCGGGCGGGAACCTGAACGGCGGCCACGGCGCTTGCATGGTCGTGTCGTGCGAAGGTATCGCCACGATCAGAGCGCTTCGGTCAAACCCGGCAAGGCTAATCATGCCGATCAGGAGATGCACGAAAGTGCCAGGGAGCGAAAAGACGCAGTGAGCCATAGCGACCGCCTCCTGTTGTTCGGCGCCACCGGAGATCTGGCACGCCGGATGCTCCTGCCCTCGCTTTGCGCGCTGCATGCCGACGAATTGCTCGATCCCGCGCTGGAGATCGTCGGCACTGCGCGCTCCGATCTCGACGATGCGGGTTTCCGCAACATGGCGCGCGAGGCGCTGGAGCAATATCTCCCCGCAGATCGTCGCGGCAGCATGGCGACGTTCCTCAACCGGCTGAGCTACCAGACGCTGGATGCCTCGACGCCCGAGGGGTTCGGCGATCTGGCGCGAAAGGTCGGCACGCCGCAACACGGCCTTGCCATCTTTCTCTCCACCGCGCCGAGCCTGTTCGAGCCGACCATCAGGGGGCTGGCGGCCTCGGGGCTGGCCGGCGAGGAAGTGCGCATCGGGCTGGAAAAGCCGCTTGGCACCGATCTGGAATCGAGTCGCGTCATCAACGACGCCGTCGCCGAGGCTTTCCCGGAAGACCGCATTTTCCGTATCGACCACTACCTCGGCAAGGAGACAGTCCAGAACCTGCTTGCACTTCGCTTTGCCAACCTGCTGTTCGAACCGCTGTGGAACGCCAACCACATCGACCATGTCCAGATTACCGTCGCCGAAACCGTCGGGCTGGAATCGCGCGTGGGCTACTACGACGATTCCGGCGCCCTGCGCGACATGGTGCAGAACCACATGCTGCAGCTGCTCGCGCTCGTCGCTATGGAGCCGCCGGTCAGCTACGATGCGACGGCCGTTCGCGACGAAAAGGTCAAGGTGCTGCGCTCGCTTCGCCCGGTCGCGTCGGGCGAGACCGTTACGGGACAATACCGTGCAGGCGCGATCGGCGGACAGGCAGTGCCCGGTTACGACGAGGAACTGGGCAAGGATTCCGCCACCGAAACCTTCGTTGCGATCAAGGCGCATATCGACAACTGGCGCTGGCAGGGCGTGCCGTTCTACCTGCGCACCGGCAAGCGCCTGCCCGAACGCACCACCGAAATCATCGTCCACTTCCGCTCCGTTCCGCACTCGATTTTCGCTGGGAAAGGCGCGAAGACCCAGCCCAACAAGCTCGTGATCGGGATCCAGCCGCGCGAGAACATCACGCTGTCGCTGATGGCGAAGGTTCCGGGCCTTGACCGGGGCGGCATCCGTCTCAGACCAGTCCCGCTCGACATCGCCATGGACGATGCTTTCGCCGGGCCGCAGAAGCGCATCGCCTACGAACGCCTGCTGCTCGACCTGATCGAAGGCGACCAGACGCTGTTCGTGCGCCGCGACGAGGTTGAAGCGCAGTGGCAATGGATCGACGCGATCCGCGCTGGCTGGGAAGAGCAGGATCTTGAACCCAAGACCTATACCGCGGGAAGCTGGGGCCCGTCCGCAGCCATCGCCCTCGCCGAGCGCGACGGGGTAACCTGGCATGAGTGATCGGGCATGAGTAGTCTCAACGCAACCGTCGCGAAGGTCACGGACCGCGTGATCGAACGCTCGCGCCAGACCCGACAAGCCTATCTCGACATGATCGCGCGCGAGGGCGACCGGCATGGCGACCGCTCGTTCCTGTCCTGCGGCAACCTCGCTCACGGTTTCGCCGCAGCGGAAGAAGACAAGCCCACAATCGCGGCCATGCGCGGAGCCAACATCGGCATCGTCACCGCCTACAACGACATGCTCTCCGCGCATCAGCCCTACGGTGGCTATCCGCCGCAGATGAAGCTCTATGCGCGCGAGGTCGGCGCGACCTGTCAGGTGGCAGGCGGGGTACCGGCCATGTGCGACGGCGTGACGCAGGGGCAGGACGGCATGGAACTGTCGCTGTTCAGCCGCGATACCATCGCCATGTCGACTGCCGTCGCGCTCAGCCATGCCATGTTCGATGCCGTGGCCTTGCTCGGCATCTGCGACAAGATCGTGCCGGGCCTGATGATCGGAGCGCTGCGCTTTGGCCACTTGCCCGCGATTTTTGTACCATCAGGCCCAATGCCGACCGGCCTCGCCAACAAGGAGAAGCAGAAGGTCCGCCAGCTCTATGCCGAGGGCAAGGCGAGCCGGGAGGAACTGCTCGCCAGCGAGAGCGCGTCCTATCATGCGCCGGGCACCTGCACGTTCTACGGCACGGCCAATTCCAACCAGATGATGATGGAGATGATGGGCCTGCACATGCCCGGCGCTGCTTTCGTGCCACCCGGCACGCCGCTCAGGCAGGCGCTGACTCGCGCGGCCGTCCATCGGCTCGCCGAGATCGACGCCAAGGGCAACGACCATCGCCCGCTCGGCCACTGCGTCGACGAGAAAGCGGTCGTAAACGCCTGCGTCGGCCTGCTGGCGACGGGCGGCTCGACCAACCATGCCCTGCACCTGCCCGCGATGGCGCGCGCGGCAGGCGTGCAACTCGACTGGCAGGATCTCGACGAGCTCTCCTCGGCCGTACCGCTGATCGCACGGGTCTATCCCAACGGCGCGGGCGACGTGAACGCGTTCCATGCGGCCGGCGGCATGGGCTATGTGATCGGCGAACTGCTTGGTGCGGGACTGGCGCACGCCGACATTCTCACGGTCAGCGAGCACGGCATGGCGCAATATGCCCGCGAGCCGTGGCTCAATGACGGCGCCCTCGCTTGGCGCGACGCACCCGAAGTGGCCGGCGATGCGACCATGCTGGCACCCGTCTCCGAGCCCTTCCTGCCCGATGGCGGCATGCGGCTGGTGACGGGCAACCTGGGGCGCGCCACCTTCAAGACCAGCGCGGTGGACCGCGAACGCTGGACCGTCGAAGCACCGTGCCGGGTATTCGCCACGCAGGAAGATGTGCTCGATGCCTTCAAGGCAGGTGAACTTGACCGCGACGTGGTTGTCGTCGTGCGCTTTCAGGGGCCGCGCGCCAA
>JAGREN010000159.1:471-3260 GCA_020446505.1 Novosphingobium sp. | reverse complement strand
CTGATCGAGCACAAGACCTATCTTCAGGCGCTGCCCTATTTCGACCGGCTCGATTACTGCTCGCCGCTCGGCATGGAATACAGCTACGTTCTGGCCGTCGAGAAGCTGCTCAACCTCGAAGTGCCGATCCGCGCGCAATACCTGCGCGTGCTGTTCGCCGAGCTGACCCGCATCTGCAACCACATGCTCAACCTCGGATCGCACGTCATGGACGTCGGCGCGATGACGCCGAACCTGTGGCTGTTCGAGATTCGCGAGGACTGCCTCAACTTCTTCGAACGCGCGGCCGGCGCGCGCATGCACATGGCCTGGTTCCGCCCCGGCGGCGTGCATCAGGACGTGCCGCTCAAGCTGCTGACCGACATGGCAGAATGGCTCGACACCCGGCTGCCGCAGCTTTTCGAGGACGCGATGAGCCTCGTGGTCGACAACCGCATCTTCAAGCAGCGCAATGTCGATATTGCTCATGTCGGCAAGGAAGACGCGATTGCCTGGGGCTTTTCCGGCCCGATGATCCGCGGCGCGGGCATCCCGTGGGATCTGCGCAAGAGCCAGCCCTACGATGTTTACGACCGTATGGACTTCGAAATCCCGGTTGGCACCGCTTCCGACTGCTATGACCGCTTCATGGTCCGCGTCGAGGAAGTGCGCCAGTCGGCCCGCATCATGAAACAGTGCATCGCCGAGATGCCCGAAGGCCCGATCGCCAGCACCGACCGCAAGGTGGTGCCGCCCAAGCGCGGCGAGATGAAGGCGTCGATGGAAGCGCTGATCCACCACTTCAAGCTCTATACCGAGGGCTTTCACGTCCCCGAGGGCGAGGTCTACGTCGCGACCGAAAGCCCCAAGGGCGAGTTCGGCGTCTATCTCGTCTCGGACGGCTCCAACAAGCCCTACCGCTGCAAGATCAGGCCCACGGCCTTCTCGCACCTTCAGGCGATGGACATGATGTGCAAGGGCCACATGCTGCCCGATGCGACCGCCATTCTCGGCGCCATCGACGTCGTATTCGGGGAGTGCGACCGTTGAGCAAACTCGCAATCGCCGAGCAGATGATCGCGCACTACAACGCGCAGGACGTCGACGCCTATTGCGCGTTGATGACCGATGAAGCCTGCGAGGCCAACTATCGCGGTGCGGTGCTGCGCGAGGGCCGTGAAGGCACGCGCGAAGGGCTCGCCGCTGCCTTTGCCCGCTGGCCGGAAAATCGCGCCGAAATCCGCGAGAAGCAAGAAATCGGCGACTATGTGCTCTTCCGGGAGCATGTGACGCGCGGCCCTGCCACCGACGGGTCCGAACCGGTCGAACCGTTCGATGTCGTCGCTGTCTATTCCTTCGAGGGCGACAAGTGCTCTCGCGTGGAGTTCATCCGCTAATGGCTGACCGTCATCTCGAACCCGATACCCCCGAACTGCGCGCGCGCTGGGGCCAGTTCGCCTTCTCCGATGCGTGGAAGGCCAAGGCCGATGCGGCCATTGCCCGCTATCCGGAAGGTCGTCAGAAATCGGCAGTGATGGCGCTGCTCGATTATGCCCAGCGTCAGGTCGGCGAGGAAACGCAGACGCAGGGCTGGTTGCCGATTCCGGTGATGGAATATGTCGCGGCCTACCTCGCCATGCCGATCATCCGCGTGGTCGAGGTCGCCAGCTTCTACACCATGTACAACCTCGTGCCGGTCGGACGCTTCCACGTTCAGGTCTGCGGCACAACGCCGTGCATGCTGCGCGGGTCGGACGACATTCTGGCCGCCTGCAAAAAGCGCGGAATGAGCAAGGGCCACACGACCGACGACGGGATGTGGACGCTCACCGAAGTCGAATGCATGGGCAACTGCGCCACGGCGCCGATGGTCCAGATCAACGACGACAATTACGAAGACCTGACGCCTGAGCGCCTCGACGCTGTGCTCGATGCACTAGCCAACGGAGAATCTCCCAAGGCAGGCACGCAGGAGCCGGGCCGCCACACCAGCGAACCGCTCGGCGGGCCGACCACGCTCAAGGAAATGGTTCAGGAAAACCACGATTACAGGGGGCAATGGTGAGCGGCCTGAACCCCTATTTCTTGGGCTGTGCCGCCATGGTGGCCGTGGCCCTGTTCGTTTTCGTGATGCGCCAGTCGCTGTGGGCGCTGCCCTTTGCAGGTGCCGCCCTGGGTCTCTTCTTCCTCGGCATGAGCCAGGAAGCCGATGATGGAGATGGCGATGCTCGCCGATAAGGATCGTATCTTCACCAATGTCTACGGGTTCCAGCCCTGGAACCTCGACGCCGCGCGTGCGCGTGGCGACTGGGACAATACCAAGGCCATCCTCGACAAGGGCCGCGATGCCATCATCGAGGAAATCAAGGCATCGGGCCTGCGCGGACGGGGCGGGGCGGGCTTTCCGACCGGCCTCAAGTGGTCGTTCATGCCCATGGAAGCGCCGACAGGGCCGGACGGCAAGCCGCGGCCCAGCTTCCTCGTCATCAACGCCGACGAATCCGAACCCGGCTCGTGCAAGGACCGCGAGATCATCCGCCACGATCCGCACAAGCTGATCGAAGGCGCGCTGGTCGCCGGTTTCGCGATGGGCGCACGGGCAGCCTACATCTACATTCGCGGCGAATATATCCGCGAGGCCGAAACGCTGTTCGCTGCCGTGCAGGAAGCCTACGACGCCGGGCTGATCGGCAAGAACGCCTGCGGTTCGGGCTACGACTACGACGTGTTCGTCCACCGCGGGGCGGGCGCCTACATCTGCGGCGAAGAGACCGCGATGATCGAGAGCCTCGAAGGCAAGAAGGGCCAGC
>JAGREN010000159.1:0-425 GCA_020446505.1 Novosphingobium sp. | reverse complement strand
CGACCACGGTCAACAACGTTGAATCTATCGCCGTATCGCCCACGATCATGCGGCGCGGCGCATCGTGGTTCACCTCGTTCGGGCGAGAGAACAATCACGGCACCAAGCTGTTCCAGATCAGCGGGCATGTGAACACGCCCTGCGTCGTGGAAGAAGCGATGAGCATTCCCTTCCGCGAGCTGATCGAGAAGCACGCGGGCGGCATTCGCGGTGGCTGGGACAATCTGCTGGCGGTCATCCCCGGCGGTTCTTCCGTTCCGCTCGTGCCCGGTCATCTGTGCCCCGACATGCCGATGGACTTCGACGGCTGCAAGGAACAGGGCTCGGGCCTTGGCACCGCCGCTGTCATCGTCATGGACAAGTCGACCGACATCGTGCGCGCCATCTCGCGCCTGTCGGCTTTCTACAAGCACGAGAGCTGCGGC
>JAGREN010000030.1 GCA_020446505.1 Novosphingobium sp. | reverse complement strand
GGCAGGGTGATGCGGATCAGCGAGCGCGTGTCCGGGCTCATCGTCGTTTCGCGAAGCTGCTGCGGGTTCATCTCGCCGAGCCCCTTGAACCGTCCGACCTCGACCTTTTTGCCCTTGAATGCGGTCGCCTCCAATTCGGCCCGGTGCGCATCGTCTCGCGCATAGGCCGAAGTCGTGCCGGAAGTTAGGCGGTATAGCGGCGGCTGCGCGAGGTAGAGGTGCCCCTTGCGGACGATCTCGGGCATTTCCTGGAAGAAGAACGTCATCAGCAAGGTGGCGATATGCGCACCGTCGACGTCGGCGTCGGTCATGATGATGATGCGGTCGTAGCGCAGGTTGTCGGGATCGCAGTCCTTGCGCATGCCGCAGCCAAGCGCCAACGCGAGATCGGCGATTTCCTGATTGCCGCGGATCTTGTCGGCGCTGGCCGATGCGACGTTGAGGATCTTGCCACGGATCGGCAGTATCGCCTGGGTCTTGCGGTCGCGGGCCTGCTTGGCGCTGCCGCCCGCCGAGTCGCCCTCGACGATGAACAGTTCGGTCTCGCCCTGGCCTTCGCCCGAGCAGTCGGTGAGCTTGCCGGGCAGGCGCAGCTTGCGGGCATTGGTCGCAGTCTTGCGCTTGACCTCACGCTCGGCCTTGCGGCGCAGGCGTTCGTCCATGCGCTCGATCACCGCGCCGAGCAGCGCCTTGCCGCGATCCATGTTGTCGGTGAGGAAATGGTCGAAGTGATCGCGCACTGCGTTCTCGACCAGTCGCGTTGCTTCGGGCGAGGTCAGGCGGTCCTTGGTCTGGCTCTGGAACTGCGGATCGCGCAGGAACACCGAGAGCATGATCTCGCTGCCGGTGAGAATGTCATCGGCCGTGATGTCCTTGGCCTTCTTGACGCCGACCAGATCGCCAAAGGCCCGGATGCCCTTGGTCAGGGCTGCGCGCAGACCCTGTTCGTGGGTGCCGCCGTCATGCGTGGGGATCGTGTTGCAATACCACGAGTAGGAGCCGTCCGACCACAAGGGCCAGGCAATCGCCCATTCGGCGCGGCCCATCTCCTCGCCGCTATCGCCACGGGGAAAATCCTGCGAGCCGGAAAAGAATTTCGTCGTCACGCACTCTCGGTTGCCGATCTGCTCGGAGAGGTGATCGGCAAGGCCGCCGGGAAACTGGAACGTCGCTTCGGCAGGTGCGTCCTCGCTGGCGAGAGAGGCTGCGCACTTCCAGCGGATTTCGACGCCTGCATAGAGATAGGCCTTCGACCGGGCGAGCTTGAACAGCCGGGCGGGACGGAATTTCTGCTCCCCGAAAATCTCGGCGTCGGGAACGAAACTGACGCTGGTGCCACGCCGGTTTGGCGTGCTGCCGAGCCTTTGCAGACCGCCCTGCGCATGACCGCGCGCAAATTCCTGCGCGAAAAGTTCCTTGTTGCGGGCGACCTCTACCCGCGTGTGGCTCGACAGGGCGTTGACGACGCTGACGCCGACGCCGTGCAGGCCGCCTGACGTGGCGTAGGCCTTGCCGGAAAACTTGCCGCCCGAATGCAGGGTCGTGAGGATCACTTCCAGAGCGGACTTGCCGGGATATTTGGGATGCTCGTCGACGGGAATGCCGCGACCGTTGTCGGTGATCGTGAGCCGATTGCCCTCGTCGAGCGTTACCTCGATGCGGTTGGCATGACCGGCAACGGCTTCGTCCATCGCATTGTCCAGAACCTCGGCGGCAAGGTGATGCAGTGCGCGCTCGTCGGTACCGCCGATATACATGCCGGGACGGCGCCGGACAGGCTCCAGCCCCTCCAGCACCTCGATCGAGGAACCATCATAGCTTTCGCCGCCGGACGGTGGCGGGGCGTCGAACAGATCTTGGGCCATGCCGCAGGATATAGGCGCGCTGGAATCGCCCTAGCAAGCGGGGCTTACGCCTTTTCCGCAGACTGGTTCCCGGCGGCGCCGGCGATACGTTCAGTCCTTGAACTGTGTCGGGGCGGGGCTGACCGTAACCACTGTGCCGCCACGGATTTCGCGGACTTCAAGCGCGCGTTCCACCACACCGCTCCTTGAAAAGCGGAACGGACCATCGAGCCCGAGGAAACCGCCCTTGTCGGTCAGCTTGGCCATCGGGAATACCGTACCCGGCTTCCAGTCGCGCGCGACGCGAAGCGAAAGCAGTACGGCATCGTAGCCGAGCGTGGCCAGACGATAAGGCGTCGCGCCGAACCGCTTGCGATAGCTTTGCGAAAACTGGCCGAAACGGGCGTCGGAAACGGCGGCGAACCACGCGCCGTCCAGCGCCTTGGTCGTCGTCAGAATCTTTTCGCCGCTCCACAGCTCGGTGCCGATAATCCTCGGCATAGTGCCGCCTTCGGGCTTGAGGATCGGCCCTGCCAAGCTCGCCATCCGGCCGCCGTCGCCGATCAGGACGGCGCTGTAACCGCCTCGCTCGACAACACGTTTCGCGGCGGCTGCCAGCGAGGCATTGCTCCGGTCATAGGCTTCCATGGCTTGCACGCTGCCGCCAGCCTGCTTTGCGGAGGCCATGAGCGAATCGGAAACGCGCTGACCGTAGTCGCCGCGAGGAACCAGTGCGGCGAAGGTCTTCACGCCTTGACCGGCTGCATAGGCGACTGTGCGCGACACCGACTGGCCGGGCAGGTTGCCCATCACGAACACGTTACGGGACGCCGCCGTCTCGTCGTTGGAAAACGAGATAAGGGGCACCTTCGCCGGCTCGGCCACGGCCAGAACCGCCGGAATGTCGGAAGAAAGCAGCGGTCCGAGGATCAGGCGGTTGCCGTCGCGAACGGCGCGTTGCGCTGCGTCGGCGGGGTTTGCTGCCGTGTCATAGGTGGTGACACGCAGGTTCGTCGCATTGGTGTCGAGCAAAGCCATTGTCGCGGCATTGGCGATCGACTGTCCGACCTGAGCGTTCGACCCGCTCATCGGCACAAGCAGTGCGACGCGATGACGTTCGGTATCGGTCGGCAGCACGTCGGGCCTTGGCTGGGCAACTGGCGGAGGGGCCGGAGGCGGTGCCTTCGGGACAACCGTACAGGCCGCAAGGATCGTGCTCACGCCAGCTACGGCCAGCATTCGCCAGCGTCGAAAATCTCCAAACATGCCTTGCCGCTCCCCTTGGATCTGGCCCATGAAGTCCCGGATGGACCAAGTTCTCGGACCCGGACTCTATATCGTTGCGACCCCGATTGGCAATCTCGGGGATATCACGCTGCGCGCAATCGAGATGTTGCGTGCCGTTTCCATGGTCGCTTGCGAAGACACGCGCGTGACAGGCAAGCTGCTGAACCACCTCGGGATAAAGACGAGGATGATCCGCTATGACGATCACGCGAGCGATGCGGACAGGCTGCGATTGCTGGAGGCCATGCGCATGGAGCCCGTCGCTCTGGTGAGCGATGCCGGGACGCCGCTGATCTCCGATCCCGGTTTTCGCCTCGTCCGGGAAGCACGGGAGGCCGGAATAGCCGTCACCAGCCTTCCGGGGGCGAGCGCAGCGATCGTCGCGCTTACTCTCTCGGGTCTGCCGAGCGACCGTTTCCTGTTCGCCGGATTTCTCCCCAACAAGGCCAAGGCCCGCAGCGACGTGCTGAAAGACCTGTCGCAGGTTCCGGCAACGCTCGTCTTCTACGAGACGGCGCCACGCCTGTGCGATGCACTCGATGCCGTAGGCCAGGTCCTGCCGGGCCGCGAGGTTGCCGTGGCGCGGGAACTGACGAAGAAATTCGAGGAATGCCGCAGCGGATCGCCATATGAACTTGCCGAGCATTTCACCGCGCATCCGCCGAAAGGAGAGATCGTGCTGATGGTCGGCCCCGCGCCTGCAAGCGGCCCGCCGGATGAGGACGAGGTCGATGCCTTGCTGTTGGCTGCACTGGCCGAAGCCAAGCCCTCGCAGGCCGCAGCGCAGGTGGCGCGAGAGACCGGACTGGATCGTAAAGCACTCTACGCGCGCGCCATGGAATTGCGCGGCCAATGAAACGGCAAGTCGCCGAAATAAGCGGCAGGGCCGCAGAAAACCGTGCTGCTACCTGGCTGGAGGAAAAGGGCTGGGTCATTCTAGACCGACGCCGCAAGACAAGGCGCGGGGAAATCGACCTCGTCGCGCGAGACGGCGGCGCAATCGTGTTCGTAGAGGTTAAGTGGCGGCGCAGCGCCGAACAGCTCGATCTCGCCATCGACGAATACCGTTTGCGCCGAGTCGCGGCAGCCGCCGAGGCGGTGGCTCACGAATATGCTACGCAGGGCGAAGATTTGCGGGTCGACGTGCTCCTGCTTGCGCCGGGCGTCGAGCCGCGCCACATCGTCAACGCCTGGATGCCCTGAAGGAACACGAAAATCATGAGCTTGCGCGTAGCGGTCCAGATGGACCCGATGGAATCGATCAAGATCGCCGGGGATTCCTCGTTTCACCTGATGCTGGCGGCGCAGGCGCGCGGTCACTCGTTGTGGCATTATGACGTGCGGACACTGGCCTACGACACCTCACAAGGCGCTGGCGGCAGGCTGACGGCCTGGGCCGCGCCTGTCACGGTGCAGCGCGTGGATGGCGATCATTTCACGATGGGCGAACATCGCCTGATCGACCTTGCCGGGGATATCGACGTGGTGCTGATGCGTCAGGATCCTCCGTTCGATCTTGGCTATATTACCGGCACGCATCTGCTCGAAAGGCTCGCTGGCAAGACCTTGGTGGTCAACGACCCGGTTGCCGTCAGGAATGCGCCGGAAAAGGTCATGGTGCTCGATTTTGCGCGCTTCATGCCGCCGACGTTCGTGGCGCGCCGGATCGAAGACGTGCGCCTGTTCCACGAACGGCATCCCGGCGATCTCGTCATCAAGCCGCTGCATGGCAATGGCGGCAAGGCGGTGTTCCGGATTCCGGCGGACGGGTCAAACCTCGGGGCTCTGATCGAAATGTTCCACAACGCCTGGCCAGAGCCGTTCATGGTGCAGCCTTTCCTTCCCTCGGTTTCGGAGGGCGACAAGCGCATCGTGCTGGTCGATGGTGAGTTCGCAGGCGCAATCAATCGCAAGCCGGGTGAGGGCGAGTTCCGTTCCAACCTCGCGGTTGGGGGTTCCGCCGAGGCAACTGGCCTGACCGCGCGCGAAGAGGAAATCTGCGCCGCGATGGGGCCGGAACTGAAGCGGCTCGGGCTCGTTTTTGTCGGAATAGACGTGATCGGCGGCGAATGGCTCACGGAAATCAACGTGACCTCGCCGACTGGAATCGTCGCCATTGACCGGTTCAACGGCACCGACACAGGCGGACTCATCTTCGATGCAATCGAGGCGCGTCACGCCGCCATGTGATGCGGTGCATGCCGCTTCAGGACGCTTGCCCGAATGCATGATTTCATTTTCAACATGATCGCCGCTGGCGGTTATTGGGGCATCTTCTTCCTGATGGTGTTGGAAAACGTGGTGCCGCCGATCCCGTCGGAGCTCATCATGGGGCTGGGCGGCATTGCCGTCGCGCGCGGGCAGATGGAATTCCTACCGTTGCTGCTGTCGGGAACGGCAGGCTCGGTTCTCGGCAACTGGGTTTGGTACTGGCTCGGCAATCGGCTGGGTTATGCGCGGTTGCAGCCTTTCGTGGACCGCTGGGGGCGTTGGCTCACTCTTGAATGGGAGGAAGTAGAGAAGGCCCAGCGTTTCTTTCAGAAGCACGGACAATGGGTAGTGTTCTTCACCAGGTTCTCGCCCTTGCTGCGCACCATGATTTCCCTGCCGGCGGGCCTTACCCACATGCCCTTGTGGCGTTTCCTGATCTATACGGCGGCGGGCTCGGCGATCTGGAACGTGTTCCTGATCCTTGGCGGTCACTGGCTTGGCGATACCTTCAAGGAAGCCGAGTCAGTCATCGGCTATGCAACCATTGCTGCCGTTGTGGTGGTCGCAATACTTTATGTTCGCCGCGTGATCCGTTGGCACGCGCGCTAGTCGCGCTCTCGCGGATGCGCATTGCGATAGGCATCGAGCAGGACTGCGGCGTCTACTTTCGTGTAGATCTGGGTCGACGAGAGGCTGGCGTGGCCCAGCAATTCCTGCAGGCTGCGAAGGTCCGCGCCGGCTCCAAGCAGATGCGTTGCAAAGCTGTGGCGAAGGGCGTGGGGCGTCGCCGTCGGCGGCAAGCCCAGTGCGCTTCGGGCGCGCGCAGTCGCCTTCTGGACCAGTCCTTGCGAGAGCGGACCGCCCTTGGCCCCGCGAAACAGCGGCTTTTCGGGGGCTAGCGGCCACGGACACTGCTCGGCATAGGAAGCAACGGCCTGTCTCACCAGCAGCACGAGCGGAACGATGCGCTGCTTGCCACCCTTGCCAGTTACCACGATGGTCTCGCCCAATGGCAGGACGGACGCGGGAAGCGACAGCGCCTCGGCTATGCGCAACCCCGCACCATAGAGCAGCAACAACACGGCCCGGTCGCGCGCGCCGATCCATTCTTCACTGGCATCGCCGGCTACGAGGTCGGCGAGGTTGACGGCATCGTCGGGCGTGATGGGCCTCGGCAGGCCTTTCTTGACGCGGGGCCCCTTCATGCGCGGCGGACTGGTCTGGTCCCTGCCTGCCTGACGCTTTGCGAAAGAGATAAAACCCTTAAGCGCCGAAAGCTCGCGAGCGGCCGAAGCGTTGCCTAGTCCTTCCGAGCGCCTGCGAGCGAGTTGCGCGCGAAGGTCGGCAGGAGACAGGTTCGCCACTTCTTCCCAATCGCTCAGCCCGGCTGCGTCGATCAGCCGTGCTGCCGCAGCGCCGTAGGCTCGCACCGTATGTGCCGAGCGCCTGCGGTCCTGCGCGAGAAAGCCGTTCCACGATTCGATCATGTCCTCGCGTGTCATGCCGACACCAGATCGTCGGGCACAATTTCAGCGAGAAGCGCATCGAGCAGAGGCATTCCCGCCGGGGTAATCCCCATGCGGCTGCCATTGAACCAGATCAGCCCCTGCCGCTGATAGAGTGCACAGCGCCGCGCATCGTGCAGCGCGGCAGGCGAAAGACTGAACCGCGCGGCAAGCGCGGCAAGATCGACGCCTTCGGCAAGGCGCAGACCCATCAGCATGGCCTCACTGGCTTGTTCGGTGGGAATCAGGACGCGCTCTTCCAATATGCCGTGTCCGTTCCGGTCTATCGCGTAAAGCCAGTTTTCCGGCTTGCGGTGCCGCACCGTTGCCATGCCATTGCGCCGTCCATGCGCTCCGGGGCCGATGCCGCAATAGTCCTCGTACCGCCAATAGGTGAGGTTGTGGCGGCTTTCCTCACCTGGGCGAGCGTGGTTGGACACTTCGTAGGCTGGCAGGCCAGCGGAAGAGGTGAGAGCCTGCGTCAGTTCGTAGAGATCGGCTGCCCGCTCGTCGTCCAGTGGCTCGAATTGGCTCTGGCGCACCATGGTTTCGAAACGAGTGCCCGGCTCGATGGTGAGTTGGTAGAGCGACAGGTGCCCGGTGCCGAGCGCAATCGCGCGGGCGAGTTCGGCGTGCCAGTCCGACGCGCGCTGGCCGGGGCGGGCGTAGATGAGGTCGAAATTGACTCGATCGAATGCCTTCTGGGCAACGCCCAGCGCAGCCAATCCCTCCTCTGCATCGTGCAGCCGGCCAAGGAATCGCAGGGTCTGGTCGTCCAGCGCCTGTAGGCCAAGCGACACGCGATTTACTCCCGCGCTTGCGAGCGCGGCGAATTTGCTGGCCTCGACCGACGACGGGTTTGCCTCCAGCGTGATCTCTATATCCTCGTCAAAACCCCACAGGCCTCCGGCTTCCTCGAGCAGGCGAGCGACCAGTGTCGGCGGCATCAGAGAGGGCGTGCCACCGCCGAAAAAGACGGACGTCAGCCGTTCGCCCCCGGCGAATTCGGCTTCGTGGCGCATGTCGGCAAGCAATGCCTGCTCCCAGACGGCCACGTCCACCGCATCGCGGACATGGCTGTTGAAGTCGCAATAGGGGCACTTTGCGAGGCAGAACGGCCAATGGATGTAGAGCGCGCGGGCCATGACGGCACCTTACTCGCCGAACTGCTCCGCTACCAGCTTAGCGAAGGCGTCGGCACGGTGGCTGATCCTGTGCTTCTCTTCCGGATCCATCTCGCCGAAGGTTTCCTCACGGCCATCGGGCAGGAACACCGGATCGTAGCCGAAGCCGCGTTTCCCGCGTGGAGGCCAGACCAGCGTTCCGTCGACAATGCCTTCGTAGACCGCGCTATCGCCATCAGGCCAGGCGATCGCGAGGACGCAGTTGAACTGCGAGGTGCGGTCGGCATCTGCGCCAATTTCCTGGAGCAGGCCTTCCACCTTGCCCATCGCCATGTACCAGTCGCGGCCCGGCTCGCCTTCGAACCACTGCCGCTCGGCCCAGTCGGCGGTGTAGACGCCGGGCTTCCCGTTCAGCGCATCCACCGATAACCCGCTGTCGTCGGCGAGAGCTGGCAACGCGGATGCCTCCGCGGCGGCTCGCGCCTTGATAAGCGCGTTCTCTATGAAGGTCGTACCGGTTTCCTCTGGCTCCGGCAGGCCAAGATCGCCCGCCGAGACGCATTCCAGCCCGAACGGGGCAAGCAACGCGGAAATCTCGCGCAACTTGCCCGCGTTGTGCGTGGCGATGACGAGCCGTTGTTTTGATAGCTTGCGAACTATGCTTAAGCTCCTTCTCGGGACTCGGACAACTATGGAGAATCGAGTTGACTACAAGATTCCCAGATGGTGGTGCCTTCGTTTCCAGTGACAACGCTGAGTGTCGGTACAATCCGGATGATAGCAGCCCTGCGCGCGTCGTCCCACCTTATGGTACCTATGTAATCGTCGGCGAAGAGAGAGGTGATTGGGTCCACATCGAATATTGCGGTAAATCAGCATGGGCTCGGCAGTCGATGCTTTCGACTGTGCAGCCAGAACCAAGATTCGATATTTCACCGTATTTGTTTGGTGATCGACGAGCTGTGATTAGCAACCCGTCGCCCAATTCAGCCGTAGAATATGGACCTCGTGGAGGTCGTTTTACTCGGACGAACAGAGGCTACAAACGCTATTTCTAGCCTTCCTCAGGCTTCGCGCACGGCCTTGTCCTGCGCGGCGAAGATGCGGTCGCAGCCGATGCGGGCCAGGCGCAGCAGGCGCAGCAGGCCTTCTTCGTCGTAGGGTGCGCCTTCGGCAGTCGCCTGGGCCTCGGCGATCAGGCCGCCTTCGATCAGCACGAAATTCGCGTCGGCCTCGGCATTGCTGTCCTCGGGGTAATCGAGATCGAGCACCGGCGTGCCTTCGTAAATGCCGCAAGAGATTGCTGCGACTTTTGCGGTGATCGGGTCTTCGGTGATGAGGCCCTGTGCCATCAGCTTGTTGACCGCGAGGCGCAGCGCCACCCAGGCGCCCGAAATCGAGGCCGTGCGGGTGCCGCCATCAGCCTGGATGACGTCGCAATCGAGCGTGATCTGACGCTCGCCCAGCTTCTTCATGTCGCAGACGGCGCGAAGGCTACGGCCGATCAGGCGCTGGATTTCCTGCGTGCGGCCCGACTGTTTGCCCTTGGCGGCTTCACGGCTGCCGCGCGTGTGCGTAGCGCGGGGCAACATCGAGTATTCGCCGGTAACCCAGCCTTCGCCCTTGCCGCGCAGGAACGGCGGCACGCGCTCTTCGACGCTGGCGGTGCAGATAACCTTGGTATCGCCGAAGCTCACCAGCACCGAGCCTTCGGCATGCTTGGTGTAGCCTGTAACGATTTCGATGGCGCGCATCTCGTCGGGCGCGCGGCCGGATGGTCGCATAGGAAGTCCTTTTTCGCGTGTGTGGCGGCCCTGTGGCGCAACAGGCTTGCCGCCGCAAGCCCAAGCCCTAGATTACGCGCATGACCACTGTGCCCGTCACCGAATTGACAGACCGCGCGCGAGAGATTTTCCGTCGCGTGGTCGAGGGCTACATCGAAACCGGCCAGCCGGTCGGCTCGAAGACGCTGGCAGGTTCCGGCAGCGTCAACCTCTCCCCCGCTTCTATCCGTTCGGTGCTGGCCGATCTCGAACAGGTCGGCCTATTGAGCGCGCCGCACACCAGCGCGGGCCGGATGCCGACAGAACGAGGACTTCGCCTGTTCGTCGACGGCATGATGCAGGTGGCGGAGCCCAGCTTGCACGAGCGCGCCGCCATCGAGCAACGCCTGTCCGAGCCTGGCCCGATCGAAGCGGCACTGGAGGCGACGAGCGCGGTGCTTTCCGAGCTTTCTGCCTGTGCTGGTGTCGTCATGGTGCCGCGCCGGGAGCCGAAACTGGCGCAGTTCTCACTCGTCCGGCTGACGGACGAGCGAGCACTTGCGGTGCTGGTCGGCGAGGATGGGGCGGTCGAAAACCGCGTCGTCGAATTGCCGCGCGGGCTAGGCTCAGGTTCGCTTGAGGAAGCATCGAATTATGTCACTGCCCAGCTGCGCGGGCGTACTCTTGCGGAAGCTGCTGCACAGGTTTCGGACCAGATCGCGTCCGGCAAAACCGCGCTCGACGAGGCCAGTCGCGAGCTGGTTGCACGCGGGTTGGCGGTGTGGAGCGAAGATGCGTCAGAGCGCCCGGTGCTGATCGTGCGCGGGCAGGCACGGCTGCTCGACGAGGAAGCGCTTGGCGACATCGAACGGGTTCGCTCGCTGCTCGAAGACCTTGAAAGCAAACAATCGGTGTCGCAGCTGCTCGAACTGGCGCGGGATGCCACTTCGGCCCGGATTTTCATCGGTTCCGAGAACCGCTTGTTCGCGCTTTCCGGTTCTTCGGTCATCGCTTCACCCTATCGAGATCGCGAAGGCAGGGTGGTCGGCGTGGTGGGAGTTATCGGCCCCACGCGGTTGAATTATGCAAGGGTTGTCCCCATGGTGGATTTCACCGCCCAATCTCTGGGCAAGCTCATCGGATAGCTGGACTTAAAAGACGACCATGAACGACGAAAAGAACCCGCAGGACGATCCCGCGGTGGCCGCGGAATTGAAGGGCGTTCCCGAGGAACTGCTCGACAAGAATGAAGAGGGCGCTGGCGGTTTTGCCGGTCTCGGCGGCGAAATGGAGCGCCTGCGCGAACAGCTCGAAGCAGCAAAGCAGGACGTCCTCTATGCCAAGGCCGAGACGCAGAACGTGCGCCGCAGGCTGGAAAAGGACATTTCCGACGCGCGTACCTACGGCGCGACCGGCTTTGCCCGCGATATTCTATCGGTTGCCGACAATCTCGCCCGTGCGCTCGATGCCATTCCCGCAGCCATGCGCGAGGAAGAGGCGACCAAGGGCCTTGTCGCAGGACTCGAGGCGACTGGCCGCGAACTGGACAAGGTTTTCGCGCAACATGGCATCATCCGCATTGCCGCGCGCGGATTGCCTCTCGATCCCAACCAGCATCAGGCCATGATGGAAATCCCCACCGACGATGCGGAGCCCGGCACGATCGTGCAGGAAATGCAGGCAGGATACATGATCGGTGATCGCCTGCTGCGTGCGGCGATGGTCGGAGTGGCGAAGAAGCCGGATTGACCACGCTGAGGTGGACGCGAGGCAGGACGGCCTGAGTTCTGTTCGGGGAACATGAGGCAAGACTCGTCCGTTTTCCGGTTCAGCAAAGCTGAATCGCGAAACGGAGACTTGTCATGCGCTCGATCGTTCTTCCCCTGGCCGCCGCAGGTGCCCTTGCTCTCGGTGGCTGTGCCAGTAACTACGCCGGAGAGGGCGCCCTGGCTGGCGCTGCCGTAGGCGCAGGCGTCGGCGCCATTACTGGCGGAGATGTGGCGACTGGCGCTGCCATCGGCGCAGCCGCTGGCGCAGCAGCCGGCTATTTCGTCGACAAGGACGGTCGGTGCAGCGGCTACGACCGCAGGGGCCGTCTGGACTACGATTGCTATGGCACGCGCGGTTATCCGGCGCGCCCCTGATTATCGGCCTGATTAGAGGCAAGAGAAGCGCCGGGGAACCTGACCAGAAGCTCATAGGCGCTTGGGTCTGACACTCCCGCAAGCTTCCAGCCTTTGCGCAACAGAAAGGCGTGGCGAACGATCTCCGCCTGTTGCTCGATGCCATACCTGTCGAGACTCCAGCCGGGCTTGAGGCTGTAGTCGTACCTGCGAGAGAAATTGCGCCATAGCGGCAGATACCAGCGCCCCTTGGTCTGGGTTTGCCAGACGTGCGTCATCTCGTGCAGGAAAAGCCCCTGCTTTTCGACCGCGGCGTGGGCGAAATCCTCGCACCAGTGCGGTGACTGCGGGTGGAAATGAACGTGCCCCGTGGGTGCCATCAAGGTGCCGATGGGCTGAAAGGGAAACCAGCGCCGCCGCTTCAACCTGACTTTCGAGCAGTCGATCGCAGTACCGAACATGGACCGCACGAGATCGACTTCGCCGGGCGTTAGCGCACGTTCCCCGCCTATGGGGCAGGTGAATGCTTCGTTCGTATCGCTCAGTGCTCCATCCCTGCCATGTCATGGTCCATTCCGGACATGTCATGATCCATGCCGGACATCTCGGACTTTTCAGCGCCCGATGTAATGGAGACCGGAGCGGAGAGTTTGTCTCCGTCAGCAAAGGTAAGCGTCAGTTCGGCAGTGCCGCCAGCAGTCAGGGCCTCAGACGGTTCGAATGCCATGACATGCAACCCGCCCTTTGCGAAAGCCAGCGTCTCTCCCGGCTTGATCTCGATCGAATCCCGCTTTTTCATCGTGCCGCCCGCCGTTTCGTGGATCTCGGCAGATGAGGCTCCCTCGACGTAAGCGGAAACCAGCGTGACAGGCTCCTTGCCGCCATTGGTAAGCTCGAAATAGACGGCTGCCGGCCGTCCAGCCACGATCGGCAGGGTCAGTTGCCCCTTCGCCAGCGACATTCCGGGCTTCGCATCCGGGGCTGTGGCCTCAGCCGTTTCCTCGGCCTTCTGCTCGGGTGCTGACTGGCTGCATGCGGCAAGCGATCCCGTAAGCACGAGAGCGCCCAGGGCAGCGGAAAATGCGATGTTCTTCAAGCAACACCTCTGTTTTGGAAACTATCTATCGACTGCCTCGACAATGCCGCGTCGCGACCCTTGTGCCAACAAAAACCGAACCTATATCGCCCTCGTCAACGAGCCGCCGAAAGACCTCGCCAGAATGGGAGGTCAGCCGTGCGGCGTCATCTTGAATGCAAGGATTGGGGTTTATGGGTAAAGTAATCGGTATCGACCTCGGCACCACCAACAGCTGCGTCGCGGTCATGGACGGCGGCAAGCCGAAAGTCATTGAAAATTCGGAAGGTGCGCGCACGACGCCCTCCATCGTCGCCTTCACCAAGGACGGCGAACGCCTGATCGGACAGCCGGCCAAGCGCCAGGCAGTGACCAACCCGGACAATACGGTTTTCGCGGTCAAGCGCCTGATCGGCCGCCGCTACGACGATCCGATGACCGCCAAGGACATGGAGCTGGTCCCCTACACGATCGCCAAGGGCAAGAACGGCGACGCCTGGGTCACCGCAGGCGGCGAGGACTACAGCCCGTCACAGATTTCCGCCTTCATCCTCCAGAAGATGAAGGAAACCGCCGAGAGCTATCTTGGCGAGAGCGTTTCGCAGGCCGTCATCACGGTTCCTGCCTACTTCAACGATGC
>JAGREN010000029.1:18518-59439 GCA_020446505.1 Novosphingobium sp. | reverse complement strand
GAAACGAAGGTGATCGTCGCGCCGAATTCACCGATCGAGCGCGCGAAACCGAGCACCATGGCGGCCAGCACACCCGGCAGGCTGAGCGGCAGCGTGATTTCGAAGAAGCTGCGCCATGGCCCCGCGCCCAGTGTGCGCGCCGCGCCTTCGAGCTTGCGGTCGACGCCTTCGATGGAAAGGCGGATCGCCCGCACCATCAGCGGCAGCGCCATGATCGCTGCGGCAATCGCCGCACCGGTCCAGCGGAACATGACAGTGGCGCCAAACAGACTATCGAGCGCACGACCCACCGGGCCTTGCGCGCCGAAGGCCAACAACAGCAGCCAGCCGGTAACGACCGGGGGAAGGACCAGCGGAAGATGAACTATCGCATCGAGCAGCACCCGTCCGGCGAAGCGTTTGCGCGCCAGCACCCATGCGAGCGCGAAGGCGAGCGGAAGCGTCAGCAGCATGGCCACAATGCTGACCTTGAGCGACAGGGCAACGATCTGCCATTCGGCTTCGCTCAGCATCAGGGAGCGATTCCCACTGTGAAGCCATGCTTGCGGAACACGGCGCTTGCCTCGTCCGAAAAGAGGAAGGCCAGGAAGTCGCCGGCCTGCGGGTTCGTCGATTGCGAAACCAGCGCCGCGGGATAGACGATCGGTGCATGATGCCCCGCGGCGAACCTGTGCAGCACCTGCACTTGCGGCTGCGCTTTCGCATCGGTCAGATAGACAATGCCGAGCGCCGCATCCCCGCGAGCCACCAGTTCGAGCGCCAGCCGCACGTTCTCCGCCGGCACGGTCCTTGCTGACACGGCATCCCACACGCCCAGACTTTCCAGAGTCTGCTTCGCATAGCGCCCGGCCGGGACTGCCTCCGGATCGGCGACGGCAAGACGACCCTGTCCAAGCGCGCCGATGAGCGTGCGCGAATCGATCGTGTCCAGCGGCTTGCCACTACTGGTCGGCCCTACAAGGACCAGACTGTTGCCAAGCAGGTCGCGGCGTGAGTTTCCCTTGATGTGCCTGCCAGCGGCAAGGTGGTCCATCCATTGTTCGTCGGCGGCGATGAACAGGTCGGCGGGTGCGCCAACTTCGATCTGGCGGGCCAGAGAGGAGGTGCCGGCAAAGGACAGCACTGGCGCGGGATGACCCTTGGCAGTCCAGGCCTCAGCCGCTTCCGTCAGAGCGTCCTGAAGGCTCGATGCGGCGAGCACGACCGGTCCTTTCTGTGTTTCGCGCGCTGGTGAGCATGCGGAGACGAAGACAAGGACGAAGACCGTCAGAAGGGAAAACAGGATGCGCATCTATATACCGCCGTATATAGATCGGTCTTCCTAGCCAACCCGTTTTCGTGCGGTCAGGCGTTCGCCTCAAGGAATGCGACGAGCACGCTTGCGACAAGATCCGGCTGCTCGGGCAGGATTGCATGGCCGCATCGGGCGATCTCGACATATTGCACCCGCTCGCCAAGCAGCATGGCGAACTCGTGCCCCGCTCTTCGCGGAAACATCGCATCGTCTAGCGGATGAACGACCAGCATGGGCGCCTCGCCTGCCATCGCCCATTCGGCGGGATCGGATCGCTGCATCGCTGCGGAAATCGCACTTGCCTCCGGATACCAGCCATGGAGCCAGGAACTGGCATCGTTTCCGGGTGCGAAGAACACCACGCCGATACTCTCCAGCCTCTGCTCGTCGGACAGGCTCTCGTCATGGCAGCGGGCGAAATGGCGCATCACTTCGGCATCGGGCGGATAGGCATCGACGTTGTGCCCGCCGACCGGCATGGCGGTGACCGTGCGGACGCGGTCGGGATGGAAGCTGGCCGTCGCGCGCGCGACCGTATTGCCCAGCGCGTGGCCGACAAGGTGCGCGGTTCCGTTTGCCAGTTGGTCGATGACGGCTGCGACATCCGCGGCGACATCGCGAAAGGTGAGGCTCGCCTCGGGGCTTGAACTGTTTCCGGCCCCGCGAGGGTTGACCGCGAGCGAGCGGTATCCGGCCTTGGCCAGCGCCGCCTGAAGAAGCGCGAAATCCTCCGCCCCGCGACCCGCCGAAGGCAGTAGCACCACGTCCGGCCCTTCGCCTTCGATCAGAACCTCGATGCGAACGTCAGGTGCGCTGCCTTCCACCAATGTCCGCATGCGCTCGCTCCCCTGCGGCTCAATCCTCGGCGAGATACTGCCGCATCGCCTTGTGGAAATGGTAGACCGTCGTCTCCTCGCGCGGATTGAGGTTTACCCCCTTCCAAATCCGCGACCGGGTTCCCTGCTGCACCGCGAGCAGGTTGGCGAAGTCCTGTTCGAGGAACGGACACTGGCCCTTGAACGATTCGAGCGTGGCGTAGACCTCACGCGGCGGACGGGGCTCTTCTCCCGGTGCGAAACGCGCCAGCGCCCACACGTCCATGATCGAATGGCCGGGTTTTTCGGGATCGGGACGGAAGCGATACCACAACCCGCCATCGACAGTCGGCAGGATCGAGGTGTTGGGAAAGATCTGCCAGGCCGTGCTCGCCATGTCTGCGGGAGTCAGATTCTCGGGCCATTTCTGGCCGCGCGCCTCGATCTCCTCGCGGTGCCATTTCCAGTAGTTCGTGAAAACGTCCGCGTCGGTCGAATCCTCCGGCAAGGTGAGGACTCGTTCGGAGGCAGCCATGCACGGTTCGAGGAACATCGAATAGAGGTCTTCGGACAGGCTCTTCATCCGCTCGTGCCAACGCTGGCGCGGATCGAGATCGTCGCTCGGCACCAGCGTGTACGAGCCATGGGTCGAATGGATTCCCTGATCGAGTTCGCCTGCGCCGCTGGTGTAGCCAAAACGGTTGAGCTGCGGGTGCGTGCCTTCGGTGTGGTAGGCCTCCACGAAGGCTTCGAGCACGAACTTCCAGTCCACCGGGAAATGCAGAACCTTGTACCAGAGCGTGCGGCAGTCATTGAGGTCGAACGGATCGAGCCGCTCGGCGGCGGGGGAAAGAAATTCGCGCAGCGGCGGCGAATCGGGGTTCATCGTCAGCCATACCGCCCCGCCCCAGATGTCGACACGCGGCTGGATCAGCGCAAGCGAGTCGCGCTCGGGCATCTGGCACCCTTCCCAGCCTTCCTCGTTGGGGATGTAGGTCACCTTGCCTTCGAGATCGAAGCGCCAGGCGTGGAACCGGCAGGCAATACCCTTGGCGACATTGCCGTTATAAGCGGTCTTCAATCGCCGCCCGCGGTGCGAGCAGACATTGTAGAAAGCGCGGATCTCGTCGTCGCTCACCCGCACGATCAGGAACGATTCGGTGTCGATCTCGTAATTGACGAAGTCGCCGACATTGGGGATTTCCTCAAGGCGGCAGGCGACTTGCCAGACCTTCGGCCACAGCCGTTCGCGTTCGAGCCGGGGCAGGTCTTCTGCGATGTAGTCGCTCGCCGGGATGAATTCGTGACGCAGCGCATCGATGCCGTCCAGATAGCTGGTCATGGCCCGTTCTCCTCAACCGATGCTCAGCATGTTGACTATTGGGCGGCGAGTCCAGATGGAACCGGTCCATGGAACAAGCCAACGAACCGTTTTTCCGTCGCGAGGGCGACATGCTGATCCCGAACGCCTGCGCCAGGGGGCCGTGGCAGGGCGCGGGCCTGCATGGCCGGGTCATCGTAGGCCTGCTCGCCAGCGAAATCGAGCGCCAGCAGGGCGATCCCGACTTTATGCCGATGCGGATAACGGTCGATCTCTACCGCGCGCCGGGCATGGTGCCCCTCCATGTCGAGACGCGGCGGGCGCGGGATGCCAAGCGCATCCGGGTGGTCGATGCCGATCTGATTTCCGAAGGGCGCTCAGCGGGTCGGGCGTCGATCCAGTTCCTGCGCCGGGGCGAGCAGCCGCAGGGCAATCCCTGGCACGGCGAGACCTGGTCGGTGCCCCATGCCGACACGCTTCCCGCCGGTGAGCCACGCGACGACACGATGTTCGGCCTGTGGGAAATGCGCTGGGTGGAAGGTTCCATCACTTCGATCGGTCAGCGGCGGTTGTGGATGCGCGAGAACCGCGAGCTTGTCGGCGGCGAGCCGCTTACTCCCTTTGCACGGGTCGCGGTAGGCGCGGACTATGCCAGTCCGCTCGCCAACATGGTTGGTGGCCCCGGCTACACCTTCATCAATTCGGACCTGACCTTCTATCTCGGCCGCCTGCCGCAAGGCGAATGGATCGGGTTCGAGTCCGTGGCTCACGAAGCGAGCGCAGGCGTCGCCATCGGCCACTGCAATCTTTACGACGAGGCGGGACGGATCGGCTGGGCCTCGGCCTGCGGTCTGGCGCAACAGGTGCGCGGAGACGTTGCGGCAAAGGCCTGATCCTTGCGAGTGGCGCGCTAGAGCACCGTCTCTCCGCCCATTCCGGCCGCGATTTCGCTCATATCGAGCTGGCCGGTGACCGCTCCGCCGGTAAAGCCGCCGTCGACCTGAAGCGCCACGCCGTTAACGTAGGACGCCGCCGGGCTGTTGAGGAAGATCAGCGGGCGCGCCTGTTCCTCGGGGGTGGCGAAGCGGTTGATCGGCTGGGTTGTCGCTTCGAGCAACGCCTTGGGCGCCTGCTTCTCGAACTCTGGCATCATCGGCGTCTGGGTTGGGCCGGGCAGGATGCAATTGAGGCGAATGCCGCGCTTGATGAGATGCGCGGCCTCCTTGAAGGTCCAGACAATCAGTGCTTCCTTGCCGAACGAATAGCACTCGAAAATCTGATCCTGATTGTCCTCGCACCATTTGAACCCGCTGGCGAAATCGGGCGTGGCGGCCAGTTCCATGTGCGTCGCGAGTCGGGTCATCCAGGCATTGCCTGCCGTGGATGAGATCGAAGCAATGCCCGAGCCATCTTTCAGCATTGGCGCGACGGCCTGTGTGACCTTGCGCACCGCGAGATAATTGACCTTCATGACGTCCATCACAGGCATGTTGCCCGGCAGGCCCGCGCAGTTGAACAGTGCGTCGAACTCACCTGAAAGCCCCGCCACGGCGGCGTCGATAGAGCCTTCGTCGCGCAGGTCCACCCGGCTGAACGAGGCGAGCGGCAGCGTGCAGTCCTTGTAGTCGAAGCCGTGCACTTCCGCGCCGAGATCGAGCAATATGCGCGCGGTCGCCTCGCCCATGCCCGAGAAACAGCCGCTGACGACTACGCGCTTGCCCCGATAATCCACCAATTCCGTCATGACCTGTTCCTCTCCGCTTTTGGTGAGTGGTATCGGTCTAGTTGAACGTGGGCAAGCCGAGTCGGGACAGCAATCGACCCGACCGCCAGTCACAAGGGTGATTGCGCGGCCTCGCCAAGTCGGGCACGTCGTCACGACATCGGGAGACATTGCCAATGACAAGCAGCACCGTGCGGACAGAAACACCCGTCTACGAGACCGACGAGCCGGTAACCTATGCCGTGGAGGACGCCACCGCGTGGGTCATGCTCAACCGGCCACGTTATCACAACGCGCAGAACGCACAGATGCTCTATGCGCTCGACGATGCCTTTCGCCGCGCGGTCGACGATCCGGCGGTCAAGGTCGTGGTGCTGGGCGGCGAGGGCAAGCATTTCTCCGCCGGGCACGACATCGGTACGCCGGGGCGCGATCTCTCGCTCACTCAGGATCGCCGGTTCCTGTTCCCCGATCATCTCGACAAGCCTGCGGCCGAGTTCCTCTATACGCGCGAGCACGAGGCCTATCTCGGCTTCTGCCGTCGCTGGCGCGAGATCGCCAAGCCGACTGTCGCCATGGTGCAGGGCGGCTGCATCGCCGGTGGGCTGATGCTGGCCTGGGCCTGCGATCTGATCGTCGCTTCGGACGATGCTTTCTTTCAGGATCCGGTGCTGATGATGGGCATCCCCGGTGTCGAATACTGGGCGCACCCTTTCGAACTGCCCCCGCGCATCGCCATGGAGTTCCTGATGCTGGGCGAGCGCATGCCTGCGGCCACCGCGCATCACTATGGCATGGTCAACCGCGTCGTTTCGCGCGATGACCTGCGCGCCGAGACCGCAAGCATCGCCGGAAAGCTTGCCGCCAAGTCAGGCCTGGGGCTGTGGCTCACCAAGCAGGCGATCAATCAGGCCGAAGACCTGCGGGGAAAACGCGCGGCGATGGACGCGGTTTATCACATGCATCACTTTGCCCATGCCCAGAACGATCTGACCGCAGGCAGCTCGATCGGGCATATGGACGCCAAGGCCATGGCGGCAGCGAACAAGAAGCAGGCGGGCGAGAGTTAGGGCTCGCCCGCGCACCCGGCGAGGGCTGATACGCGTCGGTTAGAGTACGATCTCGCGGATCGGATCGCTGCCGTCCCAATCGCGATGCGCGGCCTTGAGCATATCGTTGAGGCCGGGATCGCACTGGATGGCTTCAAGGTAGGTGCCTTGTCCGCCGCCGGTGTCGGCATAGAGCCAGCGGTTGGTGCCCGATCGGCCTTCGATGACGATCGGCATACCTTCCGCCTCGCATTGCTGTTTCAGCGCGTCGATGTCTTCGACGACGATGCAGGTGTGGTGGACGCCTTCCTTCTTGGCGTTGAACCAGTCGGAATATATTGTTTTTTCCGGAGAAGTCTGGCGGATGACCTCGATCTGCATCTCGCCCCACTGACCCAGCGCGATGTCGAGGGTCGGGCGACAATCCTCGCCATAGGCCCTGTGCCATTCGGCCTGGTTGCCGCGCAGGACGAAGAATGGCCCTGCGCCCATCTTGACCCAGTGATTGACGGTCGCGTCGAAATCCTGCGGAACGAAGGCGATCTGCATGATCTCGCCCATTTTCGCTATTGATTGTGCTGTCATCTGTGCATCTCTCCGGTCGTGTTGATTGATCTGCCGGAACCGTCCGACAAATCGCGACGCGGCGCAAGAGGTGTCAGATGATGATCGCTCCGACCGACAGAGTTGTCAGGCCATCGAGGCGGATCGCAAAATCGGCGATCACGTCGCCCGTGGTTTCGCCGAACAGCATGAGATAATCGTCAAGAGCCTCGATTCGCAGTTCGCCTCCGGCTCCGCTGAAGGTGTCGGTGCCCAGGAACCGGAAGGCTTCGTCGCCCGGCCCGATAATGGCATCGATGGCGCTCAGGTCGATGCGATCGCCCTCCGCCTCGCTGAAATCCGAAATGATGTCGGCCAGTGCGATGGTTGCACCGGCAAAGTCCCCTTCCGAAAACAGGAACAGATCGGCACCCGATCCGCCGGAGGCAACGTCGCGACCGGGGCCACCCATCAGCACGTCATCGCCTGCACCGCCAATCAGAATGTCCTCGCTGTCCGTTGCGACGCCTGCTTGCGGAACAGGGGCAGCGGAAGGTTCGACCTCACCGGGAGCCGTCTCGCCGACCCTGGTTGCAAGATTGCTCGGCTTCACGAACACGTCGTAGCCGTAGAGATGGTCGTTGCCGTCGCCGCCTTCGAGCCGGTCACGACCGCCGAGCCCAACGAGCAGGTCGTTGCCTGCGTTGCCGAGGAGTTCGTTGGAAGCCGAATTGCCGTGAATCTCGTCCCGGCCGCTGCCGCCGATCACGTTCTCGATCGTGGTGGTCAGCGCGATGCCGAGATTGTCGGTAAAGGTGAACGCCGTCTGGTCGTTGTCAGCCAGGTATTCGGTGAAAATTTCCTCGATGAAAGGGGCAAATGCCGGGAACTTGCCGCTCCAGTAGGCAATTTGCTCGGCGACACTGGCCATGCCGATGCTCGAATAGGCGCCGGGCTGAAGATCGACCACGTTGGTGGTGGAAATCGCGGACAGGTCGAAAGTATCGATCCCGTTCGCGTCGTAGATCGTGCGCAGCGCCGGGTCCATCGCTTCGAACGTGTAGGTCGTTGTGCCCGAATTCGTGCTCAGGTCGGCTCCGTAGAACCGCTGCACGGTCGCGATGTCGAGCACCATCGGGGTAATGGGAACCGGTTGCGCGAAATACGCGTAGAATTGCCCGTCCTCGATGTCGAAACTGACGTAGCGTTCCTCGATCCAGTTGTAGCTCATCACCGTGTAACGCAACGAATCGAGCCACTCGGGCGCGGAATCGACCGCAAAGGGATGGTCGAGGCCGAGAGTATGGCCCAGTTCGTGGATCAGTGTGACAAAGCCATAGCTGCCGACGTCCCAGTCGCCTTCCAGACCATTGGCATTGAGCCAGATATCGCCCGACTTTTCGTCGATATAGTCCGGAAAATAGGCATAGCCGGCAAGGTCATCGTCGATATCGGTAATGGCCAGCCGGATCGCTCCCTGCCCGAATGCGTCGTCGGGCACTTCGCTGAAATCGGGACGGATGAGTGCGTCCCAGGCATCGATCGCATCGGCAAAGGCAGAGGACAGGTTGGTATCGGGCAGGGCGAATCCCGGCAGGTAGGGTTCGTCGAACGCGCCGTATCCGGGCCAGACGCTCGATTCGCCGGGCAACGAATAGGTGAACTGGCTGTAGGCGAGCCGATACCCCGCGGAAAGCCAGCTGGTAATCAGCCCTGGAGAATAGGTAACTTGCGTCATTTCGAACCAGACATCTGTCCAATTGCGCTGGAACGCCACCGGCCACGCGAATCGATTCGCAGCCCCCGCCCCAGACCAATGTTTCAAGACCGTGATAGGTGGCCAAGATTACCCGCACATGAACCCGCCTCCACACCCTGGCCTCTCACCGCAGCCTGAAGGCTGGTGCATCGGTCAATCGTCGCCTATGACAACGATGCGCAGCAGGAGCGGATTTCAGCCATGGACAAGGTGACCGCCGCTGCCGAAACCGCGCAGGCTGGCGATCTCGTCCGCCGACACCGGCTCTCGACCCGGCTCTGGCACTGGACCAATGCCGTAACCTTGCTGGTCATGCTGATGAGCGGGCTGATGATCTTCAACGCCCACCCGCGCCTCTACTGGGGCGAATATGGCGCGAATGCCGACCGTGCCTGGCTGGAGATCGGCGCAAGCCGACAGGGTCAGGGCATGTTGCGGATCGGTACGGCTGTTGTAAAAACGACCGGCGTGCTTGGCGTGTGGAAGAATCCCGAGGGCGAGATCAAGCGCCGGGCCTTTCCCTGGTGGGCAACGATACCGTCGAACTACAGCCTCGCCGATGCGCGGCTCTGGCATCTGGCCTTCGCCTGGGTGCTGGCCGTTGGCCTGCTGCTCTATCTCCTGTGGTCGCTGGTGAACGGGCACCTGCACCGCGACTTGCACATCACCGGCAAGGAATGGCGACCTTCTCATGTGTGGCACGACGTCAAGCAGCATGCCCGCCTGCGCTTCCCCACCGGCGCGGCTGCGCTGCGCTACAACGTGCTGCAAAAGCTCGCCTATGCCTTCGTCCTGTTCGTCGCGCTGCCGCTGATGATCCTGACGGGCCTTGGCATGTCGCCGGGAACCGATGCCTGGGCGCCGCTGGTGACCGAACTGTTCGGCGGGCGGCAATCGGCGCGTTCGATCCATTTCATCCTGGCTTTCGCACTGATCGGTTTCTTTGTGGTGCATATCGCGATGGTGATTCTGGCCGGACCGGTGAACGAGGTGCGCTCGATGATTACCGGCATGTATCGCTTGCCCAGGGAGAAGCAGGATGACTGACAAGCGGCTCCTTGTTTCGCGGCGCGGCCTGATCCGCGCGGGCGCGCTCGGCGCGGGCGGGCTGCTGCTGGCGGGCTGCGACCGGCTCAATTCCAGCGCGGGCTTTCGCGGCGTGCTCGAAAGTGCGCAAGGGCTGCACATGCGTTCGCAGCGCCTTTTCGGCGGCGAGGCGCTTGCGCGCGAATATGCCGAGAGCGCCATGTCGCCGGTGTTTCGCGCCAATGGCAACCGCGAGGTGGCCGACAGTGCCTATCGGCACATGCTGGAGCGCGGCTTTGCAGACTGGACGCTCCGGGTCGACGGGCTCGTTGCCCGCCCGCTTGCCCTGCCGCTTGCCGCCTTGCAGGCCATGCCGCAGCGCGAGCAGATCACGCGGCACGACTGCGTCGAGGGCTGGAGCGCGATCGGCAAGTGGCAGGGGCCGCAATTGTCGCGCGTGCTCGACATGGCGGGGCTCGCGGAACGGGCGCGCTATCTCGTGTTCCATTGCGCCGATCGCTTTCGTTCGACGCCCTATTACGAATCGATCGATTTGGTCGACGCCTTCCATCCGCAGACGATCCTCGCCTGGAAGATGAACGGCCAGCCCTTGCCCGAGGCGCATGGCGCGCCGCTCCGTCTCAGGGTCGAGCGCCAACTCGGTTACAAGCACGCCAAATACGTGATGCGGATCGAAGTTCGTGAAAGCCTCGACAGGCTATACGGCGGCAAGGGCGGCTACTGGGAAGACCACAGCGATTACGCCTGGTATGCCGGGATCTGAGCGCTCGGGCACAAATCATTCCTCGAGCGTGAAACCGATCTTGAGAGTCACCTGATGCATGATCGCGCCGCCTTTCTCGACGAATCCGCGTTGGCCGGTGACCTCGAACCAGCGGATATTGCGGATCGATTTGCCGGCGCGTTCGAGCGCCACCTTGATCGCCGCATCCTGCCCTTCGTGCGATGTGCCGACGATCTCGGTCAGCTTGTAGACATGGTCTGCCATTTCAACCGCTCCTCTCGTTGCTTGGTGCTTGCGTAAGGAACCGCAACGCGTGCATCCTAGGCTCGACTCCGGCGCGCGTCGAGCAACGGACAGAGGAGAGCTTGAAATGCAGGATCGCCAAGAGACAATTACTACCGCCGATGGATCGATGGACGTGTTCATCACGCGCCCTGACGGCGACGGGCCATATCCGATTATCGTACAGCTGATGGACGGCATCGGCATGCGCGAGGAACTGCACGACCATGCCCGGCGCGTCGCGGGCTGGGGCTATTACGTGCTTGCGCCGGACCTGTTCTACCGCTGGGGCGTGAAAGGGCCGATCGATTTCGAAGCAATCGGCGGCATAGAAGGGCTCATGAAAATGATCGGCGATCTGACCACAGAGCGGGTCAGCAGCGACGTCGAACTGGCACTGGGGCTGGCGAAAGACGATCCTGCAGCCGGTGATGGAAAGATCGGGCTGCATGGCTATTGCATGGGCGGCAAGCTGACGCTCGAACTGTCGCAGGCGATGGGTGACAGGGTGGCCTGCGGCGCTTCGATCCACCCAGGCGGGCTTTCAACCGATGCGCCCAATTCACCGCATCGCCATCTCGACCAAGTCTCGGCAGAGCTCTATTTCGGAATTGCCGACAAGGACGCGATGGCGACACCCGAGCAAATGGCCGAGCTTGAAAAGGCGCTAGGCGCGGCGGGCGTCACCTACCAGCTCGAATGGCATCCGGGCGCCCTGCACGGCTACATGATGCCGAGCCGTTCCGAACTCTATCACGAGCAGGCCGCCGAGAAGGTCTGGGGCCGGATGGAAGACCTGTTTGCGCGCTGCCTGAAATAGGTCAGCTTGCTAGCCGCAGGTCTGGTGCATTTCCGGAGACGACCGGTTGGTCGGGCCAGATGCCGCGCGTGTCGTAGACCACCTTGCTCGCGCGCTCGGCCAGCGGCACGACCCGGAACAGGTCGTGATCGACCAGAACGATCAGCACCTGGCAATCTTCCAGCGCCGTGTCGATGTCGATGAGCGTGGCGCCGGTATCGGTGAACTCGATCGGCAGCTCTGCGGCGTGGGGTTCGACGATGTGAATGCGTTCGCCGAACTTGCGGGCGAGACGGCTGGCGACGAAGCGCGCGGGGCTTTCGCGGAAATCGTCGATGTTGGCCTTGAAGGCGAGGCCGAGGCAGGCGACCTTGGCGTTCGGATGCGCCGCGACCAGCGCGTCTGCCCTGGCGACGACGTGGTGCATCTTGCCGTCATTGACGCCACGCGCGGTGCGGATCAGCGGAGTCTCTTCCGGCGCACCGTGGACGATGAACCACGGATCGACCGCGATGCAGTGCCCGCCGACGCCCGGACCGGGCGTGAGGATATTGACGCGCGGGTGGCGGTTCGCCAGCCGGATAACTTCCCACACGTCGAGGCCCATGCGGTCGGCGACGATGGAAAGCTCGTTGGCGAAGGCGATGTTGACGTCGCGATAGGCGTTCTCGACCAGCTTGGTCATTTCCGCCGAGCGGCTGTCGGTGACGACGCAGGTGCCGCGCACGAACAGCTTGTAGAAGGCGAGCGCCTTGCGGGCGCAGCGCGGCGTAATCCCGCCGATCGAGCGGTCGTTCTCGATCAGCTCCTTGAGGATATGGCCGGGCAGGACTCGCTCGGGGCAGTAGGCGATCGAAATGTCAGGTGTCTCGCTCGTCCGACCGGGGCATTTGAGGTCGGGCCGGGCCTCGGCGATCATGTCGCGCAGCGCCTCGGTCGTGCCGACCGGCGAGGTTGATTCGAGGATCACCACGTCGCCCTGCTTGAGCACCGGCGCAACCGCCTTGCCGGCGGCCAGCACATAGGAAATATCCGGCTCGTGATCCGGGCCGAACGGGGTCGGCACGGCGATCACGAAGACATCGGCGGACTGGACCTGCGTCGAAGCCGAAAGCAGGCCACGCGAAACCACGCCCTGCACCAGCCCATCGAGATCGACTTCCTCGATGTGGATTTCGCCGCGGTTGATCGTATCGACCACCTTCTGCGAAACGTCCACGCCCAGTACCCGGCAGCCCGAACGGGCGATGATCGCCGCGGTCGGCAGGCCGATATAGCCCAGTCCGATTACAGATACTTCAGGCAAGGAGCCCGTCCGGCTCATAGCAATACTCCGTGATTTGATTGATTGGTCTGTTGGCTAGGATCGTCGCGCAGGGCGGGCTGGTTGTCCCGGACAAGCGGCGAGACGCCGCCAGCGGGCCAATCAATCAAACCCCAGAGGGGCGGGCCAGATTTGTCCCATTTCTGCGTTGCTCGTCCGTCACGATAAATCTTCATCGCTCCATCCGCGCGCCTTGAACTAGGCCAAATCTGGCTCCGTCCCGGTGCATTGCTATGAGCCGGACGGGCTCCATTATCCGCTTTCATGCGCCAGCAACTCCACGATGCGGCGCGCGCTCGTGCCGTCCCCGAAAGGATTGTGCGCACGCGCCATCTGTTCGTAGGCTGCCTTATCGTCGAGCAAGGTTGATATTTCGGTAACGATACGAGTGGGATCGGTGCCGACGAGCTTCGCGGTTCCGGCCTCGACGCCTTCGGGCCGCTCGGTCGTCTCGCGCATGACGAGTACCGGCTTGCCAAGCGCGGGCGCTTCTTCCTGAACGCCGCCACTGTCGGTCAGCATGATCTCGCTAAGGCCGATCAGCCGCGCGAAATGTGGATAGTCGAGCGGTTCGATCATCGCGACATTGTCGAGGCCGCCAAGCGCCTCGTACATGACCTTGCGCACGTTGGGATTGAGGTGGACGGGGAAGATCACCGCCACGTCCTCGCGCGCGGCGATCTGGCGGATGGCCGAGGCGATATTGTCCATCCCGTCGCCGAAATTCTCGCGGCGGTGGCTTGTTACGCCGATGATCCGTTTGTCGGCAAACCGGGCTTCGAGATCGGCCAGGCCACGCGCCAGCGATGGGTTCGCCTCGATCTGCGACGTCACCCAGTGCAGCGCGTCGATCACCGTGTTGCCGGTGATGTGAACCCGCGCCGGATCGACGTTCTCTGCCTTCAGGGCATTGGCGCTGGTGGAGGTCGGCGCGAAGTGCAGCGAGGCCATCGACCCGATGATCTTGCGGTTAATCTCTTCGGGCCACGGGTGGTAGATGTTGCCGGAACGCAGCCCAGCTTCGACGTGGTCAACCGGCAGCTTACGATAATAGGCCGCAAGGGCGCCGCACATGGCGGTGGCCGTGTCGCCCTGCACGATCACGCGATCGGGCTTCACCTCGTCCATCACCTGGCCGAGGCCGACCAGCAATCGTGCGGTCAATTCGTCGAGAGACTGGTCGGGCTTCATCACGTCGAGGTCGTGGTCTGGCACGATCCCCGCGATTTCCAGCACCTGATCGAGCATCTCGCGGTGCTGTGCCGAGACGCAGACTACGCATTCGAAGCGCGGATCGGCCTTCAGCGCGTTCACCACCGGGAACAGCTTGATGGCTTCGGGGCGGGTGCCGAAAATGACGAGAATGCGGGAGGGATCGGTCATGTGCCATCACCTAGCAGGCTTTGGTTAACCATGGGTAAGGCCTTGGCGGATCATCGCGTTCCCTTTGCGGCCGACCGATGATACTCATCGCTCGCAGGGACAAATGCATGGTGGAGAGAGCCGATGGCTGAGGAAAGCAAGTTCCAGATATTCAAGCGCGAGGGCCAGTTTGTCTTCGGCGAGGAGGCGGTGATGACCACCGATCCCACGCCGGTCCAGAAGGCGGGCCTCGAAAAGATGCTCGAAGAAGGCGTGATCGACGGGTCTGTCTATACGATGGTCGCAAACCTGCCGGGATTCACCCTGATGCACGCCTGGTTCAAGAAGGACTATCCGCTCCCGCTGCACAGCCATAGCGCCGATTGCCTCTACTATGTGGTGGCCGGATCGGCGCGGCTGGGGACCGAACAGATCGGGCCGGGCGACAGCTTCTTCGTGCCCGCCAATACGCCCTACACCTATCACGCCGGACCCGAAGGCGTGGAAGTGCTGGAATTCCGGCATACGCTGGAGATCGATTTCCAGAACTATGCGAAAGGTCAGGCCTTCTACGACAAGGCGGTGCAGACGGTGATAGAGAACCGCGACTATTGGAAGGCGGTGCCCAAACCGTCCGAGGCTACAGCGCCCTGAGCAGCAGGTCCTGACAGTCGTCGCGACCGGTAGAGCGCGAGGTGCGCTTGAGCACCTGCCAGCGCCCGTCCCGCTTGACCAGTTCCCAGCGGCCATAGGACTGGCGCCAGATCTTCACCGTGTCGCCCTCCTTGAGATAGACCGTGGCATAGCCGGTCGCGATGGCCGTCTCGCCCTCCCATGTGATGTGGAACGGCCCCATCACATGGGCGCAGTTGGGCATGATCTCCTGATGCAGCGGCGAGGAAACGATCCCGCGCGCCTGATCGCGCCCTTCCATGAAGGCCACGCCGTCGATGTCGATATGGCAGTCTTCGGCGAAGATCAGCGAGACTTCCTCCTCGCTGCCGCCATCGGCGCACAGGCCATAGCGGTTGAGCAGGTTGCGGATCTCTGCCTCGTCCTCAAGGCGCTGAATGCGATTGAGCGCGTCGGCGAGGAGAGCCTCGGTATCGGTCATGGCAAGGTCCTGTAGCTGAATTGGTCAGTCGAGTGTGACGGGCGTGAAGGTGATCGTCTCGATTGTATCGGTCACGCCAGCGGAGCTGATCCCGAGCGTCTTGCGGTTGTAGCTGTCGGCATCCAGAATCATCTTCACCAGCGGGCGGCCGATGTCCTCAAGCGGATGACCCATGCGCTGGTTGGGCTTGTTGGCGACGGCTGCGGCGTATTTTTCCGGCTCGCGCGCCTTCCAGTTCATCGTCATGGTCGATTCCGCTTCTGGGTTGAGCATGAAGACGCGGATTCCGTCTTCGGCCCATTCGTCGGCGGCTGTGCGGGTCAGCGCCTCGATCCCGGCCTTGGCGGAATTGTAGGGGCCATAGCGCGCTCCCGAAGGCAGATAGCGCGAGGATGATCCGGTGTTGATGATGACGCCCCTGGTCGCCTTGAGGTGCGGATGCGCGGCCTGCATGAAGCGGTAGGTGGCGATAGGACCGGACGTGATGACATCCATCATCGTCTCGTCGGAGCAGTCCTTGAGGTAGAGGTATTCGATGGTCTGCGCGTTGTTGTAGAGCACGTCGAGACGGCCGTACTGGTCGATGGCCGCCTGGATGCAGGCCTCAATATCTGCCTTTTCGCGAACGTCGCAGGCGACGGCGTGAGCCTTGCCGCCCAAGGCTTCGATCTCGGCCACCAGTTCGGCCAGCTTGTCGGTGCTGCGAGCCGCTACGATCACCGATGCGCCTGCCTCGGCAAAGGCGATGGATGCGCCTCTGCCGATGCCGCGGCTTGCCCCGGTGACGATTGCCACCTTGCCTGCCAGTTCATTTGCCATAAGCGAATCCCTCTCCGCCGGGCCATTGCGGCCCGTACGAAGGGGACACTACTAGAGTTAGCTCTATTGAAAAGGGCTAATCAGGGATTTGCGCGATCGCGGATGCTCGACACACGGGCTTCGAACCCGTCCATCCCGGATTCGGGATGCAGCATCCAGAACTGGCCCTTCTTTACGCATTCGAGGCAGTAGGCTGCCACGTCGTCCGGCTCGGTCATCTCGATGCCGCCCATGCGCTCGGCCAGATCGCTCATCGCCACGCCCTTCGGCAAAGGGTTCGATGCGTCGCGATATTCGTCGGGGCGGGGGGAATCGAGCAGGCCGGTGTTCACCAGACGTGGCCCCGGAAACAGGATGCCGACCTTGATGTGCGGCGCCTTGTCCTTGAGCTGTGCGTAAAGGACTTCGGTCAGGCTGGTGAGCGCCGCCTTCGACGATGAATAGATCGGCGTGTTGGGCAGCGAATGGAGTGCGCCGTTGCCAGAGGTGGTGTTGACGACCACGCCTTCGCCGTCCTGCTCGACCATGCGGGGGACGAAGGCCTTGATGCCGTGCACCGGACCCATGACATGGACGCCGAAGCCCCATTGCCAGTCCTTCATCGGCAGATCCCAGAACGGGCTGCGCATGTCGGCAAGGCCGACACCGGCGTTGTTGAACAGCATGTCGACACGACCGTACTTGGCGAAGACCTGATCGGCGAGTGCCTTGACCGAATCTTCCTGCGTCACGTCGCTGGCAATGCCCTCGACGGTGCCGCTGGGCCCTTCGGCGTTCAGTTCCGCGGCGACCGTCGCCAGCTTTTCGGCATTGATGTCGGTGATGACGACCTTGGCGCCATCGGCGGCCAGTTGCTGCGCAAGACAGCGGCCAACGCCGCTGGCCCCGCCGGTGACGACGGCGACCTTGCCGTTGAAATCCTTCATTGTGTTCTCTCTCCCAAAGGACGCTGCAGCCCAGTTATGCTGCCTGCTTGAACTGGTTCCTCAGCGGACCGATTTCCGATGCGATCTTGTTGAGCGGCTCGATGTCGAGACCGAAGCATTCGACTGCGTTCAGGCCGAGGACCTTTTCGAGATCGCCTTCGCCGAGTCCATCAAGCGCGCCGTGCATCTGTTCATAGGTGTTGGGCCAGGTGCCCTCGGGGTGCGGATAGTCGGTGCCCCACATCACGCGGTTCATGCCGATCTTGTGGTAATCCTCGTAGTTCTGGTCATCCATCTGCGCCGAGCTGCCGATCCAGACATTGCGCTGGACATATTCGGTAGGCGTGAGTTTCAGCTTGGCGGTGTGGTCGCCCATCTTGGCGCTGCCCTTCTTCACCTTGGCCCGGAAGTCCATCAGCTGCATCAGCGACGGCCACCAGAAATCACCACCCACCTCGGTGAAGGCGACCTTCAGCTTGGGGAAACGGTCGAACACGCCGCCAAAGATCATCGAGATCAGCGGGCGGCTGAGCCAGAAGGGATATTCGACGCAGTAGATGCCGACCCAGCCGGGCGCGGTCTGGTCGTAGGGCTGCGAGGCGCCGGAATGGAAGTTCACGACCATGCCCGTCTCTTCGAGCGCCGCCCACATCGGGTAGTATTTGGGGTGGTTGTAGTTGTCGTAACCTTCGACGATGTGGCTGAGCTGCATGCCCTTGAGGCCGTTTTCCTTGGCCCAGTAGATTTCCTTGACGCTCGTCTCCACGTCCCACAGCGCCGGGCACAGCCCCATGCCAAGACGGCGCACCGGCTCGTCCTGGCAGAATTCGGCGAGCCAGCGGTTGAAGGCGCGCGCGCCTGCCCACTGCAGTTCGGGATTGGCGTCGAACGGGCGCATGCCGAGGTCCGCGCCGAAAGGCGGAGAATTGTTCTCGGTGATGCCGTCGGTGAACAGCACTTCGGCAGTAACGCCATCGGCGTCCATGACCTTGTTGCGCATGGCCGAATCCCATGCACCGTCGAGGCCATCGGCGTTCTCGGCGCGCCACTTGGTGTTGAATTCGCTGATCAGGAAGGCGTTTTCGGCAGCGGCGCGCTCGGCGATGGCGGCGGCAAGCTGGCGATCGAATTCATCGCGATACTGCGGATCGACATAGTCGCGGTAACGCTCGGGCGGTAGCCCGGCGTGGCCGTCTGACGAAATGACGAGATAGCGGTCCATTGTTTGTCTCTCTCCGGAACTGAATCTGTATGTTACTCGGCGGCCATCTGCTGCGGCACGTCGTCGCCCGCGTAGAACTGGCTGAACCACTGGCGATAGCGCAGGATGTCGCCATCGCCGTCGACGATCAGCGGATTGGTGCGATGCACCTTGTTGTTGAAAATCGGCAGGTCGGCCAGCAAGCCAGTCTCACCGGCAATGCGCTCGCAATAGTCGAAGTATTCCTTCTCCAGCGCAGAGCCCGGCTCTTGCTTGGGATAGGCATAGCTGAAGCGGATCTCGGTAAGGTTGCGCTTGATCGGGGTGAGCAGCACCATCAGCCAGACCTTGAGCTTGGCTTCGAGCGTCGTGATCTTCTGCCCGGCGCCATTGGCAATGGTCTGGACGTGCGATTCGAACACCTCCATCTCGCCGTTTTCGTTCATCACTTCGAACCGGCCGTCCGAGCGCGAACGGCGGACGTGGCCTTCGTATACGGCCTTGCCTTCGGGCACGCCCGGAGCGCCGTGAACGAACTGGAAGTGGGCGATATCGACCGCGTTTTCGGCCTCTTCCTGCGGGCTGGTATAAGCGATCCACTCGTAGCGCATCGTGTTGTTCCAGGCCGGATCGGTGTATTCCGGATAGTCGACGACGTCGAAGATTGGCTCGATGTTTTCCGGGTGATACCAAGCCCAGATCACGTTTGCCGCTTCCTTCACCGGATAGGAGTGGAGCAGCGGTTCACGCTTGGCGATGGGCGGGAATTTCTTGGCGTAGGGGATCGCCGAGCAAAAGCCGTCCGGGCGGAACTCCCAGCCGTGGAACGGGCAGGCGACCGACTTGCCGTTGACCTTGCCGCCATAGCCGATGTGTGCGCCAAGGTGCGGGCAGTGCGCATCGAGCATGCCCAGTTCACCGTCCTCGTTGCGGAACAGCACCTGTTCACGCTCGAAATAGCGCAGCGGCTTGACGTCGCCGGGCTTCAACTCGTCCGCATAGCCGACAAAATACCAGCCGTAGGGCACACCCCAGGGGAAATCCATCGACCGGTCGATGGGGCTGTCTGGCAGATGATTGATCATTGCTCGCCTCTCTCATTGGTCCGCATTCGGACTCGTTCGCTGCATGAGAATACCACAAGCCCTTGTGAAATTAAATGGACTGGTTGTCATCATTTTTTTCAAGGCCGTGGATCGTTGAAGAATTGCGCGCCACGGCTTGCCCATCGGCGGCGCTTCGCGCACATCGGCCGACATGGCGATTCTCAGCGACAAATGGATACGGCAGCAGGCAACCGAAAACGGCATGATCGAGCCGTTCGTGGAGGCGCAGCGGCGAGAAGGCAACATATCCTTCGGCCTCTCGTCCTATGGCTATGACGCGCGGGTGGCCGACGAGTTCAAGATTTTCACGAATGTCGACAGCGCCGTGGTCGATCCCAAGGACTTCGCCGCCAACAGCTTCGTCGACCGCAAGACCGACGTCTGCGTGATCCCGCCCAATTCGTTCGTGCTGGCGCGGACGGTCGAATATTTCCGCATCCCGCGCGACGTGCTGGTGATCTGCCTCGGCAAGTCGACCTATGCGCGCTGCGGCATCATCGTGAACGTCACTCCGCTGGAGCCGGGCTGGGAGGGGCATGTGACGCTGGAATTTTCCAACACCACGCCGCTGCCCGCCAAGGTCTATGCCAACGAGGGTGCGTGCCAGTTCCTGTTCCTGCAAGGCAACGAGCCGTGCGAGACGAGCTATGCCGACAGGGCAGGCAAATACATGGGCCAGAAAGGCGTGACCCTGCCAAAATTATAGACGGCCTGCCCGAAGAGGAGAGAGAAATGACCCTGGATGACCTGCTCGCCCGCGAGGCGATCCGCGATACGCTCGCAAAGTACAACACCTCCGGCGACCGCTCGCGAGCTGAGGATTACGCTGCCTGCTTCACGACCGACGGCATAATCGAATCGACCGATCGCTCCGGCAGCGCGGGCATCCATTTCGAAGGACGCGCAGCCATCCTTGCCTGGCAAACCGCCTGGAAGAATGCGCCGAAGGGCGCAGATGACGGGCAGGTGAAGCGCAAGGCGCAGTTCGTGAGGCACAACCTCACCACCTCCAAGATCGACCTGACCGGGCCGGACACGGCCGACGTGCGGACTTACTGGATGGTCATCACCGACATCGGCCCGGATCACTCCGGCGTCTATGTCGACAAGTTCCGCAAGGAGGATGGCCAGTGGCTGATCGCCCATCGCCAGGTGCGGACTGACTGGTTCGCGCCCAACAGCCACTTTGGCGGAGGCGGCAGCTAGGCGGCGTGGAGTTTGTCCGCGCCGCCTAGGCGAACAACACCGCTCGCGCGGGAACAATCCCGCTCCCCCGGCGCTATCCCTTCACAGGACTTAGCCGGGAGAGCAGGCCATGTCGAAAATCGCAGCTATCATCGGGCGACTGCTGATTGCAGTCATCTTCATCGTTTCCGGTCTCGGCAAGCTGACCGACCCGGCCAGTACGGCACAGTCGCTTTCATCGGTTGGCCTGTCGTCGGCCCTTGCGATACCAACCGGCATTTTCGAGCTCGTGGCAGGCCTGATGCTTGCTGCCGGCTTCGCGGTCCGGCTGGTGTCAATGGCACTGTTCGTCTTCGTGGCGCTCGCCACGCTGTTCTTCCACAACCACTTTACCGACCCGATGCAGGCGGCGATGGCGATGAAGAATCTGGCGATCATGGGCGGTCTGATGCTCGCTTTCGCGCATAGCCAGATGTGGTCGCACTACTATGCGATGGGCCGCCAGCGGAAAGTCGAGATTGCCGCGCACGATGCCGAGAAGCGCGCGCATGAGGCGGAATTGCGTGCGGCACGCGCCGAGGCAGCGATGGAGGCGCGCGATACGGCGCGAGTCCCGGTTGACCGCGACGGCGATGGCTATGCCGACGGCTATGCAGTTACCCGTCGCCGCCGGTGGTTCGACTGGTAATCGCGGCGATCTGGGCACCACCCGCAAGTCGGCATTGACTGATCTAAGGCAGTTGCCTTATTTAGGGGCTACGGCGCCTCGGCGCCTCCCGGATGAGGATCCCTGCTGCCGTGCCCCCAGCCTCGCGAAAACGCACTGACCCGCGCGGGGAAGCGACCCGCGCCGCCCTGATCGAGGCGGCGGAATCGCTGTTTGCACAGGGTGGTGTCGAGGGCGTCTCGACTCGTCAGATCGGCGCGGCCATCGGTTCGTCCAACACCAATGTCGTCGCCTACCATTTCGGCAGCAAGGAAGCGCTGATCCGCGAGGTCTACCGTTATCGCCTTCCTGCTATCGACGCGCGTCGAGGCGAATTGCTTGTCGAGGCAGAGGCTGCTGGCAGGACCGACGACGTGGCTTCGCTGGTCCGTGTGTTTTTCCTGCCGCTGTTCGAGCAGACCGACGACGAAGGGCGGCACAGCTATGTGCGGTTCCTGTCGGGGCTGGAGCGTTCCGGCATGATCGCCACCCGCATGGCGGTGAGCGCCGAATTTCCGAACACCGAACGCCTGTTCAAGGCGCTGGTGGCCTGCCTGCCAGCCGACGCACGCGACCTGTTCGGCGGGCGCATGCGCATGCTGACGGCACTGATCGCCAGCGCGCTGCAGCAGATCGACCAGGAGGCACAGATCGAGCCTGAAAAGGCGGCAAGGCTTTTTGACGACGCGATTGTGATGGCGGCCTCTGCGCTCGTCGCACCGCGCGCTGTCGACGTTACCAACTGAGATCAGAGACGAGGGAGAGACATGATGAAGAGCAAGTCACGCCTTATGGCGACCGTTGCGGGTGCCGGGCTTCTGTGGGCCGGACAGGCCATGGCGCAGGACCGGAGCGCGCTGCCGATTCCGCCAGCGCCGTTCAATGGCACCATTGCCGAAAACGTCACGCAGTCGAACCCCGGAACCGGCGGCATGATGCCGGTGCGGGCACCGCAGGGTGCGCCCAACGTGTTCCTGTTCATGTCCGACGACGTCGGCTTTGCCATGACCAGCGCCTTTGGCGGGCCCGTGCCGACGCCAAACTTCGAGCGGATGGCGCAGGCCGGGCAACGCTATAACCGCTTTCACACCACCGGTATCTGTTCGCCGACGCGCGCTGCCCTGCTGACCGGCCGCAATCATCACAACACCGGCACCGGCATGCTCTCCGACCTGCCGACGCCGTGGCCGGGCTACACCGGACGGATCGGTGCCGATACCGCGACGATCGCGCAGGTGCTGCGCCTCAATGGCTATTCGACCGCGATGTTCGGCAAGCATCACAACACTCCCGGTCCCGACCGCTCGCTGGGCGGCAACAAGGACACCTGGCCGACCGGGCTGGGCTTCGAATATTTCTACGGCTTCAACGGCGGCGACAACGACCAGTTCGCGCCGACGCTCTATCGCGGCGTCCAGCTGGCCGATGACGACAATTCGGGCAAACTGCTCGACCAGCGCCTTGCCGACGACATCATCAGCTATGTCCACAACCAGAAGGCCGGCAATCCGAACAAGCCGTTCCTGGTCTATTTTGCGCCGGGGTCGACTCACGCACCGCATCAGGCGCCCAAGGAATACATCGACCGCTTCAAGGGCAAGTTCGATCAGGGCTGGGACGTGCAGCGCGTGCTGACCTGGCGCAACCAGCTTGCCAAGGGCATCATTCCGCCCGGCACCAAGCTGACTCCGCGCCCGGCAGAGCTTCCGGCATGGGACTCGCTCAATGCCAAGCAGAAGGCCTTCCACGCCCGGCAGATGGAAGTCGCCGCCGCGCAAATGGTGTTTCAGGACGAACAGTTCGGTCGCGTCATCGACGAGCTCAAGCGCATGGGCCAATACGACAACACGCTGTTCGCCATCGTTCTCGGCGACAACGGCGCCAGCGGCGAGGCGGGGCCGCGCGGCACGCTCAACGAACTGCGCACCATTGCCGTGCAGGACGAACGCGAGGACTGGCTGACATCAAGCCTCGACATTCAGGGCGGGCCGAACACCTACCAGAACTATTCCGCGGCCTGGGCCTGGGCGATGAACGCGCCCTATCCGTGGGTAAAGCAGTTCGCCTCGATGCTTGGCGGTATCCGCAATGGCGCGATCCTGAGCTGGACCGGCCATGTCGCCAAGCCCGGCTCGGTCTGCGCCCAGTTCGGTCACGTCAACGACGTCGTGCCGACGGTACTCGATGCTGCAGGGATCCCGGCGCCAAAGCGCGTGCTCGGCACCGACCAGAAGCCGATGGACGGCACCAGCCTGTTGTCGAGCCTGACCAAGTGCCAGCCAGCCAAACCGCGCACCCAGTACTTCGAGATGACCGGCAAGATCGGGCTCTACAAGGACGGCTGGTTCCTCTCCGGCGAAGACGGTCGCCTGTCGTGGAAGGAACACAGCGATCGCGGCGAGCAGCCGGAAAACACGATCCGGCTCTACAATCTCGACAAGGACTTCTCGCAGAACACCGACCTTGCGGCGAAGATGCCGGAAAAGACCGCCGAGATGCTCGCCGAGTTCGACCGGCAGGCCAAGGCGAACAACGTCTATCCGCTCGACCACCGCTTCGGCAGCGCGCGAATGGATCAGCGCGCGATGATGGCGATGCTGCCCAAGCACTATGATTACTGGGGCAAGGACGTCAGCATTCCTGCCGCGGGCGGCGCGCCTTTCCTCTCGATGCGGCCGTTTACGGTGGAGGCCGATCTCGTGCTCGACAGCGCCAGCGCATCGGGCGTGGTGTTGGCACTGGCCAGCCGCTTCGGTGGATGGAGCCTCTATCTCGACAAGGGCCGCCCGGCGGTCTTCTGGTCGCGTTCGACCGATCCCGCCGAGCAGTTCTCGGTCATGTCGAACAAGACGCTTCCAGCTGGCAAGACCACGCTCAAGATGCGGCATGAAACGGGGCGGCCCGGCGGACCTGCCGAGATCGTGCTGAGCTCGGGTGGCGAGGAATTCGCGCGCCTGAAGCTGCCGTCCAACATCCTGTTCCCGGCGGGCAATGGCGAGATGATGGACATCGGTCGCGATCGCGGCTCGACTGTCACCGACTACAACACGCCGCACGGCGAAATCGAAGGCGACATCCCGCACGTCCGGGTCGATTTCGACTAGGCGAGGATGACTGCTCCTAATCCGTAATTACGGATTGCCGCGCGAGGCCGGGACTAGGCCATTGCCTCGCGCGGTACCTTTCGCCAGTTTGCGCGCAACAACATTTCCGAGAGAGGGAGCCGAATCGATGAAAATGGCAGAAGCTAAACATGCCTTCGTGACAGGCGGAGCGAGCGGGATCGGCCTTGGCATTGCCAATGCACTGGCCGAAGCCGGCCTCAACGTCACCATTGCCGACATCAACGAGGAGGCGATGGAGAAGGTCGTCGCCACCCGCGCCAACCAGTTCCGCGCCGTCAAGCTCGACACGCGCGACCGCGACAACTGGAAGCGCGCCAAGGAAGAAGCGGAAAAGGTCTTCGGCCCGGTCGACGTGCTCATCAACAATGCTGGCATCGCCCCGCACGGCAAGCCGCTTGCCGACACGTCCTTCGAGAGCTTCGATACGCTCATGGACATCAACCTCATCGGCCCTGCCAACGGCGCGATGACCTTTGCAGCCGCCATGCGCGATCGCGGCAAGGGCCACATCGTCAACACCTCGTCTTCCGTTGGCCTCTCGGCTTTCGGCGGCGGTGTCGGCGTCTATTCGATGACCAAGTTCGGCGTCGCCGCGATGAGCTATGCGCTGCGTCAGGATCTTGCCGCCAGCGGCGTCGGCGTTTCGGTGCTGTGCCCCGGCATCGTCGCGACCAACCTGCACAAGAACACAGTCATCATCGGCGGCGAGAGCAACGACGATCCCGCGACCAAGCCGACGCCGACTGTTACTCCCGAAGAAATCGGGCAGATGGTCATTCACGCCATCGAGAACAACGAAGCCGTGATCGTTACCGACAAGGACTTCTGGAAGGTCGTCGAATACGGCATCGCCCCGGTTCGCGCAGCCTGCGAACTGCGGGACAATGCCTGACGGTGCAAGCGGGCCGGACGGCGTGACCGGCATTGCCGGGCAGCCGGACGCGCTTGCTGCCAAGCAGGCGATCACCGAGCTGGTCTACCGATACGCACAGGTCGTTCGGTATGACCGGCTCGACGAGACCGCCGATCTCTATGTCGCTGATGGTCTGTTCGAGGTCAGGCGCGGTGCCTGCGACCGGGACGAGCATGTCGTGCAAAGCCGCGAGGTGGGTCGCGATGCGATCCGCGCCATGCTGCGACAGGGCGGCAAGGGCAATCCGCATCCGGTGCCCTTGATCCACAACCTGCTGATCGAGGTCGACGGCGACACCGCCAGCGCGACCTGCGTGATGGAAGGCCGCATGTCTTCGGGCGAAGTCGGCTTCTGGGGCGAATACCGCGACAGTTTCGCCAGAGTGGACGGGCGCTGGTTTTTCAGCGCGCGGGTCTTCACGATCTTCGAGGCGGGCAGCTCGATCTAGAACGGTTTCCGGTCATTCCGGACCGGGCACCGCGACAAGCCCGCGCGGCACTTGAGCGTCGGCTTTCCGTTCACGTCAGCGTGAACGGAAAGCGCATTGGAGCAAGCCGCCCGAACGGCTCACCGCTTTGCCAGGTCGATCCCGAAGGCACGGGCAAGCGCGGCGATGCGCAGTCCGCCCACCTGCATGACCTGCGGCGTCGGTCCGGCAATGTTGAAACCGTGATAGGCTCCGGGAATGACGTGCAGTTCCGCAGGCACCCCGGCGCGGGTCAGGCGGCGGACGTATTCCATGTCTTCTTCGAGGAATAGGTCCAGCGCGCCGACATGGACGAAGGCGGGCGGCAGGTCGGTGTAGTCCTCGACGCGAGCCGGCACCATTTCGTTGGGCACGTCCTCGCCGCCGGGCTCGCGGCCCATCATGGCCTTCCAGCCGAAACGGTTGCGCGCGGGCGTCCAGACGAATTCGCCGGTGTGCGGGTGGGGATCGCTGCTGGTTCCGGTGCGGTCGTCGAGCATGGGCGAATCGAGAAGCTGGAAGCAAATCTTCGGACCGCCGCCGGTCTTGCGGTTCATGTTGCGGGTATAGATGGCAAGGGCAGCGGCATGGCCGCCACCGGCGCTTTCGCCAGCGACCGCGATGCGATCGGGATCGATGCCGAGCATATCGGCATTTTCCGTCATCCAGGTGAGCGCGGCGTAGCAATCCTCCAGCGCACCCGGCCAGACCGTTTCCGGTGCCTTGCGGTAGTCGACCGAAACGACGACGCAGCCCAGCGTAAGCGCCATCATGCGGTTGGGAATGTCGCCGATGTCGGCCTTCCCGATCACATAGCCGCCGCCGTGGATGTGGCAGATTGCCGGGCGGCCCTTGGCATCGCCGGGCGGTGAGTAGATCAGGACGCGCACGTCCGGAGCGCCAGCGGGGCCGGGGATCGTGCGATCCTCGACGATTGCCTTGTCGAGCCCTTCGGGCATCGGCGGCAGTTCGCGGTCCATGAAACCGGCGCGGATTTCTTCGAGCCCGTTCTCGAAATCCATGTTGGGGAACGTTTCGATGGCTCCGGCCAGTTCCGGCGCGACGAGGTGGATGGTCGATTGCTGGGCTTGCGAAGTCATGCGAAGTCTCTCCCGGGATTCGTTATCGGCGGCCTTCATGTCCGCTAATCCTGCAAGCGGCAAGCCCGCACGCAAACTTGTGTCAATCCGCATCCCTACTTAGGTGATTACAGGTGCCACATCGCGGTACGGCGTGCGCAAAACCGGTTGGGGAGGCCTTCTGCGCTGCCATGCTTTCCGGTACAATGGGTGCACAAGGCGTCGATTGGCGCCAGCGAGGATGAACCGATGAACCTGACAGTTCCCGATCCCCGACGTCCGCGCGTGCTTCGCGATTTTGCCGACAAGTGCAGCCGCGCCGGGCCGGCCGATGAAGCCGAACTGCTCCGCGAAGCGCGGATCATCACGCGCGCCAGATACTCTCCGAGAATGATCGAGGTGATGATTGCGGCCGGTGCTGGCGAGAGCGCGGCCCTGGCGATGATCGGCAAGGATGTTGCCTGGATGCTTTCCAAAGGTGCGGTAGACAGTTGCATGGCAAGCGTCATCCTCCCCGGCATGACCGAGGAGGTCACGATGCAGGCCAGCACGCCTGCGCTGGCCCTGCTCGCGGCTTGGGCCAGCGCGGCCCTGTGCCTGCTGGACCTCGCTCCCGCCGAGTCCGTCACCCCCCTGCGACCCGAGGGCGCGCGGCTGCACTGATTGTCTCAACGCACCAGTTCGGCCTCGATGGCGATGCGGATCGCTTCCGAGGTGTGATTGGCTCCCAGTTTGGTGAGCATGTTGGCGCGGTGAATTTCGACCGTGCGCGGGCTGATTTCCAGCTTCTCCCCGATCTTGCGGTTGGACAGGCCACTGGCAACGCAGTCGAGCACCTCGCGCTCGCGGTCGGTCAGTTTCTCAATCCGTCCGCGAGCAACTGCCTCGCGCATCCGGGCATTGCCCAGTCCCTCCGCAGCGCCATCGTGCCATTCGAGCGCCCGCAGCAGGCTGTCCGGGTCGAAGGGCCAGACCATGTAGTCGACGGCACCATCCTGAACGGCGCGCACGATCCTCTGTGCTTCGGGCTGATCGGCAAAGGCGATGATCGGATACCATTCGCCGTGCCGCGCCATCTGTTCGATCAGCCGCGCAACGTCGCCCTCGCTGTCATGGATCAGCACGGTCCCGCTGCGCGGCCAGCTTGCCGCCAGTTCGGCAACGGTTTCGAACGGCTCGACATGCACGCCATGACCGGAAAGCGTATGGCTGACAGTGGCGCGGCGACGGGTGTCGGCATCGACGAGGATAAGCGTGTAGGCCTGTTGCACGGGCAAATCTCCCTATTGGATTTCGCCTAGGGAGTTATTCGCAAGTGGCGCCGGGATGCGCGCCATGACCGCTCCGAAATCGAGCGATTGCGCAAGAGATTTCCAAGGCCACGATCGCGCGGGCGCGAGCTTCTGCCTCGCATCGCTGGTTCCGGTTAGCTCCGAAGCGGAGCGGTTTCAGCGCGATGCCTGTTCTGCGCGCTCGATCAGCATGGCGGGAGTGAGGACTTGCGGCAAAGTCTCTCCTTCACCGCCGCCCGCCGGGAACCATTGGTAGTAAGGCACGCCTGCCGCGCCATTTGCGGTGAGGTAGCGGGTTATCGCCGGATCGCGCCTGGTCCAGTCGCCGCGCAGCACGACGACGCCTGCCTTGCGGAATGCCTCTGCCGTAGCCTCCCGCTCGATCGCGGCCTGCTCGTTGACCTTGCAGGTGAGGCACCAGTCCGCCGTCATCCAGACGAAGACCGGCTTTCCGGCTGCTCGTGCATCGGCAAGTCGAACCTCGCTGAACGGTTCTGCGCCAGTGATGCCGGGCTCGGCGGCGGCCTTGTCCCGAGCGACAAGGCCCGGAAGCACGGCGAGCGAGACCCCGGCGAGCAATGCGACGCCAACGATTGTCGCAAGTCCGGCGGACTGGCCACGCTTTTGCCTGCCGCCCGCAAACCACAGCAGCGCGACCAGCAGCACGGCAAGCGCGATTGCGGCCACTGCAAAGCCCGCGCCGCCCAGCCGCCAGGCAAGCGACGCCAGCGCCAGCGCCGTCAGTCCCATCGGCAGCGTCATCCAGCGGCGGAAGTGCGTCATCCACGGTCCCGGCCTTGGCAGCATGCCGCGAAGGGCCGGTATGAAGGCCACGGCAAGGAAGGGCAGGGCAAGTCCCAGACCAAGCGCGGCGAACAGCGCCATGCCCTCGGCAGCAGGCAAGAGCAGCGCCGCGCCCATCGCGGCGGCCATGAACGGCCCGGTGCAAGGCGTCGCGACAAAGGCGGCGAGCAGTCCGGTAGCGAAGGCCCCGCGCGATCCGTCGTTATCCGAAAGGCCGGGCAGGGCCACTTCGAACAGGCCGAGGAAATTGGCGGTGATCGCAGTGGCCAGCAGCAGCAGCAGCGCGACGACGCCCGGCTCCTGCAACTGAAAGGCCCAGCCGATCTCTTCGCCGCCCGCTCGCAACACCAGCAGCAGCGCCCCGAGCGCGAGACAGGCAGCGATCACGCCCGCCGTATAGGCCAGCCCCTCGCGCCGAGCCTGTGCCTCGCTCTCCCCGGCTCGCGCGAGACTGATCGCCTTGAGGCTGAGGATTGGGAAGACACACGGCATGATGTTGAGCAGCAGCCCGCCGAGCAGCGCCCCGAGCAACAGGACCGGCAAGGCGGGGGTCGCGCTTTGCTTCAGCGGTTTGCCTGCTGGCGGGACGGTGCCCGGCGTGGCCGTGAAAGACAGTCCCACACCGCTGGTCCCGAGGCGAAGCACGCTGCTCAGGGAATCGGGCGTGGCGGCAGCCACCTCGGGCTGCTTGAGTTCGATAATCAGCGTGTTGCCGTTGCGGCTAAAGCGTTGCGGCGCGGCGTAGTCGACCACGCGGTCATTCTCGACGAACAGGTGCGGCTGGTCGAGCTCGACGCTGGCAGGCAGCGGCACGGCAAGTCGCAAGGTGTGGCCTGCCAGTGCGAACCGGGCGGGCGCATCGAGCGGCGCAGGAAGCCTTGCGCGCCACTTGTCGAACCTCTGGTCGCGGCCCCCCGGTTCGCTGACCGGGAGCGAAAGGGTGAGATGCCCGCTTTCGGGCACGCAGACCTTGTCGGTGCAGGCCAGCCAGCGCGCGAGCAGCGCGATCCGTGCGGTGCTGCCCGGCCTCGCGTCCTGCGGCACCTGAAGCGGCACCAGCACCGCATAGTCGCCCTTGTAGACGTGGTTCATCAGCCCCGAGACGAGCAGCGTCTGCGGAACCGGATATTGTGCTTCGCCCGCCTTGAAGCCTTGGGGCAAGGTCCAGTCCAGCGTCATGCCAAGCCCGGCATCGCCCGGATTGATCCAGTATCCGTGCCATCCCTGGGCAGGACGCATGTCGATCGCCAGTGTCACCGTCTCGCCGGGCATGGCCGAATGTTCGGCGGCCAGCGAGGCGGTGATGTTGGTCGACTGCGCCTGTGCCGCGCCTGCTGCGAGCAGCGCCGCAAGCAGGAACACAAGCGTTCGGGCAACAATGCGCAGGGAACTCGACAGCAAGGCCATGCGCGGCGATATAGAGCGATATGAGCGAAACGACAGTCCCGGAAACGCAAATGACAGGTCAGGGTGAACGGCGAGACTTGCTGATTGTCGGCGGCGGCCTTGTCGGCATGACCCTGGCGCTGGCCGCGGCGCGCGCTGGCCTAACCAGCCATGTGGTCGACCGGGCCTATCCTGCCGAGCTGACGGCAGAGGGCGCGGACGGGCGTGCGTCGGCTATTTCTACGGCAAGCTGGAACCTGTTCGGCAATATCGGCATCGCCGATGCGCTGGAGCCGCTTGGCTGCCCGATCGAGGCCATCGCCGTAACTGACGGGATGAAGCCGGGACGAATCGATTTCCGGCCCAAGCCGGAAGAAGGCACGCTCGGCCGGATGTTCGCCAACCGCGACCTGCGCCTCGCCCTGTTCGCGGCAGCGGAAGGTGTCGAGGAAATCGCCTGGCATACCAAGGCCGAAGTGGTGGAGCGCGAGCGTGGCCCGCACGGCGTCTCCGCCACGCTCGCCGATGGGCGGGTGTTGCGCGCCAGCCTCATGGTCGCTGCCGAAGGGCGCCAGTCACCGACGCGTGACGAAGCGGGATTCTCACTGGCGAAGTGGGATTACAGCCATCGCGCCATCGTCACCGCGCTTACGCATGAATTGCCGCACGAAGGCGTTGCCTGGGAAATCTTCTATCCCGATGGACCCTTCGCGCTCCTGCCCCTGCTCGACCTGCCCGACGGACGGCACCGCAGCGCGCTGGTCTGGACCGTATCGGAAAAGGACGCGGCAGGCGTGCTCAAGCTGCCCGATGCCGTGTTCACCAGCGAAGTCGTAAAGGCGATGCACGGCGTGTTCGGCGCAGTCGAACTGGCCGCTCCTCGCATGTCGTTCCCGCTAAAGTTCCATCACTCGCGCAAGCTCGCGGATCATCGCCTCGCGCTGGTCGGCGATGCCGCGCACGGCATGCACCCGATTGCCGGGCAGGGTCTCAACCTTGGCCTGCGCGATGTTGGCGCGCTGGTCGAAGTGCTGACGGAAGGAATGCGGCTCGGCCTGGAACCGGGCGATGCGCAATTGCTTGCCCGCTACGAGAAGTGGCGCAGCCTCGATGCCTTCATGGTCATGTCGGTGACAGACGGCCTGACGCGGTTGTTCGGCATTCCCGGTAAGCTGCCCAGCGCGGCGCGGCGGCTCGGCATGGGGGCGGTGCAGCGCATGCCTGCGCTCAAGCGGTTCTTCATGGACGAAGCGCGGGGCATGTCCGGCAAGTTGCCGGAGCTACTTAGGGGCTGAGCTTGTCTTCGGCCTGGCGGAGTCCGCAGTCGCGGTCGGCGTGGCCAGCGGGCTGGGCTGATCCACCCGGTTTCCTTCGGCATCCTGCAGGCGCGTGGGCTCCAGCATGGCAGCTGTCTCTATGAGGTCGAGGGCACGCTGAACCTCGGCATAGCGGCGGGCGTCGCTTACCCACTTGTCAGCGGCCGGAGCGCCCGGAAGCCGCTGGATCTGCGCCACGGCATCGTCGATCCTGCCAGCGCGCAGCATGACCCGCGCTCGCTCGACGCCTGCTTCCGGGCCGATGACTTCGGAAGGTTCGCGCCGCACCGTGAACAGGTCGCTGAGATCGGCCAGGGCCTTGTCGAAGAAACTCGCATCGGGCGAAGCGCCTGTCAGGTCCGGCGACAGGGCTTCGAGGCGCGCGGAAAGCTGGTCCACGGTCACCGGATCCTTTGCGAATTCGAGAATCGTGCGCACTGCCCGGGGTTGGGCATTGGCGAAGCGAAGCTGGATCTGGTCGGCAAGATAGCGCAGCGGCTGGCCCCGATCGATCATGCGCCGCGCGGCAAAGGCGATCAGCAGGCTTTCCGCGCGCGCAGCATTGCCCGATGCGGCATTGGCCTGAAGGTCGAGCCGTGACAGCCGATCCTCCAGCATGGCAAGCCTGCCTTCGACACCGCCCACGGCCTCAAGCTGCCGTTCCACCTCGGCGTTCGCCTGTTCCTCGCTTGCAGCCGTGGCTGGCTGAACTTCGGCGACTTTTGCTGCTGGCTCACGAGCGGGAAAGAAATCTTCCAGATAGCCCTGCCAGACGATCCAGCCGACGAGAGCCGCGCCCAGCAGGAATGCCAGCAAGGCGACCAGAAGCTGTCCGCGCGAAGATCGCCTCGGCGGGGGAGCATAGGCGGCAGGGGAGAGCGTGCCTGCGGGTGTGGTTGCATCTTCCATCAACCCGCTTCCTTGCACATGTCGCCAGCCAAGGCCAGCAAGGCGATGTCATTGGACGATACTGCAGATTTCACGGAATGCCAGCCGGTTCCCGCTGCCTGAGCTACGCGCGGGCCAATTGCCGCGAGGGATAGCCTGCCGAGGACGATCCTCGCAGCCTCGCACTCCGCGCGAAAATGCCGCGCGGCCTCGGCGGAATGCAGGGCAATGACTGCTGGGGATTTCAGCAACACCGCAAGAGCGGGCGGCATCGGCAGGGGTTCGCTTGCATAGACGACGCGCTCGATGATCTCGACTTCCGGCGGCGGTTCGAGCGCAACGCGCGCCTCGCCTGCCAGGCGCAGGAGCCGACCATGCGACGGATCCACGCCGGACAGGATTTGCTGCAATCCGCCTTCGCCAGTTGCCACGACTTCGAGTCCGGCTTCCCGGCACGCCCGCGCAGTCGTCTCGCCTACCGCATAGGCTGGCCTGCCAGACAGGGCTTCGAGTGCTGGTCCGCCGTGGCGCAGGACGTTGGCGCTGCCGATCAGCAGGGCATCGAAGCTGTCCGGTCGCGGCATGTCCCAGTCGCGCGGCCTGATTTCGAACATCGGGAAGCCGCGCGCCTCCAGACCTGCCCTGCGTGCTGCCTCGACGCTCGAATCGCATCCGGGTTGCGGGCGGATGACGATGAGCGGGATCACCTCAAGTCGGCTTGAGGTTTTACGAAATGCGCAGCAATTGCGGGAGGGGCCATGGTTAACAGGCAGTTAGCCAATTGCCGGGGCGCATCCATGTCTTCAGCGGGGAAGCGCAGGCTCTCCTCGATCCGTTCCGCTCCATCCGGGCTGAACAGGGCCGCGCGCAGCAGCAGTTCTTCGCCAGCGTGCGTTGTCAGCGCGGCGATCGGGCTGTGACAGGTGCCGCCCAGTCCCGCCAGCAGGGCGCGCTCGGCCAGCAAGGCGCGATGGCTCGGCGCGTGATCGATTGTTGCGAGAAGCTCTCGTGTGGAATCATCGTCGGCACGGCATTCGATGGCGATGGCGGCCTGTCCCGGCGCGGGGAGCCATTCCTGCGCATCGAGCGGATGGCCGGTACCCGTTTCGCCCAGCCGGTTGAGCCCGGCGAGAGCGAGGAACGTCGCATCGACTTCGCCCGCTGCCAGCTTCGACAGCCGGGTCGCGACATTGCCCCGGATCGGAACGACGCGGCAATCGGGCCGGGCGTGCAGCAGTTGCGCAGCACGACGCGGCGCGCTCGTCCCCACGACTGCGCCGGGTGGCAGCGCGGCGATGCTCGCTGCCCCGACCAGCACGTCGCGGACATCTTCGCGCTCCAGCACGGCGGCAATGGCGATTTCGGCAGGTCGGATCGTCTCGACGTCCTTGGCCGAATGAACTGCGAAGTCGATCTCGCCTGCCATGAGCGCGGCATCGAGCTCCTTGGTCCACAGGGCCTTGCCGCCGATCTCGGCGAGCGGACGGTCCTGCACCTTGTCACCGCTGGCGCGAACCGAGACGATTTCAATGCATGCTGCATCGAAGCTGGCTGCGACACAGAGCCTGTCGCGCGCCTCGTGCGCCTGCGCCATGGCCAGCGGCGAACTGCGTGTGCCGAGGCGGAGCGGGTTTTCGGGTGTGGGCCGGTTCATGCGCGGCTTGTGCTACCCGTCATTGCCACTAAGGAAAAGAGCGGGATGGAGATCGTTCTCGGAATTGAATCGTCTTGCGACGAGACCGCTGCTGCGCTGGTGCGGGCTGACCGCACGGTGCTGGCGCAGCATATCGCCTCGCAGGACGATGCGCACCGGCCCTATGGCGGCGTCGTGCCGGAGATTGCTGCGCGCGCCCATGCCGAGCGGCTGACGCCTTTGATCGAGGCGACGCTTGCCGATGCGGGCATGGCGCTGGGCGATGTCGACGCCATTGCCGCGACGGCAGGGCCGGGCCTGATCGGCGGGGTAATGGTCGGGCTGGTGACGGCAAAGGCGCTGGCCATGGCCTCGGACAAGCCCTTGCTGGCGATCAACCATCTCGAAGGCCACGCGCTGTCGCCGCGCCTTGCCGATCCCTCGCTCGAATTTCCCTATCTGCTGCTGCTCGTCTCGGGCGGACATTGCCAGTTGCTGCTGGTGCAAGGGGCAGGCCGCTATCGCCGCCTTGCCACCACCATCGACGATGCGTTGGGTGAGGCTTTCGACAAGTCCGCCAAGCTGCTGGGGCTGGGCTATCCGGGCGGGCCTGCCATCGAGCGGCTGGCGCTGGAAGGTGATCCGCAAGCCGTTTCGCTGCCGCGCCCGTTGATGCACAGCAAGGAACCGCATTTTTCCTTCGCGGGCCTCAAGAGCGCGGTTTTGCGTGCCAAGGAAGCGCAGATGCCGCCGCCGATCATGCTGCAAGGATGCGTTTCCGGACGGGTCGTGCCGGTCGCAGGCAAGCCCGCCTACAGCGATGCCGACATTGCCGCTTCGTTCCAGCAGGCGGCGATAGACTGCCTTATCGACCGCACGCGCCGGGCCTTGGGCGTTGCAGGGCCGGTCAATGCCCTCGTCGTTGCAGGCGGGGTCGCGGCGAACAAGGCGATCCGCGCCGCGCTCGAAGCACTGGCGAGCGAGCATGATCTGCGTTTCGTTGCGCCGCCTGTCGCCCTGTGTACCGACAATGCCGCGATGATCGCATGGGCCGGGATCGAGCGTCTCTCGCTCGGCCAGTCGGACCCGCTCGATTTCGTCGCCCGTCCACGCTGGCCGCTCGATCCTGATGCTGCTCCGGCAAGAGGAGCGGGAGTGAAGGCATGACTGCAATCGTGGGCATTCTTGGCGCAGGCGCATGGGGCACCGCGCTCGCACAGGCGCTTGCTGCTGACGGCAACGAGGTATTGCTTTGGGCGCGTGAGGCCGAGCTGGTCGAAGAGATCAACGAAAAGCACACCAACAGCCTGTTCCTGCCCTCGGCGCGGCTGTCAGAAAGCGTAAGGGCTACAAATGATCTGAGTGACCTAGCGGCATTACCCGTGCTTCTGGTCGTCGTGCCCGCGCAATTCCTCGCCTCGGTGCTGGCCGACCTGCCCGATGGCGAGCGCGATCTGGTGCTCTGCGCCAAGGGGATCGAGGCTGGCACAGGTCGCCTGATGACCGATGTCGCCATGGCCGCAGCGCCGGGTGCGTCCCTTGCGGTTCTTTCCGGCCCGACTTTCGCGCATGAAGTCGCCGCCGGGTTGCCGACCGCCGTCACCCTCGCCTGTTCCGGCGGCGAAGCGCAGTGGGAGAGGCTCTCGCCCGCCATCGCCCGGCCCGCGCTTCGCCCCTATTATTCCGACGATCTGGTCGGGGCTGAAGTCGGCGGCGCGGTCAAGAACGTGCTCGCTATCGCGTGCGGCGTGATCGAGGGGCTCGGCCTCGGGCAGAATGCGCGGGCGGCGCTGATCGCGCGCGGCTATGCCGAGATGCTGCGGTTCGGCGCGGCACGCGGGGCGCGGCGCGATACGCTGGCGGGCCTGTGCGGCCTTGGCGATCTCGTGCTGACCTGTTCGTCGACATCCAGCCGCAATTTCTCGCTCGGCAAGGCGCTGGGTGAGGGGATGAGCGCGGCAGAGGCCCTGGCTGGCAAGAACTCCGTTGCCGAGGGCGCCGCCACCGCGCCGGTTCTGGCCGGGATTGCCGAAGCCGAGAACATCGACATGCCGATCGTCGCTGCTGTCCACCGCCTGCTCGCTGGCGAAGCACCTGCGGGCAAGGTCGTCGAGGACTTGCTGTCGCGGCCCCTGCGCGCCGAGCAGGAGCCCGGCGCTTGAGCGAGCCACAGGCGGCCGACGATATCGCCGCCATCGCCCGTGGCGGGCGAACCAATTTCTTCGGATTCTTCCTGCGACTGGCGGCGCGCATCCCGTTCCTGTTCATCGCCGGGCGCGCGGCGGAATATGGTCCGGACGCACTGGGACGCTTCGCCTCGGCACTGGTCGTGATCGAGCTGACCGCGATGCTGTGCACGCTGGGCGAAAAGCGCGGGCTTGCGCAGCGCCTGTCCGAATCGGACGAACATCCGGCCAATGTCGTCGCGGACGGGACACTGGTCGCGCTGGTGACGTCGAGCGCGCTCGCCCTGTTCTTCTGGCTGGTGCCCGAACCGATGTTCCCCGGCGGCACATACAGCGAAATCGACCGGCTGATGGTGATCGCGATTCCGCCACTGGCCCTGACCGAAATCTGGCTGGCTGCGCTTGCCTATCGCTTCAACATCGGCGCGACCGTGCGCGCGCGTGCCGTGGTCGAGCCGTGGACGCTGTCGATCATGGCGGGCGTGATGATCTTCGTTGCACCGACGAGCGGGCTTTCGGTCGCCTATATCGTTTCGATCTTTGCCGCCGCGCTGACGGCGGTCGTGCCGTTCCTGAAAACTTACGGTCTGCCGAAAGGATGGCGGCCGCATCCCGGCGCACTGGGAAGGCTCACCCTGCGCAGCCTGCCGATCGCCGGGGCCGATGCGATCGAGTGGGGGACGCGGCGCATCGACATCCTGATTCTCGGCTTTTTCGCCTCGCCCGCCGCAGTCGGCGTCTATTATGTCGCGCAGCAGGTCGCGAGCCTGCCGCAGAAGCTGAAGACCAGTTTCGAGCCGATCCTTGGCCCGGTCATTACCCGCCGCCTGAAGGAGCGCGACTTCCCGGCCATCGCGAAACAGGTTTGCCAGGTGGGCTTCTGGATCATCGCCGCGCAGGCAGGCATCGCGCTCGCGCTGGGCATTCCGGGCGAGGGCGTGATGGGCCTTATCGGTCCCGAATTCGTCGGCGGCACCGGCGCGCTCGCGCTGCTGCTGGCAGCCGAGGTCGTGGCTGCCACTGCCGTAGTGAGCGAGGCGGCGCTGATCTACATGGCGCGTGTCAGGAACGTGCTGGTTTCCATCGCGACGATCACGCTTCAGGCCTTGCTGACCGTGGCTGGCATCCTGCTCGTCGAGTGGGCTGGGCTTGGCGAGCTGTTCCGCGCTGCTGCTGCTGCTCTTGCTCTGGCGCTCGCGCTCGCCTTCGCGTCGCTGGTCAAGTCGCGGATGCTCTCGCGCATGCTGGGCGAGCCGGTCAACAACTGGCGCTGGGCGCTGGTCTGGGCGGCAGCGCCTGCCGTGCTGGTCGGCTGGTTCGCGACCCGATTCCTGCCGGAGTGGGCGGAGCTGCTGTTCGGCATCCCGGCCATTCTCGGCATCTATGGCTGGGTGATATGGAACCGGGGTTTCGGCCCGGAAGACCGGGTGCTGTTCCGAAAAGAGACGTCAACCTTGCCGTCCGATTAACCGTTCGTCGCATATACAGGGCGTTCAGTCGACGTTAAGTGCTGTTTTGGCCATTTCGCTCCGGGGCATGATGATGGAGGGAAAAGCCATGAAACCGATCAGGATAGTGACTGCCTGCTGCCTTGCAGCCTTGATTACAGGCTGTGCCGCGCAGACCGAGCTGGGTCAGGCCAGCGCTCCCAAACCGGGTGCGAGTGAAGAACAGCGGGTCGTTGTCACGGCGCAGAGGCGCGACAAATCTGCCAGCGATGCCGCGATCGGACAGGTGTCGCCTCCTCCGCCACCGCCGCCGTCCGTAGCGCCTGCCTATGCGATTGCCGGCGCGCCTGCGCCCAGGGCCGAAATGGCCCGCAAGGCCTATCACGTCCCGCCCGTCATGGTCGCGACCGATCCGGGCCGCGAGAAATACGATGGCAAGGAAGTCTCGCCAGTAAAGCTGACGCGGGCCGAGCCTGTCTCGACCTTCTCGGTCGATGTCGACACGGGCGCCTATGCCAATGCCCGCCGGTTCCTCACGCAGGGCCGGATGCCGCCGCGCGATGCGGTCCGCACCGAGGAGATGATCAACTACTTCCGCTACAATTATCCCCTGCCGGACAGCCGCGAGGCACCGTTCAGCATCACCACCGACGTGGCGGTGACGCCGTGGAACCCGGATACCCGGCTGATGCGGATCGGCCTGCGCGGTTACGACCTTGCCAAGAAGGGCCGCCCGCCTGCCAACCTGGTGTTCCTGATGGACGTTTCGGGTTCGATGAACAGCCCGGACAAGCTGCCGCTGGTCAAGACCGCGCTCTCGGGTCTGGCTGGCGAACTTGGCAGACAGGACAAGGTATCCATCGTCGTCTATGCCGGCGCTGCCGGGCTGGTGCTCGAACCTACCAACGATCCGCGCAAGATCCGCGACGCGCTCGAACGGCTGCAGGCTGGTGGCTCGACGGCCGGTGCTGCTGGCCTCAAGCTGGCCTACAACATCGCCCGCGACAACTTCATCGATGGCGGCGTCAATCGCATCCTCATTGCCACGGACGGCGACTTCAATGTCGGGGTTTCGGATACGAAGTCGCTGATCGAGATGATCGAGAACGAACGCGATCACGGCATAACGCTCACCACGCTGGGCTTTGGCACCGGCAATTACAACGAAGCGATGATGGAGCAGATCGCCGACCACGGGAACGGCAACTACGCCTACATCGATTCGGCGCTCGAAGCGCGCAAGGTGCTGGGCGACCAGATGGAATCGACCCTGTTCACGATCGCCAAGGACGTGAAGATCCAGGTCGAATTCAATCCGGCGCAGGTCAGCCAGTATCGCCTGCTCGGCTACGAGAACCGGGCGCTGCGCGAGGAAGACTTCGACAACGACAAGGTCGATGCCGGCGATATCGGCGCGGGTCATCAGGTGACGGCGATCTACGAGATCGTTCCGGCTGGCACCAAGGGCTGGATCGCGCCGCGCCGCTACGATGACCCGCTGCCCGAGGCGGCTCGCGGCAAGGCAGGCGAACTGGCGCACGTCAAGCTGCGCTACAAGCTGCCCAACGGCAATACGTCGCGCCTGATCGAACGCGTCGTTCCAGCCCGCGCGATGTCGACAAGCGCAAGGCCGACCGGCGATTTCGCCTTCGCTGCTGCGGTCGCAGCCTTCGGACAGACCATGCGCGGCGATGCGATGATGAAGGACTTTTCCTATGCCGATGTCGCTGCCCTTGCGAAGGGTCAGGGCGATTTCTGGCGGCAGGAATTCCTGAAACTGATCGGCGTGGCGGAATCGCTGAAAGAAGGATGAGGCAGACAGGTTGAGCGCACGGGCCGGGCAGGCTATCGCCTCGGCCCGTGAAGTTCGTCTCTCTCGCCACCTTCCTGTCCGGAGCCCTCGCCGTTGCCGTGCTTGCGCTTGCCGGCACGGTGCGCGGCGGCCCGGCTTTCGTCGAGGAGCTGACGGCGAGTGCCGAGAAGGCGCGCGATGAGCTGGGCGGCAAGGGCATCGACATCTCGTTCGTTCTGCCCGGCGGCTCGCTGACCCGACACGCAACACTCAGCGGTGGCGACAGCTTGCCGAGCGGCGTGCGTGCGCGCGTGGCCGCAGCGATCGCAGCCGCACCTGGCGTGGGCGGCGTCGCCTGGCGCAGTGGCAGGGCGGGGTCTGGCGTTCAGGGCGGAGAGGGGCCACCGCCCAATGCTTCGCTGCATTGCCAGGACGATGTCGAGGCGATCCTGCGTGTGCGTACGATCCGATTCGCCGAGGGCAGCGCCTATATCGATGCAGCCAGCGAGGAAGTGCTGGACGAAGTCGCATCGGCACTGCGCCCCTGCCTTGGCGGGATCATCGCCGTAAACGGTCATACCGACAGCAACGGCGACGAAACGGCCAATATCGCGCTGTCCCGCGCTCGTGCCGATGCGGTGCGCTGGGCCCTGATCGGCAGGGGCATCCCTGCCGACGGGCTGCGGGCCGCAGGGCAGGGATCGAAGGTTCCGCTGGAGGGGCTGGCTACCGAAGATCCGGCCAACCGCCGTATCGAATTTTCCGTGATCGAGAAGGCGCCGCTTGCGCCGACACCGATCGACACACCCGGTCCGGGCTGACAGGAGGGCGCAATCATGCCGTTGTGGCTCGAAATGCTGGTGCTTACGCTGCTGACCTATCTGGCAGGATTCGGCCTGGGCTGGGCAATCTGGAATCGAGGAAACTGAAATGCTGGAAATGATCGAGGCGAACTGGATCGTCTTCGCCCTGGCTCTGCTGATCGGGCTCGTCGTCGCATGGTGGATATTTGCGCGCGGGTCGACCGATGCGGGAAGGCGTGAGCGCAGGCCTGACGTGCTCGACGAAGGGGCGGCCCCGGCACAGCGTAACCAGGCCCTGATCGACGCGCCGCCCGCAGCCGACCTGACCCCGCTTGCCAGCGCCGTGGGAATGGCGGGTATCGGCGAGATTGTCGCGGTTGCGGCGCAAGATGAAGTCGAACAGGTGGCCGCTGCTGCTGCCGCACCTGCTCCGGCGACCGGGGAGGGCGACGATCTGACACGCATCAAGGGGCTTGGCCCCAAGATCGCCGCGCTGCTCGCATCGCTCGGCGTGACCGACTTCGCCCAGATTTCCGCCTGGGACGAAGCCGAGATCGATCGAATCGACGCGCAACTCGGTGCCTTCGCCGGACGCATCCGGCGCGATGGCTGGGTCGAGCAGGCACAACTTCTGGCCGGCGGCGACACCTCGGCTTACGAAGCGAAATTCGGCAAACTCTAGGCGTTGCGC
>JAGREN010000029.1:0-18449 GCA_020446505.1 Novosphingobium sp. | reverse complement strand
CAGGTCCAGTTGATCAGCGATGAAGCCAAGCGCGTCTATGCCCGCGCTCATGGTATGCTGCCGCATGAAGTCGCCTACATGCGCGGCGAGCAGCAGCCCGTCGCCGGCAGTGTGCTGACCTCGACCTCGGTGTTTCGCAACAGCCCGCTGTTCTGCCACATGTTCCTCAACATGGCGCTGCGGCGTTCGGGCGACGACGTCGCGATAACCTACGACATTCCCGACATGGTGCGCGGCATCGCCGACGTGCAGGACTGGGTCGACAACAACCACCAGCTACAGCTGGAGCGGCAGCGCAATCCGGAATTTTCGGCCTGGCTCGACGCGCGCAAGACCCTGCAATTCGATCCCGATCATATCGCAAGCTGCGTGCCGGGTACGCTGGGCCACGCGGTGCATGAATTCATCACGGCCTCGGGCATGGACATGTTCTTCATGCGGACCGAGCCGCCTGCAAACGACTTCGAATATGTCCAGAAGATGATGGTGAACGCTCATGACATGAGCCACATCGTCTCCGGCTTCGGCACCAACATGGCTGGCGAGCACGCGATCAACTCGATGACGGTCGCCTCGATCTACAACTACTTCTCGCCGCAAGTGGCGCTGGCGATCGGCAAGGCAGCCTGCACAACGACGTCGACCTTCTTCGCCAACAAGCTCTACAACTATCCGGAGGGCGTGCCGGTGATGATCGAGGCGATGACCCTCGGTCTGGCGGCCGGCCAGGCAGTCAAGATGCCGCTGTTCATGGTCGACTACGATCCCTACCTCGAAATGCAGCTCGACGATGTCGCTGCGGATCTCGGCTTCAAGCGCGGTCCGGCTGCGGCTTGGGACGAATACGACCGGCTGCTGCGCGGCTGAACCCCGCCCTATCGAGACACTGCCTGTCGGCATGAACCGGATCGCGCAAACCGCCATCCGGGCGTCCGAGACCTGTGGCCATACCCGGAGCAAACCAGACCATGAGCGATACGCGCTATCCGATCACTGAACACGTCGCGAAGAGTGATCGGCATACGACATTCTATCTCGCATGCGGACCGGAGCAGGGAACGCCGGTGATTTTCTGCCACGGCTGGCCGGAGCTTTCGATCACCTGGCGGCGCCAGCTTGCGGTGCTCGGTGCGCTCGGGTTTCGGGCGATTGCCCCGGACATGCGCGGCTATGGCCGGTCGAGCACCTACGAGGACATCGCGGCGTACTGCCAGCGCGAAATTGCCGCGGACATGATCGAACTGCTCGATTCGCTCGGTGCGCAAAAGGCGGTCTGGGTCGGCCACGACTGGGGCACGCCCGTCGTCTGGTCGATTGCTCAGCATCATCCCGATCGCTGTCTGGGAGTCGCCGGAGTCTGCATACCCTACCTTCCCGCAGGCTTCGTTTTCGACGAACTGGTGCGTCTGGTCGACCGCACGACCTACCCCGAGGAAGACTATCCGGTCGGCCAGTGGGACTACTGGCTCTACTATGCCGAAAGCCTCGATGAAGCCGCCGCCGCGACTGGCGAAAACCCCTATCGCACCGTCAAGCTGACATTTCGCGCCGGCGATCCGGCCGCCAGGGGCGCGGTTGCGCCGTCGGCACGGATGCGCGCCAATGGCGGTTTCAAGGGCATCGGCGAATTCGACGTACCCATCGACGAACGCGTGATCGACGAGCAGGAGGCGCGCGCCTATGCGGCGGCGCTCGAACGCAACGGCTTTCGAGGGCCGGACAGCTGGTATCTCAATTCAGAAGCGAACGCGGCCTATGCACAGGAGGCCAGGGCGAACTGGCGGCTCGGCTTTCCGGTGCTGTTCGTTCATGCAGACTACGACCCGGTCGCCCAGTCGCTGGACCTGCCCATCGCCGAACCGATGAAGGAATATTGCGACAACCTCACCGAAGAGGTGATCGCGGCGGGGCACTGGGTCGCGCAGGAAAAGCCACAGGAACTCAACGCCGCGCTGGTCAGGTGGCTGGCAGTGCAACTTCCCGAAATCTGGATCTAGAGCGGCTTCCGATCAACCCGGATCGGGCACCGCGACAGGCTCGCGCGTCAGCTTGAACGGAAACCACACTAATCGGCCACCTGTTGCTCCGGACCAGCTTGCCGGCCGGACCTGACCGGGTGCGAGAAGTCCGGCGCCGGGCCGAGTGCGGCATAGAGACCGGCCGAAACGAGAAAGCCGGGAACGGCCAGCCAGATCGTTGGCCAATAGGACTGCGTCAGGTCGAATACGTGATTGGCGATCAGGGGGCCTGCGCCCATGGCGACAGTCGTGGCCGTACTGATGGCTCCGTAGAACAGGCCGAAGCTGCGCGCGCCCAGATGGGTGCTGGTCAGATAGACGATCGCGCTCATCTTCAGGCCGCCGGTGACGCCGTTGAAGATCAGCGCGGTCAGGGCGGCCCAGACGACGCCGGGCGCGACGATCAGCACGGTAGGAAAGATGGCGGAGCAGACCGACGCGATGACGGCCAGTCGCCTGACGTCGTAATTGTCCATCAGCCAGCCGCCGATCAGCCGTCCGGCAAGCGACGTCAGGCCGACAAGGCCCGCGATCTTGACCGCATCGGCGCGCGATATGCCAGTGAAGGTCAGCACCGGTACGAGATTGAGCGTAAGCGCAAGGCCGGTCATCCCGCCGATGAACGCGGCGAAGAACAGAAGGTAGAAATTGCGCGACCGAAATCCTTCGCGCGGGGTGAAGCCGCCCAATTCGCTCTGTGCCGGAGGTTCTCCTTCGCTATCCGCGCCAGTGGGCGTGGCAGTGTTCTGCGGCTTCTGACGGCCCGGCACGAAAGCCATCACCAGCGGTAGCGCCAGCCCGCAGAAGATCATGGCCAGCGCCACGAAGGCCGTGCGCCAGCCGTGGTTCTGGACAAAATATTCGGCAATGATCGGGGCTGCGGCGCCGCTTATGCTCGCTCCCCCGATGGTCAGTGCAATCGCCATGCCGCGCGCCCTGGAGAAAGCGGTCGACAAGGGGGCCATCCAGACGGTCGAGGTGAAAGCCCCGGCGATGCCGAACACCGACCATGCCGCCCACCAGTGCCAGAGGTGGTTTCCCACGCGCGACATCGCCAGGATCGCGACGAAGGTGCAGAATATGACGATCAGCCCGGTCGTGCGCGAACCCCAGCGGTCGATCAGGTATCCGGCGGGCGCGGCAAGAAACAGGCCCATGATGGAAACGACGAGCGGCCCGGTCGAGATTTGCGCGCGGGTCCAGCCCAGTTCGTTCTGCATCGGCTCCAGCATCACGCCGAAGACCGCGCTCAGCAATGCGGCCAGCGCCATGCCTGCCGCCGTCGCGGTAACGAGCGGCCAGTGCCGCTTCCACTCAGCGCGTGCAGTTCCTTGCTCGATATTCAGTCCAGCCTCCCCGGTTGTGTTTCGGGAAGGCTAGCGCAAGGTCGCGTTCGTGTATCGGAAAATCTGTTCGTTTGTGCGAACCGTCAATCCCAGCGGATGTTGAGCGAATCCACCGCGAGCACGTTGCCGCTGTGATAGCGGGGCGGGTGATCGGGATCGAGCCGCCACATCGGCAGGCGCGCCAGCAACTGGCGATAGAGCGTGTGCAATTCGATCCGCGCGAGGTGCATCCCGACGCAGCGGTGCGGCCCGCCTCCGAAGGCGACGTGCGACTTGAGGTCGCGCGAAATGTCGAACTCGTCGGGCCGGTCGAACTTGCGCTCGTCGAGGTCGGCGCCTGCGAGGTGCAGCATCAGCCTGTCGCCCTCTTTCAGTTCGAAGCCGCCAAGCTCGACGTTGCTGGCGATCCGGCGCAGCGGCACCACGAAGCTGTAGCGGCGCAGCATTTCCTCGACCGCATCGGGGACCTGCGACGGATCGGCACGCAGGCTGGCCTGAAGCTCGGGATTTTCGGCAAGGTGCCTGACGGCGAAACCCATGGCGTTGATGACGGTGTCGAGTCCGGCGATGAACAGCAGGACGGCATAATCCTCCATCACGTCCATGGTCATGGGCTGGCCCTCGATTTCCAGATCCCATAGCGCGCTCAGAATGTCGTCGCGGCGGTCATGCTCGCGCGCGGCGATATTCTCCTGCAGCGCATCGGCCACCTTGCGCAGCGCCAGCGGGCCATCGAAGGGGCCGAGATCCTTCATCAGGATTTCGTGAACGAGATCGCGGAATTCGGCGAGGCGATCGGTCGGCAGCCCCATCATCTGCAGGAACACCGTCACCGGCAGCGGCTCGGCAATGGCGGAGATGAACTCGCAGTGGCCCTGGTCGATAACGGCATCGATCAGCTTGTTGGTCAGAGTCTGGATTTCTTCGAGCTGGTTCATCGCGGCTCTTGGCGAGAACGCCTTTTGCAGCGGTGAGCGGATAGCGGTGTGTTCGGGCGGATCGATGGTAATCGGTTTCAGCATCGGGATGCGCGGCATGTCGTCCGGCATCAGCTTGAGCAGTTCTTCGATCTGTTCGGGCGGGATGATGGAGCTGGAGAAGATCTCCGGCTGGCGCAGCGCATCGAACACCTCGTTGAAGCCGATGGCAATCCAGGTGCCGCCGTTGCGCGGCGTCCAGAACACCTTGGGCGCGGAGTCGAGCAATTCGCGCATGCGCTCGTGGGGATTGGCGAGCAGGCCCGGATCGAAATGATAGTCGAAATCGAAAACCGCCTCGTCGGGAACGTGTGCGGGCTTTTCAACCGGTTCAGTCAGGGTCGCCATTCATCTCTCCGTCGCTCACTCAATTCGATCGCATCGCTTTTTCGCACGATACTCAAATTTGTGAGCGACGGTATATCAGTAGAAAGTTGGCGGGGTAAGTGGCGATTGCGCCCGACTTCAAGTTTCCGGTGACAATTCGCGCGGTTCTGCTTCCCCGAAGCGTTCCGCGCGGGACACCTTCACACCCGGACCCTTGCCGTAGTCCAGCGTGCCGAACATCCAGTCGTAGAGCAGCGAGATCGTCGCGAAGTTGCCGCCGGTGAAGCGTGCGTGGTGGTGGTGGTGCATCTCCGTCATCGTCGCGATGTAGCCGCCGCCGAGCTTGTCGCGCGGCCACAGGTCGTGGTTGTGCAGGTTGATCTGCTGGAATGCCACCCAGGTGACGACGATCATGCCGACGTGGAAACGGCCGAACACCAGCGAGAGCAGGGCGATGGTCAGGACATAAAGGCCGAGGCCGATCGCAGTCTCGATCGGGTTGAGATAGGCCGAATCCATCCGGCAGGGATTGAGCTGGCGGTGGTGCGTGGCGTGGACCCACTTGAGCGGCCCCACGCGTCCCGGTGTATCGTGGAACAGCACGCGGTGCGCCCAGTAGTAGAAGAAGTCATAAACCATAAGGATCGTGACGATCTGAACGGGATACATCCACCAGACCTGCGTCTCCAGAGTCAGGCAGAACGGCATGATGAGGCCGAAGATCACGGCGGAAAATACCGTGCCCCATTTCCTGTTCATCATCATGTTGGCGACGTAGTTGGGCTTCTGTAGTTTCTGGTGAGCGACATCGCGGTTGATCCCTTCGGCCTCGCGAGCGGTCGGTACGCGCCGGACGAGAAATGCGCCGAGCTTGTTGACCAGCGCAACCAGCACGAAGGCAAGGATCGACAGGTGAATGGCGTAGGTATGCAGGATTGCCTCAAGTGGGGCGGTGTTCATGCCCGGTCTCCGGTTGTTGCCGGTCTTGTGCCGACACGTTGATCCATCATGGCTCACAACATGGCCGCGGGGAGGTGGCCCTGCCTTGATCCAGCGCAAATAGCCTTGCCCATGCGCGGGCATCGCCCTCGCGATCTGCGTATTTACGGATTTCCGCTCGTGCGGCGGGCGGCTCGATTGCAAGCGCGCGCTCTTTGCGCCAACCTCTCTGCGCAGCCGAATTGCACGCTTGCGGACGCGTATCCGGGGCGGCGGAAACGGCCCGGAGAGAATTGAATGTCCCTTGAAAGCAAGTTCAAGCTGTCGATGCCCGCAGACGCGCTGCGCGCGAAATATGCCGAAGAGCGCGACAAGCGCATCCGGCCGGACGGCGCGGCGCAGTATCAGGAACTGAAGGGCCGCTTCGCCGATCTCGACGAGGATCCCTACATCACCGAGAAGATCGTGCGTGATCCGATTGCCGCCGAGCACGAGGTCGTGATCCTCGGCGGCGGGTTCGGCGGCCTCACGCAAGGCGCTCACCTCGTGAAGCAGGGGATCGAGGATTTCGTCATCGTCGAGCGCGCGGGAGATTTCGGCGGCACCTGGTACTGGAACCGCTATCCCGGCTGCATGTGCGACGTGGAGTCCTACTGCTACCTGCCGCTGCTCGACGACACCGGCTATGTGCCGAAGCAGAAGTATTCCACCGCGCCGGAGATCTTCGCCTATTGCCAGATGATCGGTCGGCACTTCGGCCTTTACGACCGCACCCTGTTCCAGACCCAGGTGAACGGCGCCGAGTGGGACGAAACGGCAAAGCGCTGGATCGTCACCACTGACCGGGGCGACCGGCTGGCGGCGCGCTATCTCGTCATGGCGGGCGGCATCCTGCACAAGGCGAAGCTGCCCGGCGTGCCCGGCATCGAGACCTTCAAGGGCCATGCCTTCCACACCAGCCGCTGGGATTACGACTACACCGGCGGCAGTCCGACGGAATTCATGGACAAGCTGGGTGACAAAAGGGTCGGCATCGTCGGCACCGGCGCGACGGCAATTCAGGCCGTGCCGCACCTCGCGGCGGCGGCGGGGCACCTTTACGTCTTCCAGCGCACGCCATCGTCGGTCGGTCCGCGCAACAACCGCGAGACCGACCCCGAATGGGCCGCTTCGCTGAAACCCGGCTGGGCCTTCGAGCGCGAGATGAACTTTACGGCCAGCATCTCCGGCCGCAAGCCCGAGCCTGACCTGATCGACGACGGCTGGACGCACATCCACCGCCGCGACGGGGCCGAGCGGGCGGAATGCGAGGACGATCTGGCGCTCGCTGCCGAACTGGCCGACTTCGAACGGATGGAAGAAGTGCGCGCCGGGATCGAGGCTATCGTCAAGGACAAGGCGACCGCCGAGGCGCTCAAGCCGTGGTACGGCCACATGTGCAAGCGCCCGTGCTTTCACGACGAGTACCTGCACAGCTTCAACCGGCCCAACGTCACGCTCGTCGATACCAAGGGCATGGGCGTCGATTGCATCAACGAGAACGGGGTGGTCGTCGAGGGCAATGAATATCCGCTCGACCTGCTGATCTTCTCGACCGGCTTCGAGGTGACGACCGAATATACCCGGCGAATGGGCTTCGATCCGATCGGTCCGGGCGGGCTTGCGTTCAGCCGGCATATCGAGAACGGGCTGGAAACGCTGCACGGCCTCGTTGGACGCAAGTTCCCGAACCTGTTCACGATCTCCACGCTTCAGGGCGCGGCCATGCCTAATTACGTTACCATGGCGCACGAGGGCGCGATCAATATCGCTCACATCCTGCGCTGGGCGATCGACAAGGGCGCGACCACGATCCAGCCGACCGAGGAGGCCGCGGAGGGGTGGGCCAGCACCATCGAAAACTCGCTCGGCAAATTCATCGAATACAACGCCAAGTGCACGCCGAGCTATTTCAACAACGAGCTCGGCGCGACCGACGAGGTCGGCAAGGCAAAGGCGTGGATGCCGCGCAATTCGGTGTTCGGCGGTCCACCCGACGAGTTCCTGTCGATCCTGCGCGGATGGCGGGCAAGCCATGGCGAAGAACGCGATCTCGAAATCAATACAGACTGATTGCTTGCATTCGAACACGCGTCCCCGCAAGGCAGTTTTCGAGATGGAGAGGGGAATGCGGTGCGCGGTATCTATTTCGGTTGGTACGTCGTTGCCGCTGCCATCGTCATCTACACGCTGGTCGTCGGCACGACCTTCGCCTCGTTCGGTCTCTATATCCTGCCGGTTTCCGAGGAATTCAGCCTCTCGCGGGCCGACGTCAATACCGGCCTGATCGCACTCAATCTCGGCAATGCGCTGCTCGCGCCGGTCGTCGGACGATTGCTAGACCGGGCGTCGGCGCGCAAGGTGATGATAAGCTGCTCGCTGATGATCGGCATCAGCATGGTCATCATCAGCCAGACCAGTTCGCTCATGCTCGATATCGCGCTGATCGCCGTACCGGTGGCAGCGGGCCTGCTTGGCGCTGGCACGATTTCAGGCTCGGTGCTGCTGGCGCGCTGGTTCAAGGTGCATCGCGGCCGGGCCATGGCGCTCGCCTCGCTCGGCTTCTCGCTGGGAGGCGTCATCGTTGCGCCGCTTATCGGCCAGTTGATCGAAGCGCAGGGCTGGCGCTTCGCGGTGCTCGTCATGGGCTGCGGCAGCGGCCTGATCCTCACCCTGATCGGCCTTTTCATGCGCGACCGGCCCGGACAGCACGACATCGAACCGGGTGCCGCGGCGGCTGAGCCCGAACCGGTCGAAGCTGAGCCAGAGGCGAGCGACGAGGCATTGGCATCTGCTCCCGCCGCGCCGGGCGCGCTGGCGATCCTGCGGATGCCCCTGTTCTGGCAGCTCTCGCTCGGTATCGGCATCAGTTCCGCTATTTCGCAGGGCCTCACGGTTTCGCTGGTGCCAATTGCGCTGGGGGCGGGCCTGACGACAATGGAGGGGTCCATCCTGATCTCCGGCACCGGCATTGCGGGCATTGTCGCCATGCTGGTGCTGGCGGCATGGGGCGATAAGGTAGACCGGACGGTGCTGCTTGCCACGATCATCATCGTGGTGATGATTCCCTGCGCTCTGCTGCTGGTAGCCAAGAGCTACGTTGCGCTGATGCTCACGGCGCTCGTGCTCGGCTTCACGACCGCGATTCTGGCGCCGACCTACATCGCATTGATGGCGGACCGCTTTGGCCTTGCCGCCTTCGGGACGGTGCGCGGACTTCTGGTCCCGGTCATGTCGGTGACCGGGGCAGTGTCGGTCCGCTTCATCGGCGAGGTCTACGACCGTACGAATAGCTACGAATTTGGCCTCTGGGTCTATCTCGCGCTGAGCCTCCTTGCGGCGGCGTTGATCATGATGTCACGCCCGCGCAAGGCCGCGGCGGCCTGACTTTCAGGCGCTTGCCAATGGCGCGATGACCTGCTCGCCGAAGGCGGCAAGCGTGTCCGGGTTGCCGAAATCGGTGAACCAGACGTATGTGCGCTCGACCCCCTGACTGGCGCGGCTCGCGAAGTGTGCGGCCAGTTCCTCGCCGGTGCCGACGACCGGGCGCGAATGCCCGAAACGGCGCATGGCCATGTCGGTGATGGCCTCGCGGTCGCCGCCTGCCGGTATGAATGCGGCCACTTCCTGCACCGAGACACGGGCCGAACCGGCCCTCGAACGCAGTTCCTCGAAGGCATCGCCCTCGTAGCTGTCGAGATAGCGGACATCGAGGTTCCACCAGTCCGCAAATTCGCGAACCAGTTCCATGGTTTTCGGTCCGCCGCCGCCGATCAGGATCGGAATTTGAGAGAGCGGGGTGGGCGCGAAAGTGACACCGGCGACGCGGTGATACTGCCCTTCGAAATCGAACGGTTCGCCGCTCCACAGTCCCTTCAACACCTGAAGCGTTTCGCGCAGGCGCACCACGCGGTCGCGTCCTCGTGCCGGTTCGAGCGCGAAGGCGTCGAATTCGTTCTGGTAGGAGCCCCAGCCGATCCCGAGTTCGAACCGCCCGCCAGAGGCATGGTCGAGCGTTACCGCCTCACGCGCCAGCACGACCGGATTGCGCATCGCGTCGCACAGCACCAGCGAGCCGAGCCTGATCCGTGCCGTTTGCGCGGCAAGCCAGGTATTGGTAATCATGGCGTCGTACATCGGCTGGTCCTCGGCCAGCGGCGGCACGAGGTGATCCATCCCGACCATGCCGGTAAAGCCCGCCCATTCCGCCGCGCGTGCGATTTCGACCATGCGATCGAGCGACAGCCTCATTTGCGGCAGGAACAGATGGAACTGCATCGACTGTCACTCCCCCGGAAATCAGGCCGCCAGTTCGAGGCCGCTGTAGCCTGCTGCCGCGATCTCCTCGCAGTGCTGGGCATAGGCCGGATAGCCGCCGAGGTAGGCCATGAACATGCGCGGTTTGCCGGCGATATTGTCGCCGTTGTACCAGGAGTTGGCGAGCGGATAGAGCGTCGCCTCGGCAACCCGCCGGACCTCGTTGACCCACTCCTCCTGCGCGGCATCGAGTGGCTCCACGCGGGTCTGGCCGGTCTTGCGCATGTGGGCGATCAGGTCTGCGACCCAGTTCACATGCTGCTCGATCGCGGGGATCATGTTGACGATGACCGATGGGCTTCCCGGTCCGGTGATGGTGAACAGGTTGGGAAATCCCGCCACCATCAGGCCCAGCCAGGTCCGCGGTCCATCGGCCCAGGCCTCTTCGATGGTGTGGCCGCCGATCCCTCGCACGTTCATGGCCCGCAGCGGCCCGGTCATCGCGTCGAAGCCGGTTGCGAAAATCAGCACGTCGAGGGGATAGGTGGCATCCGTTGTTCGGATAGCATCGGTGCTGACGCGCTCGATCGGCGTCTTCTTCAGATCGACGAGCGTGACGTTGGGCCGGTTGAAGGTGGCGTAGTAATCGGTGTCGAGGCAGATGCGCTTTGTCGCAATCGGGTGATCGCGCGGGGTCAGCGCCTCTGCGGTTTCCGGATTGTCGACGATCTCGCTGATCTTGCGCCGCACGAACCTGGCGGCCTCCTCGTTGGCGGCGGGATTGGTCAGCGAGTCCGCGAACAGGACCGGGATGCCGCCAGCGCCGCCGCGCTGCCATTTGGCTTCGTAGGCCGCCTCGCGCTCCTCGTCGGTCAGGTCGAAAGCCGAATCTGCAATCGTCTGCTTTACCGACGCGGCCCGGTTCTGCAGGATTTCCCGGCGGTGGCCGAGATAGTCGGCGCGGATTTCCGCCTCGTATTCGGGAAAGATCGGCCGATTGACGGCAGGCAGGGTAAAGTTGGCGGTGCGCTGAAAAACCGTGAGGTGCTCGACTTCCCTGGCGATCACCGGGATGGTCTGGATGCCGGACGAGCCAGTGCCGATCACGCCCACGCGCTTGCCGGAAAGGTCGTATCCCTCGTGTGGCCATGCCTGGGTGAATAGCACCTCGCCGGCAAAGTCGTCGAGGCCGGGCAGGTCGGGACGGTTCGGTTTGGACAGGCAGCCGGTCGCGGCGATCAGAAAGCGGGCCCGGACTTCATCGCCATTCTCGGTCGTGACGGTCCAGAGCCGTTGCTCCTCGTGCCATGTGCAGCCATTCACGCGCGCGCTGAAGGTGATGTGCTCGCGCAGCCCGTAACGGTCGGCAACGTGGTCGGCGTAGCGCAGGACCTCGGGCTGGGTGGCGAAGCGTTCGCTCCACTTCCACTCGTCGAGCAAGGCCTCGTCGAAGGCGTAGCAATAGTCGAGGCTTTCGACATCGCAGCGCGCGCCAGGGTAGCAATTCCACCACCAGGTTCCGCCGACATCGCTTGCCGCTTCGAACCCGTGGACGGCGAGCCCCATCGATCGTAGCTTGTAGATGGCATACATGCCGCCGAACCCGGCGCCGACGACGACCGCATCGATAGGGGTTTCCTGTCCCGGCAATTCTCTCTCCCCACTTACGATGTCTCTTATCAGTGTGGATCGTGCCATCGTCACCGAGGCGGCGCAACAGCCCTGTCGCGGCTGGCTCGCCTGTGACAGAGGTGCGGTTACGATTTGCGACTTGTCCTGTGCGAAACGACGCGGGAAAGGGAAGACAGAGGCAGAGGAAGTGCGAGCGCGAATGCGGCTGGACGCAAAGTTGCGGCAATTGCAATTGCCCGAGCAGAGTTCAGCGACTAGGCGTTCGCAATAAGAGAGAGGAATTCCTGATGGCGAACGTGGCGGCAGACATGCCCGCTGACTTGCACGCAGCCCCCGTATCGCGTGGCTACCGCAACTATGTGATGGGCCTGCTGCTCGGCATCTACATCATCAACTTTCTCGACCGGCAGGTGGTCAATATCCTTGCCGAGCCGATCAAGCACGATCTCGGACTTGCCGACTGGCAGCTTGGCCTGATGGGCGGCCTTGCCTTTGCGGTGCTCTACACCCTGCTGGGTCTGCCGATTGCCGTGCTGGCGGAGCGCAAGGACCGTTCGGTCATCATCGCGGTTGCCATCGCGATCTGGAGCGCCTGCACCGCGGCCTGTGGTTTTGCCCAGAATTTCGTGCAACTCGTGCTCGCCCGGGTTGGCGTCGGCATCGGCGAGGCAGGCTGCACGCCGCCTGCTCACTCGCTGATTATCGACTATGCCGATACGCAAAAACGCGGCTCTGCTTTGGCGCTCTATGGCATGGGCGCGCCGCTGGGGGGACTGCTGGGCATGGCCTTCGGGGGCATGGTGGCAGATGCGCATGGCTGGCGCACCGCCTTTTTCCTTGCTGGCGTTCCGGGGCTGATCTTCGCGGTGCTCGCCTATTTCACGCTCAAGGATCCACGCACGGCAGAGCGCCTCAAGGCAGCGCGAGACAAGGTGCAGAAAAAGGGCGTCACCATCAAGGAGTGCCTGTCCGCCCTGGCGAAACGTCCGTCCTATTTCTGGGCGACCGGCGGAATCACCATCAAGGCCTTCATCTCGGTGGGCTATGCGCTGTTCATGGCCTCGTTCTTCCTGCGCAACCACCCGGATGAGGTTGCGCAATTCGCGGCAGCCATCGGTCTTGAATCGATGGGTTTCCTCGGCCTCACTATCGGCCTGATGAGCGGCGGCTTCGGCGCGCTCGGCATGTGGCTCGGCGGCCAGCTTTCGGACCGTTACGGCAAGCGCGACGTGCGCTGGAACATGTATATCTGCATCATCGCCGCGCTCGCGTTCATTCCGCCTTTCGTTTTTTCGATGACCACCGAGAGCCTCGCGCTGGCGCTGATCGCGATGGCGATCAACTCGCTGCTGTCGAACCTGCACTATGGGCCGGGCATCTCCTCGATGCTTTCAGTCGCGCCGCCGAGCATGCGCGCGCCGGCATCGGCGATCCAGTTGTTCGTCGCGAATCTGGTTTCTCTCGGTCTCGGTCCGCTTGCCCTCGGGCTGCTCAGCGACTCGCTGGCCGTCAGCATGGGTTCGGCAGAAGGGCTGCGCTGGGCGCTCATCCTCACGAGCTTTCTCGGCATATTTGCGGCGATTGCGTTCTGGATCGCGAGCCGCACGCTCGAACAGGACCTGAAGCACGATTGAACAAGCTGTTTGCCGGGCCGCTGTCCCGTGCTTTAATCGCGGGCTGAGGCTCGAAATGCCATTGGGAGAATTACGGGCATGACACAGACTTTCGACGCGCTGGTTGTCGGCGCGGGATTTGCAGGCATGCACACCCTGTTCCGTCTGCGGCAGATGGGCATGACGGCGCTCGTGATCGAAAAGGGCACCGACGTCGGAGGCACATGGTACTGGAACCGTTACCCCGGCGCGCGTTGCGACGTGCCGTCGCTCGACTATTCGGTGCCGTGGGATCCGGAACTCGACCAGCAGTGGTACTGGACCGAGAAATATTCGACTCAGCCCGAAATCCTGACCTATGCCTCGCACCTGGCCGACCGGCATGACTTCCGCCGCGACATCAAGTTCGAGACGACCGTCACCAGCGCGGTCTGGGACGATGCGCGCCAGGTGTGGACAGTCGGAACCGACAAGGGCGACAGCTTCGAAGCTAAGTTCTTCATCAGCGCGGCTGGTGCCCTGTCCGAACCGAACCTGCCGGACATCCCCGGCATTGGCGACTTCAAGGGCGAGCTTTACCACACCGGTCGCTGGCCGCGCGACAAGGTCGAACTGAAGGGCAAGCGGATCGCGGTGCTCGGCACCGGTTCGACTGGCGTGCAGGCATCTACTGCCATCGCCAGGGAAGCGGACCACCTCTATGTTCTGCAGCGTACTGCGCAGTTCTCGCTGCCTTGCCTGACGCCGCCGCTCACCGAAGAGGACCACGCGGAACTGCGCGTCCGCTATCCGGAACATCGCGAATGGCAACGCGGCTCCTATGCCGCAACCTCGTCGAACATCGACACGCCTTTCGGCATGCACGCATTCGACGATCCGAAAGAAGTGCGCTTCGCCAATTACGAGAAGGCATGGGCCAACGGCACCGCCGCGCTCGTGGGCGTCTATGGCGATGTCTCGACCAATGCCGAAGTCGCGCAGGAAGTCTCGGATTTCGTGCGCGACAAGATCCGCGCCAAGGTGAAGGATCCAGAGACGGCGGAATCGCTCTGCCCGCCGCCGGGCAGCTATGTCGGCACCCGCCGCATCATCATCGACACCGGCTATTTCGAGATCTTCAATCAGGACAACGTCACGCTCGTCGATCTGCGCAAGGATCCCATCGAGCGCATTACCGCCGATGGCGTCCAGACGAAGAACAACACCTACCCGCTGGACATGCTGGTGGTCGCGACCGGCTATGACGCCGTCACCGGCCCGCTGATTTCGATGAACATCACGGGCAAGAATGGCGTTCGCCTTGCCGATACATGGGCGGACGGCCCGCACACCTATCTTGGCATCATGGTCGCGGGCTTTCCCAACCTGTTCACGATCACCGGCCCGGCCAGCCCCGGCGTGCTGGCAAACGTGATCTTTTCGATCGACCAGCACGTCGACTGGTGCTGCCGGGCCATCGAACACATGCGCGCAATCGGCGCGACGACCATCGATACCACGCCCGAAGCCGAGGCGGAGTGGAACGCACATGCCATGGATACGGTGAAAGACCAGCTTCGCATCAATGACGAGAACAACTGGTACATGGGCACCAATGTGCCCGGCAAGCCACGCTCGGTGCTCGTCTATCAGGGCGGGCTCGGTTTCTATCGCGACCGCTGCAACGAGATCGCGGAAGACAATTACCGCGGCTTCGTTTTCGGCTATGAGCGGGAGAAGGCCAGCGCCTGACATCTGCGGGAGGGCGGATGATGGACCACGTTGATTTCTATCACGACGGCAATCGCGCCCTTCAGGACGAGTTCGGCAGCCGCGCGCTGGCCGATCGCCTGCTGAATCTCAAGCGAGAGATCTTCACCGAAGAGGACAGGGCTTTCATCGAAGGCTCTGCCTTCTTTTTCCTCGCGACAGCCGATGCGCAGGGCAGGCCGGATTGTTCGTTCAAGGGTGGCCTGCCGGGCTTCGTGCAGGTCACAGGCCCGTCGGAACTCGCCTTTCCGGACTATGACGGCAACGGCATGTTCCGCAGTCTTGGCAACGTCGGGGTGAATCCGAATGTGGCGCTGCTGTTCATCGCCATGGACGGCGCGCCGCGACGACTGCGCGTGAATGGCACAGCCTCTATTGCGAGCAACGATCCGCTGCTGGGGCAGACTGTCGGCGCGCAGATGATCGTGCGGGTCACGGCTCGCGCTATCTTCCCCAACTGCCCGCGCTACATCCCCGACCTTGCTGCCGGGACCGATGCCCTTCACGCACCGCGTGCCGGAACAGACGCGCCGGAGCCTTCGTGGAAGGCGATGGACGCCTTTGCCGACGTCGTCCCGCCGGTGAGGAACACGTTCAGGGGATAATGCATCACCCTGCGCGCATTTTGACTCAAATCATGAACCGCCCCGCACGCGCCTGATAGTCCGTCAATCACAGAACGGACCGGTGAACGAGGCGACATGTCTGCTGCCGGCCGGAAATGGCTGGAGAGCATGATGGTTGATACGGTCGACGCGGCGCTGGCGAAGGTTCCCTTCCAGATCACCGATCCCGAGCGAATTCCCGCAAAACGCTATTACGACGAAGCCTTTTTCGAAGCGGAGAAGGAATACCTGTGGCCGCGCGTGTGGCAGATGGCCTGCCGGCTCGAGGAAATCCCCGAGGTCGGCGACTATGTCGAATATACGATCCTCGACAAGTCGGTCATCGTCGTGCGCGGCAAGGACGGGGTGAAAGCCTTCAAGAACGCCTGCCGCCACCGCGGCGTGCGGCTTGCCAACGGACCCGGCAACTGCGGCAAGAGCGGTTTCGTCTGTCCGTTCCACGGCTGGCGCTGGAATGCGGAAGGCGACTGCACTTTCGTGTTCGGACGCAAGGTGTTCAGCGAGGACGTGCTCGAACAGGCTGAGATCGACCTCGATCCGGTCCGCATCGACTTCTGGGCCGGATGCGCTTTCATCAACTTCGACGAGAACGCGCGGCCGCTGCGCGAAACGCTCGGCCCCATCGCCCAGCGGATCGACGCGCGCAATGCCGACAAGCTGAAGATGGACTGGTGGGTGGCGACCGTACTGCCGACCAACTGGAAGCTCGCGATGGAAGCTTTCCAGGAAGGCTATCACGTCATGCAGACCCACCCGCAGCTTCACGCGGTCGGCGTAGGGGCAGGCGCGCTCTATGGCCCGGATGGCGACGGCTGGGCGCCGAACATGGACGTCGATGCCAGGGAAGCGGTCGGCCTGATGGTCGACTTCTACGACAAGTGCGGCGAAGGCATGGACGGCATGGTCCACGAGACCGAGCGCAAGGTTATCCGCAAGCTGCGCGACATGGACGTGCCCGAAGATCCCATGGCGGCAGTCGGCCAGTTCATGGACCGCGCCTATCACGACATCGAGGAAGACGCGCGCGAACGCGGCGCGCCGACCTTCGACATCGCCAGGGTCTTCGCCGAGGAGAAGTTCAAGGCGGTGGACTATGTCTTCCCGCACTTCTTCCTGCTGCCGCTGGTCTCCTCGATGTCGAGCTACCGCATCAGGCCGCTGACACCGGAAACCTGCCTCTACGAGATCTGGTCGCTGACCCTGCGTCCGGAAGGCGAGGACTATGACACGCCGAGCCAGCCGACGATCCTGCCCTACGATTCCGAACTGTTCCCGGAAATCCCGCGTCAGGACTATTCGAACCTGCCGATCCAGCAGCTTGGCCTGCACAACCTCGACGAGTTCCGCCTCGCCAGGGACGTGGAAGGCACGATCAGCAACTACCAGCGCCTGATCGACGGCTATCTCGCCGGGCTGGACGAGGACCTGCTGATCCACGCCAACCATGTGGTCAACAGCGGCTACGACTCCCCGATCATGGACATCGGCTTCGGCCCGACCAACGGCTGCGTCCCGCCCGATAGCGAGCACATTGCGAACTACATGCAGGCGGCGGAGTAGGGGATTGCGCTGGGCCGGTCGGGTCGAGGCCCGACCGGTCAGGCGGCACGCTTGACAGGAATGTCCCCCTGCACGTCACCCTGAACTCGTTTCAGGGTCCATCCTTCAGTCCTTGAAGATCGGGCTGCGTTGCAAAATGGATGCTGAAACGAGTTCAGCTTGACGGGAGTTGGGCTAACGACCTGAGCTACCGAGCCGCGTAGATGGCCGGGCGGTAGCGCGGCTCCGGTATAGGAAAACCGCGCTCGGCAGCGACTTCGAGCCAGCCCTCAATCGCATCGTTGATATTGGCGATGGCTTCGGCGCGCGTATCGCCATGTGCCGAGCATGGGCGCAGGTCCGGAACGTCGGCAATCCAGCAGGCGTCGTCGGCGGACCAGAACAGATTGATATGATAGAGCGGCTCAGTCACCACCCATATATAGGCTGTATTCCTCTACCAGTTCAAGAAACTCCCGCACCTGATAGGGCTTGGCGTCCTTCGCTTCGGGCTGGACCGGAAGTGGGCGCGGGACATTGGGGTGGACGTATTGCCGGTGGCTGCCCTTGGTCCTGACATGCTCGAAGCCGAACGCGCGCAGCAACTTCTCGAAATCGCGGAAAGAAATGGTTTGGCGCGGATTGACGAGCAGCTTGGCGTAGAGCTTTTCGATTTGGGTCATAGCAATCTCCTTGCCAGGACGCATCTCGGGAATCTTATGGATATGTTACCGCCGTCAGCGCGATTCATGTTGGCTGCCTCAAAAAAGTGCAGCAACCACATATTGAATCAATTTGCTGAAGAGCAACAGGGGGCAAGCGAGAATTCGTCACAGCTGGGGATATTCATGTTTTGTTCTCGAGATTCTTCACTTCAGCTTAACATCTTGAGGCCTGAAGCGGCTGACTCACCGCCCCCACTTCCTCTGCGTCTTGCCGTAGCGCGTCTTCCGCGTCCCCGGCTTGCCCTCGTTGCTCCGCCCTACGCGTGGCGCGTGGGACGGCTCGCCCGGCAGGCCGAGTTCGTCTGCCTCCAGCCGCCTGATCTCGTCGCGCAGGCGGCCTGCTTCCTCGAATTCGAGATCGGCGGCGGCGGCGCGCATCTTCTTTTCGAGCTCCTCGATATAGGCGCGCAGGTTGTGGCCGACGAGGTTGTTTTGCCCTTCCGCATCGATCTCGACGGTGACCCCGTCCTGCGAGGCCGTATGCGCGACGATGTCGGCGATGCGGCGCTTGATCGTCTGGGGGGTGATGCCGTGTTCGGCGTTGAACTCTTCCTGCTTGGCGCGGCGGCGGTCGGTTTCGGCCATGGCCCGCTCCATGCTTCCGGTCACGCGGTCGGCATAGAGGATCACGCGGCCATCGACGTTGCGCGCGGCGCGGCCGA